>CAZCGG010000214.1:0-7322 GCA_964498135.1 uncultured Candidatus Moduliflexus sp.
ATCAGCCTCGCCATGGCGCACATTGCGCCGCCGTCAGGCTGGGCGGCCGCGTCGCATGGCCGCGCGGCGCTGCTTGCCAAAGCTCCCAAGAAAAAAGAGCCGAAAGGCGACGCGAAAAAAGAGGATGCGAAGAAGAAGCCACCACAGCAGAGCGTGCCAAAAGAATATGCCGAGGCATTGAAAATGATAGAGCGTCAGGAGTGGAAAAAAGCCATCGAGCTCCTGAACAAAGCCATCGAAAAGCAGCCGACGCCGCAGCATCCTTATTATCCCCAACTCTATTTAGGCATCGCGTATGCCAACACCGGCGACCTTGACGCCGCCCGCAAATATTGCGAGGCGTCAAAAGCCCCGAAAGAAGCGATAAATCAATGCTTGCAGATCATCAAGCAGGCTGCGCCGCAGGCGAATCCGCCCGCCGAGCCGTCGCCGGAAGCCGCGCCGGAAACGCCTGCCGCCGAAGCGACGGCCGCGCCCGCCGAAGTTCCGCAAGCTGAGCCGACGCCGACAGACGCGCAGCCCGCGCCGACGGACGTTCCGGCCGAACCCGCCGCGCCGCAGCCGGATGCGCCGACCGAACAGCCGACTCCGGCAGACGCCGCGCAGCAGCGCGCCGTCGCGCCCGGCACAGAAGCCGCGCCGGAAGCGGAGGAATTCAAACCCGGCAAAACTTACGCGGTCATCATCGGGCTTGGCGATTTTCAGGACGATCGCATTCCCGATCTGCGCTACACGGTCAACGACGCGCAAGGGATGTATGACGTGCTGATTGACCCGAATTTCGGCGGCGTTCCGAAAGAAAACGTGACGCTGCTGCTGAACAAGGACGCGACGAGCGAGAACATCAAGCGGGCGATTGGCACATGGCTGAAACAGCAGGCGGGCGCGGATGACACGATTATCATTTATTTTGCCGGACACGGCGCGCCGGAAGGCCAAGAAACCTATTGGGTGACGTATAACGCCGATATTGACGATCTTTATGCGACGGCGTTGAGCAACAAGGACATTTCCGACATGCTGGATCGCGTTGAGGCACGGCGCGTCATCACGCTGCTCGATTCGTGTTACAGCGCGGCGACGGTCAACCGCGCGAATAAAACGCGGGACGTGGGCGTTGAAATTCCTTGGGATCAATTTACCGGCAAGGGGCGGCTGGCGATCAGCGCGTCCGACGGCGCGCAGTTGTCGCTGGAAATGCAGGAATTTCAGCACGGCGTTTTCACGTATTACATGCTGGAAGGGCTGAAAGGCAAGGCCGACGGCATGGCCGGAAAAGAGCGCGACGGCATGGTTGAAGTCGAAGAACTCTGGAATTTCGTCCGCAACAGCGTCACGGAAACCGCGAAAAAGCAGGGCAATCGGCAGACGCCCGTGTTTCAAGGCGACATGACGGCGGGCATTCCGCTCACCTACGATTTGGCCTATTTAAAGGAGCTTGAAGACAAGCGCACGCAGGAAACGCAGAAAAAACAGGCCGCGCTGAAAGCCCTGTTCGAGCAGCAGAAGATTTCCGCGCCGCATTTCGACTGCGCCTTCAACATGCTTGAATCCGGCCAATCGAACGGCTATCTTGACGGCCTGCTCGCCGGGGATATTTCGCCCGAAACCTTCGGCAAGCTCTTCGCCTGCCCGGAGTAAACGCTCGCGTCAGCCGCGTGCCGGATAATGGGAACGGTGTCGAACGCTGACAGATAACCCAAGCTGTCAGACGCCTTTGAGGTGTCTGACAGCGAACACGGAGAGCAAACGCCATGCCGCAGAAACAGCCTGACCGCCAGACCCGCCGACGCGCCTGTCATTGAAGAACAATAACCGTGAACATGAAGCGAGGAAAACGATGCGCGTCAAACTAATTCTTTTCAGCATAGCGATGATAGGGGGCATCTGGCTCTACGCGACTCGGCCGAAAACATTTGACGAAGCGGCTTGCTATCGCCGATGCGACAAGGCCACCGGCGAATTCTGCGATGAGCGGGATTACGATTGTTCCGCCTTCTGCGTCTCGAAATGCCGGGCGGCGAAATGCTTGACGGAGCGGCTCACCAGCCAAGAATGGAGCGCGCTCCGGTCGCAGCTCCGCGAGAACATCAATGCTTGCAGTCCGTGGTGGAAAGAGCGGCGGGCGGTCTGCGCGCGGCGGGCGCGTTTCAACGATCTGCAATTCGACAGCGCATTGCGGCAGAAAACCGCGTCGTGTTCCGTCGAAGACCAGCCCGTCAACCTGATTCTGCGGTGCGCGAATCGCCGCCCCGCGCGCTGAACATCCGCCTTTAACTCGCCGAGTTCAGGCCGCCGTTCCCTGCCGCATCCCACGCCGAAAACCGCAATTCGCTCGACACCTGCGACATTTTAAGCGGATCGTCAATCCACACCGACAATTGAAATTCGAGATTCCAGCCGCTCGCGCCCTCGTTCGCGCCTTTGAAATAAACCGACGGTTTCGGCTCTTTCCGCACCGCGTCATGTTTCAGCGCAATCTTGAGCAGCATCTCGCGCACGTCCTCCGGCCGCGCCGTCTCTTTGAAGAAAAACGGAATCGCAACGCGCACCCACCGGTTGCGCTTGGTATAGGTTTTCACGGACGATCCTAACAGGCTTTGATTCGGCACGATGATTTTGACATTGCTCGGCGTCCGCATCGTCGTGGCGCGGATGCTGAGATTCTCGACCACGCCCATTTCGCCGTTAATGTCAATCACGTCGCCGGGGCGGAGCGTTTGCTCGAAAAGCAGCAGGACGCCGCTCAAAAAGTTGGCGATAATCTGCTGCATGCCAAAGCCGATGCCGACCGACAGCCCGCCGCTGATAAACGCCACCGTCGCCATGTTGACGCCCAACGACGCCGCGATAATCACCACGCCGACCGCGATAACGATGTAGCGGCTGAGCGTCAGAACCGCGTGCATGACGTTCGGGTCTGCGTCCGTGCGCGGCACGATAATGTTCTGCACCATGTCCTGAATCGCCCGGCTGGTGAAAAAAAGAATGTACAGCGTCACCGGCGCGACGAACAGGCTGCCGAACGTGATGGGATGCTCGAACGGCCTGAACACGACCCATTGCGAAAAGACCGGCAGCGCGATGAAATGACGCAGCAGCCGCGCAAGAATGAAAAGCGTGAAAAGCGGCGTGAGCAGGCGCGTTTGATACCGGCGCATGTATTCTTCGCCGAAAACGAGGTAACAGACCGCCACGATCAGCCGATACAGCAGCAGCAGCCAGAACACGCGGCTCAGCGTGAGCAGCAGCGCGTTCGGCCGCGCCTGCGCCTCAAAAACGCGGAGAATCAAGGCGGTCGCGGCAAAACAGAGCAACGGAAAAACGAGATGCCGGACAAGCTGCGTCCCCTGCGTCCAGAAGGTTTGCCCGCGTTCGTCAAAGCGGCGTCCCCACGCGAGCAGCCGCCCGCCCGCCGCCATCCACAAGCCTTTCGACAGCGCGGCCGCCGCGCAGACCGCCAGCAGAAAGCCCGCGATCTGCCCCTGAATGATCGGCCGCTCAAGGAAAACCCGCGCCGTCTGAAGTTGCTCGACGACGGCATGAACATCAGAAAACGACGCCATGAACATCCCTCCCTTCTGTTCTCGTTCCCCACGCTCTGCGCAAGTCATGGCAAACGAACGCCCGATAGATTTTCTGGTAATGGTTTACTATGTGGAGTGCGAAATCTTGATTTCGCGGTCATCGCGGTCAAATCAAGATTTGACACTCCTTGTTTCTCAAACCTGTCAGGCGTGTTTATTTGGGTTGATTGCCGCGCATGGTTTGCAAAAATGTTTCGACCGCCGCTTCCGGCGTCGCGCCGCCGGTCAGGACGGACTCAATCGCCGCATTTCCGGCGGCATTCAGGGCGGCCATCGTCGCCATGTCCGGCAGGACGAGCGACGACTCGACGCGTTCGCTCAACGCGGCAAGCGTCGGATCGGCAATCGCCGCGGCCGTCAGTTGATTCGTCGGCGCGATCTGCCCCGCGTTCATCAAAATGGTCTGCCCCGCATCCGAGGCCGCGAATTCCGCGAACGCGGCGGCGGCTTTCGTTTGAGCCTCGTCTTTTCCGGCAATGACGGCGAGGCCGTCCACGTGCAGAAACGCCCGGCCGACCGCGCCTGCCATTCCGGCGGGCAGCGCGGCCACGCCGACGCCATCGTCCCCCAATGCGCGGCGGAACGAGGCCAGCGCGTCCGATTCCGCGAACAGATACGCGGCTTTCCCTTCCGCGAAAAGCCGCCGCAAGGCCGCCGCGTCCGCTTGCAGAATCACGCCCGGCCGCTGCCGCGCGGTTTGCAGCCAGCGCAGCCATTCGACAAAGCCCTTTCGCCCAAGTTTCAGCGCATTGTTCGCGCCGCTCACGTTGCCGCCAAAGGCCGAAACGCCCCAAAACGCGCCGTAATAGCTGACATCTATGGCGAGCGGGGCGGCGGGCGAAGCGGCGGCGAGCAAGTCGTCGAGCGCGGCGGCGGGCTGCTTCGCAAGGCGTGGGTTGTAAAACAGCGTCATGAGGCGGCAGCCGAACGGCAGGCCGTACAACGCCTCGCCATCCTCGAAGGCGGCGAGCGCCGGAAAGCGATAATGCAGCGCGGCGGCCTGGTCAAGAAGCGGGCGCAGGTCTTGGAGCAGGCCGCTCTGACGGAATTCTTCGAATTGCGCGTCGGAAAGCAGCGCGACATCCGGGCGGCTGGCGTCATCGGCGGCGGCGAGCCGCTCGCGCAGCTTATCGGCAGGCGCGAACGCGGCCTCAACCTGAATATTCGGACACACCTGCGCGAATTGCGCGATGAGATCGCGCAGCGCGGTTGCCTGCGCTTCCGGCCAACTGTGCCAGAAAATAACCGTTCCGGCGCGAGCGCAGGCCTCCGGCGGAGTAAACGAATCCACCGCGAAGCCGTTGGCTTTGTTGACGAGATCCGCGAAAGCTTTGGCGGCGGCGCTCGGCGCAATTCCTTGTTGCAGCACTTGCTGATAGGGCGCGCCGCCCCACGCGAAAACTGCGCCGATTTGCGGGACAATCGGCGGCACGGAGGCGGAGCGGGCTTGCTCCAAAAATCCGGCAATCGCCGGGTGCGATGACGTATCCACGTTGACATTGGCCGGAACTTGGTTCGCCCGCTCCATCAGCGCGGTCTGGCTTTCGACTTCGGCCAAATATTTGGCGAATGCAACCGCCAACTGCGTTTGCGCGGCGGTTGACGCCCGCGAAAGCATGACGCCTTCCACGCCGAGAATCGGCTTGGCGCGGCCTTGCGGCCCGGCGGGCAGCGGCACGACGCCCACGCGCTCTTTGCCGAGCGCGGCCTGCAACTCGCTTAATTGCCGGACTTCTCCGGCAAAATAGGCAACTTCGCCCCGAACAAAGGGCGTTTTGGCCTCTTCGACATCTTCCGCGAGCAGCAGCGCGATGTTGGGATGTTCCTGCGCGTTTTTCAGCCAGGTCAGCCACTCCGCAAAGCCGCCGCGCTCCAGCGTGACGCGGTAATCTTGATCAAACAACTGCGCCCCAAACGCGGGCAAGCCCCAATAGGCGTAATAAAAATTGCTGAGCGGCAACGCGATTTTCCGCCCGGCGTCGGCCTGATACAGCAGATCATCCAGCACCAGCGGCGCGTCCGTCACCAAGTCGCGGTTGTAATAGAGCGCCATCAATTCCGTCACCGAAATCGGCAGCGCGTACAGGCTGCCATCATAGCGCATGGCCTCGACCGCTTCCGGGATGTAACGCTGCAAAAAGTCCGCGTCAACGGCGGCGTTCAGGTCTTGCAGCAGGCCGCCGGAGGCAAGCAGGGCGGTCAAATGGTTCGAGCCGATCAGCGCGTCCGGCACGCTGCCCTCGCGGGCGGCGGCCTGAAATTGCTCCTGCGCGCGGCTGTCAGAATCCACCTCATTTTCGTCGAACGCCAAGGCGCGGAATTCAAGCCGAATTTCCGGACAGCGGCGCGTGAAATTGGCGGTGATTTCCTGCAAGACGGACGTTTCGATTTCTTGCGGCAGATGCCAGACGCGCAGCGTTCCCGCGAGCGCGCAGGCGGCGGGCGGCGCGGCTTCCTGCGTCTCCAAGCCGTATTTCACGTTCACGGAGGCCGTCAGTTGCGTTGCCGCTTTCTGCCCGTCCATGACGCCCGACAGCGTTTGAATGTAGGCGTCGCTGCCCGCCCGCTCCACGTCGGCAAACTGCGGCAGATTCGGGCACGCCACCGCCGTCCGCGCCTGCGCCGCAAAGCCCGCCGCCGCCGGATAAATGCGGTGATCCACCCACACCCGCGCATTGGCGGGAACGCGCTGCAACCGCCGGAGCAATTCGGTCTGCTGCTCGTAATTCGTCAGAAATTGCGCGAGACGCAGGGCGCGTTCGGTCTGTTCCGGCGGCGCGGCGGCGTTGAAAAACAGCGCGTCCGTCTCCAAGATTGGGCCGGACGGCTGATTCGGCCCGGCGGGCAGCGGCGCGACGCCGACCGCCGCTTCGCCCAACGCTTTCTGAAGCTCGCGCAGCCGCTCCGAGCCGCCGACGGCGTAGGCGACGCGCTGCTGCGTGAAGAGCGTCAGCAGCGTGTTGGGGTCGTTCGTCAAAATGACATTCGGCGCGTTCTGCGCCTTTTTCAGCCAGTTCAGCCAATTCGCCATGCCGCCCTGATTCAAAATGACGCGCCCGTCCTGATCAAAGAGATCGCCGCCGAACGCCTGAATGCCCCAAAACGCGCCGTAAAAGCCGGTGTTCAGGGCGACCGGCTTGCCGCTCGCCGCCACGTCCAACAGGTCTTGCAGCGCGGCGGGCGGCTCGCCGGTCAGCGTTCGATTGAAGTACAACGCCTGCGTGTGCAGGGAAAGCGGCACGCCGTAGAGTCGGCCGTGATAGCGCAGGGTTTGCAGGGCGGTTGAAAAATAAATCGAGGTGTCGAGGCGGTACGGTTCGAGGTCTTGAATCACCCCGGCGGCCGCGAGATTCGGCAGGCTGCGGCCGGGCATGATCACCATGTCCGCGCCCAAGCCTAAACGCGCCTGCGCCACGAAATGCGCCGGAAAGTCGGCGGCGCGCAAGCGGCGGCAAACCACCCGAATTTCAGGGTACGCCGCCGCAAATTTTTCGAGCAATTCCTCTAACGCCGCCGTTTCCTGCTCATCCCACGCATGCCAGAGCAGCAACGGCTTTTCGGCGGCGTGTTTTCGCCCGGCGCGGTCGCCGCAGGCCGCCAAGAGCATCACGAATATCATGATTAACGCTGTCCAAACATTCTGCATAAGATTTTCCAATTCGACAATCCGTTCGCTCTGAGCCTGTCGAAGAGCGAATTTCAACGGTCAAGCGCGCCCTTCGACAGGCTCAGGGC
>CAZCGG010000215.1:0-5164 GCA_964498135.1 uncultured Candidatus Moduliflexus sp.
TTTTTGAAACTGTTTCATTTTTCATGTCAATTCGATAATTTCTTGTAATGCCGAACCCCGTTCGCGCTGAGCCTGTCGAAGAGCGTATTTCAACGGTCAAGCGCGCCCTTCGACAGGCTCAGGGCGAACGGAAGAGACTTTTGCAAGAGGTCTTACTCCATCGTCTTCATCGCGTCCTTCCCGCCTTCCGAAAACTCCGTCCAGTCCCCTTTTTCTTCCTGACTCCGCTTTTCGATGACGCCGTGCCAAAATTTATTCAGCACCGAAATATCTTCCGGCAGGCGGCGCACGAGCGTACCGACAAGCGACCGCGCCAGCGTTTTCGCCTCAATCTGCGTCATGCCGAAAAAATTGCTGTGCAGAATCGCGTCTTCGAGAACGCCGATCTGCTCCGCCGTCGAAAGCGCGGATTCAAGCCGCTGATCGTCCGATGCCGCCGCGTCGCTCGCTTCGCGCAAATCCGCGAACGTCTGGATGAGAATATCGAGCAGCGTCGGCGGAATCGTGACTTCAAAGCCGTGCCGCGCCAACAGGTCTTTCACGCGGAACTCGATGATTTCCTTCTCCGATTTTTTGTTCGTGACAATCGGAATCTGCACGAAATTAAAGCGGCGTTTCAGCGCGGACGACAAATCATTGACGCCCCGGTCGCGGCTGTTGGCGGTCGCAATAATGTTAAATCCCGGCCGCGCGAAGACGACGTTATCGGTCTTCAATTCGGGAATCGAAATGTATTTTTCGCTGAGAATCGAAATCAGCGCGTCCTGCACGTCGGAGGTGCAGCGCGTCAATTCCTCGAACCGCCCCATCGCGCCGCGCTGCATGGCGGTCATCATCGGCGACGGAATCATGGACTCCCGCGACTGCCCTTGCGCAATCACCATCGCCACGTTCCACGAATATTTGATCTGATCTTCAGTCGTGCCGGCCGTGCCTTGCACCACGTACGTCGAATTGCCGCAAATGGCGGCGGAAAGCAGTTCCGCGAGCCAGCTTTTGCCCGTGCCGGGATCGCCGAGCAGCAACAGCCCGCGATCCGACGCGAGCGTCACGATGGCGCGTTCCACGAACGACGAATCGCCGAACCATTTCTGCGGAATTTGGCGGTCAAGCTTATCCGACGGCATGTTTCCCAAGACGAACGTTCTGACCATTTTCGGCGAAAGCCGCCACGTAAACGGCTTGCTGCCGGTGTCTTTCGATTCGAGATAGGCCAATTCTTCCTGATATTTGATTTCTGCGGGCTGGCGGAGAATGACGGTTTCTGTTGTTGCCATGATTGTTCGGAACGACAGCGAAAGGGAGAAGAGAACAAATTTTAACGCAAAAGGCGCAAGAGACGCAATGGACGCAAACGTCAAAACATTCTGCGTTTGCGCCTCTTGCGGCATTTGCGTCTTTTGCGTTAAAATTTGTTCTCTTCTCTGATTCGTTGTCCTTACACCACGATAATTTTTTTCAGTTCTTCAATCAGCTTTTTCGGGCTGCCGGTCAACACCGGCATGCCGAGGTCTTTCAACTTGCTTCTGAACCAGTCATTGACGCTGAAATAGCCGGAACTCGACACCGAGCCGACCGGAATGAAATGGACGCCGGAATCTTTCAGCGATTTGATGTAATCGAACAACACCTGATTGCTGCCGCCTTCGTAGAAGTCGGAAATCAGCACTAACGCCGTGTTGCGCGGCTCAACGATTTTTTGCGCCGCTTCAACCAGCGCTTGATAAATGTACGTGCCGCCGCCAAGCTGCGTCCGCAGCAGCACTTCGAACGGATCATGCACGTAGGGCGTCAAATCCAGCACGCGCGTATCGAAGGCGAGCAAATGCACGTCCACATTCGGCAGCGTGGCGAAAATCGAGGCGAGAATCGTGCAATTGACCATCGCGTCCACCATGGAGCCGGATTGATCCACGACGACAATCATGCGCGTCGGCGTCTTTTTGCGGGCGGTGTGGCGATAATAAAATTGATTGACGTACAGCCGCCGCTCCTTCGGATCCCAGTTGACGAGATTTTTCCAGAGCGTCCGCTTTAGATCGAGGTTGCGGAACACGCGCTTAGGCGGCACGGAACGGTCAATCTTGCCGACTGGCGATTGAAACACCTGCAATTTCAGCACCTCGGCCAACTCCTCGACGAATTGATGAATCAGGCGTTTCGCGTTATTCAGCGCGTTGCCGGAGAGATTCGACTTGTCGCGCAGCAGTTGCTCGACTAAGGCCATTGACGGCGTGAGTTTGCTCGCCAATTTGTTGTCTTGCAGCACTTCGCGCAAAGCCATGCGCCGAATCATCTCTTTTTCCATGTCTTGCAGCCCGGCGCGAAGCTGCTCTTCGGAAATCACGAACCCCGCGCCCGCGCCGCTGCCGCCCGCTTCGCCGCTCGGCTCGCCGCCTTCGCCCGGCGTCAATACCCCGCTTGCGCCGCCCGGTTCGCCCGCGCCGGGCTGCGGCTGACCTGCGCCGCCCGCGCTTCCGCCTTTGCCGCGCAATGCGCCCGGCGCAAAGCCGCAGGCTTTCTCGAAAAAGCCGACATCTTTGAGCCATTGCGCGTATTCCTGCGCCGACACGACCGGCGATTGCGTGTTTGGCCCAAAGGCGTTCAGCATCAACTTCGAAAACAGCAGCGCCCGCCGCAATTCCTGTTCCGGCGATACGGGCGCGGTTTCGCTCGCCATCGCCGCAAGATTCAACGCCTTGAATTCCTGCTCTAATTCGGGGTATTGCTGCAACAGCGTGTCAATGCCGATGCGCGGATGCAGCACCGCCGCCGGAAGATGCGCGGCCGCGGCCACTTCCGCCGCCATCGCCTCGAAATTCGGCGCCGTCTCCTCCATGCCGAACATGGCGGACGTCATTCGCCAATAAATCACCTGCCGGTAGTCGTTGACATGCAATGCCATGTCGCTCATCTGACCCCTCCATCTGGATACAAGACTTCAAACGTCTTCAAGACGTTTGAAGTCTTGCCATCATATCAACAAGAATAGCAATCACGCCGGAACAAGTTTTTTGGCATTTCGCGGACGCGGTTGACGTTTTCGCGGCGGGCGCTGCGCTTGAGAACGAATGACTTCAAGACTATCCGCCCCGAAAAAAACCTCGCCGCAGGCATGGCAAACCGTTTGCGGCACGTTGCGCGCTGTCCCTCGCAACGCGCTCACATGGTCGCCGACAAGATGCTCAATATCTGAACTGCCGCATAATGGGCAAACTGTTAATGATGTTCGTGCGTTCATAATGCGCGTTTGGAAGAAATTAAGATGTAAAAACGGTCTTGGCCGTTTTCCTCAAATATCTTCCATTTCGTATAAATAAGAACCTGATCATAGTTGTGTAAGGTTATTCCCCGGCGCGGTCTTTCAGCAATCGAAACATGGCGTCCGAAATCCAGAGCCCCGCGTCGCGCAGTTTGCATAACGCTTGGGCGACTGAACCGATGAGTCCGCGCTCTTTCGCCAAAATCAAAATCGCGCCTGTCCCAATCGGCTGAATTCCGCAGGATTTCGCGCATTTCTTCGCCGCGAGATCATCGAGGATCGGCGTATATGCCCTCTGTTGCAACGCAAAACTCAACACCGCCGTTTCGCCGGCCCCCAAATCCCAGCGCACAATCGGCTCGGCATTAGTCACAGCGACTTTTTGCAGCCAATGGAGTTCCGGCAGCAAACGCGCCGCCCGATCTTGGTGCGGGGAAGCGACAATCTCCTGCCACACGGCTTCGGGGACAACGATGTCCGTAAACATCTGCGACAGCAGCGCCGCGAAGTCGCTATTGCACAGCAAGATCAACGGCGACGCATTAATAACGACCTGCGTGACGGCCATACTGTAATTCCTCGTCTATTTGTGTGGGCGTATATTGGATGACTGAGACATGATACCGCGTCAGCAGCGTCAAAAACTCGTAGCGTGAAAGTCCGGCGATTTCGGCCGCTTTGTCCTGCGAAATCATGCCCAATTCATACCATTTGACGACCGCCGCCGCTTTCATTTCTTGAAGAAATTCCGCCGGTGTTTGGCGTAATGCCGAAAACGCCGATTCCGGCAGTTCGATGGTATAGGTTTGCATGGGTATCTCTCCTGTCATTACTCCAAAAAATGGCGTTCAATTGAACGCCTCTGCGTGAAACCTGCGCGACGCTCACAGCCACGCCCCCGCCAAGTCGTCAATCTCGGCTTGCAGGCGCATCGTCGCGGCGAGCGCGTCACAAACCGCCATGACATGCCGCACGTCAGCCATCGTCAGCGCATAGTGATGCTTTTTGCGCTCCTTGAGCCATTTGTCAAGCACTTGATAGCCGCCGATTTCGTATTCCCACACATTGCGCGGCACGTTGGCGAAATACGTGGTGGCATTGATCCAGAGCGTCCCATTGTCGTATTTGACCGCCTCGACCGTCAAATTCGGCTGCGCGACCGGAAAATTGACGATGGACGCGGGGAACTCCGCGTTCAGCAGATGCAGATCAATCAACGCCGCGCCTTTTGCCGCAAGCTGCTTGAACAAGGCGGCATCCGGCGTGAACGGAACGCGCGGAAAGTCAATTTTCAAAAATTCACGATAGTTGGCGCGATACGTCGTCGCGTAGAGCATTGCGTAAATGTAGCCGAGAACCTCTTCCGGCGCGGGCGCAAACGGATAGCGCGCGGCGAGGAATTTCTCGAATTCCGGCGTGAAATTCGGGCGGCGCTCCGCTGCGACAGCCAACTTCGTTTGGTTGGCTTTTTCTTCGGGATAGAGATAAAGAGGAAAAATCATTCCTCCGCCGAATCTTCCTGATATGCCTGTCGAATTGATGTCAGCAATGCAATTTGTGATAAGAATATGCTGAAATTTTTTTGTATCGCATTGTCTTGGAGCAATTAATCCGATATTATCTTTATCTAAAAAATGCTTCATTAAAGAAAATCTATGGCGAACGACTTTTTTTATGTCATAGTTCAGCCATCTCCAATCAAACGGACGATAGAGATAACGTTGTTCATCAGGCATCTTTCGAGGTTGTAAAGAGATTAATTCTTCGTCATGATGTGTTTTTACGCCACTATTATAGATATTGAAAATTTCTATCAACCTAAATCCGTTTTTATACGCCGTTCCACGCGAAAAATCCTTTTTGACAAACCAAAAATCAGGCGCAGCCGCCTCGATTTTTTCC
>CAZCGG010000215.1:5264-7301 GCA_964498135.1 uncultured Candidatus Moduliflexus sp.
CGAAAAATCCTTTTTGACAAACCAAAAATCAGGCGCAGCCGCCTCGATTTTTTCCCAGTGAATTGAGTTGACCGTATTGGCATACAGCGCGTCATATTTTTGTTCCCGCAACCCCTGCAAATTAGCGCAATAGACGCCCCGCGCCCGGTTCGCCTGCTTGCCGGTCTTGACCAGCAGCGCAATCGCCACGCCCTGCCGGATGTCGAACACGTTCTCATCCTTCGAACCGTCGGGGCAGGTTTCGCGCTTATTCGCGTTGCCGTGCAGATTCAGAATGTAAATTTCGTCGAACGTCTTCATCAATTCTTCCCGCATCCCGCGATGAATCAGGCCGTCTAAAAAGGAATTGTTCGTGATGACGCCGACAATCCCCTTGCTGACCTGCTCCATCTTCCAATGGGCGAAGCGCAGGAATTTGATGTAATCGTCCGACAACGGCTGAATGTTCTTCTCGCCTTTCACCGCTTCTTTGTAGGTTTTCATCAGCGTTTCGATGAACGGCGTTTTGTTGGAACTCGACACGGAATAGGGCGGATTGCCCATGATGACGAGAATCTGCTCCTCATGTTTCACGCGGTCGGCGGCGTGGCCTTCGGCGTCAATCTCCTCGAAAAATTCAGTCGGCTTCGTCGTCGTGTCGTCGAGCGTGTTCGTCAAATAAACGCGGGCGCGGTCTTTCTGCGCGTCTTTGTAATGAAAGCCGAAACTCTCCAAAAATTCGTGAATCCGCAGATGGCATAAAATATACGGGACAATCAGATATTCGAAGCCGAAGATATTTTTCAGGACGAACTCGTTGACGCTGAGGTTGAACAAGCCCATGTTGCCCGTTTCCCAGAGGCGATTGCGGATTTGCTCAATCATCGCTAACATGAACGTGCCTGTTCCGGCGGCGAAATCGAGCATCTTGAGCGACGCGTCAAGCGCGCCCTTGCTGACGCCGAGTTTCTCGATCAGCAGCGCGTCAATCGAGCGGATAATGAACGACACAACCGCTTCCGGCGTGTAAAAAACGCCGCGCTCGATTTTGCGCTGCTTGTCATAGACGGTCAGAAATTCCTCGTAAAAATAGAGGAACGGATCGGCCAGGTTCGCTTGCCGCTTCGCCAAAATCGGCAGGTCTTTATACGAAAGCGACGCTTTCATCAAGCCCGCGTCCATGTTGTTCAGCAGCGCGATGATTTCATCCAGCATCCAGAGGACATGCGGATTCCACTCGTCGAATTTCGTGTTCGGGAAAAAGTCGCGCAAAAGCGGAATATAGGCCGGAATGCGGGAGAGAATATTTTCTTTCGTCAGCAGATTCGCCTGAGACCTCACCCCCGGCCCCTCTCCTAAATTAGGAGAGGGGCCGGGGGTGAGGTTCGTCCGCGACATGCGCAGGAAAAACAGGCCGAAGCCGATGATTTCGGCGTACATGTCCGCGAACAGATTGAGATCGATCTCGTGAAACACCGTCTTCTCGAAAATCGCGTAAAATTTGCGGAACGGATTGCTCTCGTCCTGCCGCAATTCTTCGAGAATCAACTCTTTGAGCAGGCGCGTCCGCCGGGCGAGTTCGACCGCCAAGCGGCGCGTGTCGGCAATCGGTTCGGGCGTGGCGAGAAAAAATGCGGCGAGCATGTCCGTCAATTCGGCCTGCTGTTTGCATTGCGGCTTGCCGGAAAGCTCGCTTTTGCGGCTGATCGCGCAAGAGGCGGCGACCGCGCCGTTTTTGAACAGCCAAAATTCAAGATAATTCGTCAGAATCAAGTTGTCCGTGACATCGAGATATTTTTTGATCTGCTCCGATTCCGCCGTTTGTTCGAGGTGTTGGTCAAGCTTCTTGCATTCGATGTAGCCAATGACCGCGCCGTCCGCCGTCATGATTTTGAAATCGGGCGCGCCGAAGCTTTCCCTTGCCGGTTCATGCAGAATCGTCACCGGCTGCTTGATCTGCTGCGAGGCAAAGGCGTTCAGCAATTCCTCGAACGGCGCGCGGCAGGAGTGTTCCGAAAAGTCGCCGGTCGCGCAAATCTGCGCCAATTTTTTGAGATA
>CAZCGG010000216.1:0-1985 GCA_964498135.1 uncultured Candidatus Moduliflexus sp.
CTTGAATTTCGCCTGCGCCGCGTTGACGGAAATGTCCGCGCCGGTCACGCGCTCCCGCGCCGTCTGCATGTCGAGGTTTTGCCGCAGCGCCAGCCGGATGGCGTCGTCAAGCGCGAGCGAAACGCCGTCATCTGCCCGCGCCGCACCGCAGCACGTCAGCAAAAGCAGGGCGGCAGTGCGCCGGAAATAACTGTGAAATTTGGCTGTCATGCTGCCCGTCATTCGCAATCTTTGCCTGCGTGTCAAGCAAAAAAGAAAAGCTGTCAGACAGCTTGAAAGTGTCTGACAGCTATATCCACGAAATAAAATTACGCGACGTATTTTTTCAGGACGACGGAGGCGTTCGTGCCGCCGAAGCCGAACGAATTGGACAGCGCGGCGTTGACCGTCATTTTCCGCGCCTGATTCGGCACGTAATCGAGATCGCACTCGGGATCCGGCGTCGTGTAATTGATCGTCGGCGTCACGATGTCATGCTTCACGGTGAGCGCGGTGACAATTAATTCGATGGCTCCGGCGGCGCCGAGGCAATGGCCGATCATGGATTTCGTCGAGCTAATCGCCAATTTATAGGCGTGTTCGCCGAACACATTTTTAATGCCGATGGTTTCGAATTTATCGTTGAACGGCGTGGACGTGCCGTGCGCGTTGATATAATCAATCTCGTTCGGCGCAAGTCCGGCGTCTTCGACGGCGTTTTTCATGCAGCGCGTCACGCCCTTGGCGTCCGGATCCGGGCTGGTGATGTGATAGCCGTCGCCGGTCGTGGAATAGCCGATGACTTCGGCGTAAATCTGGGCGTTCCGCGCTAAGGCATGTTCCAATTCTTCCAGAATCAGAATGCCGCTCCCTTCGCCCATGACAAAGCCGTCGCGGTCTTTATCGAACGGGCGGCTGGCATGCGTCGGGTCGTCGTTGCGGGTGGAAAGGGCTTTCATGTTGGCGAATCCGGCGACGGCTAATTTCGTGACCGTCGCTTCCGAGCCGCCCGCCAACATCATATCCATCGAGCCGCGCTGAATCCAGCGCAGCGCTTCGCCGACGGCATGCGCTCCGCTCGCGCAGGCCGTCGCTAACGCAAAATTCGCGCCCTGCAAGCCGTAGCGAATCGAAACATGCCCGGCCGCAAGGTTGATGATTTCCATGGGAATGAAGAAGGGCGACACGCGGCTCGCGCCTTTTTCCATCAAAATTTGGTGCTGCTCCTCCAGCGTGTGCAAGCCGCCCATGCCAGAGCCAATCGCCACGCCGAAGCGGGTTTTGTCAACCGCGTTCAGGTCAACGCGGGAGTCGTTGATTGCCATGTCGGCGGCGGCCATCGCGTATTGCACGAACGGATCCATGCGCCGGGCTTCTTTTTTCTCCACGTATTTCGTCGGGTCAAACCCCTTCAATTCTGCGGCAACCTGCGCGGAGACGTCGCTCGGATCGAACGCCTTGATTCTGTCCGTGCCGGAGACGCCGGCCTGCGCATTGTTCCAGAACGTTTCCAAATCGTTGCCAATGGCGTTCACCGTTCCCATGCCTGTAATCACAACTCGTTTTTTCATTTATTATCTACCACAGATTTCACAAATTTCACAGATGAAACTGAGAGCATATTATCACAATCTGCGTAATCTGTGGTTTTGCGTAATGTTATCTTGGAAAATGAGAAAATTCTATGGAGAGGCGAGGCTTATTGATCGCCAAAGACTGGCAGCCCCGCGAGTGGGCGAGGCTGCCTTTGCTGTTTAACTGTGAGATTCGATATAAGCAATCGCGTCGTTGACGGTTTTAATTTTTTCGGCGTCTTCATCAGGAATTTCGACGCTGAACGCTTCTTCCAGCGCCATGACCAATTCCACCGTATCGAGGGAATCTGCGCCGAGATCATCAATAAATGAGGCTTCCGGTGTGACTTCTTCCACATCAACGCCTAACTGTTCTGCCACGATTTCACGAATTTTTTGTAAATCAACTGCCATGATTTAATCTCCTTGTTG
>CAZCGG010000216.1:2085-7258 GCA_964498135.1 uncultured Candidatus Moduliflexus sp.
CCACGATTTCACGAATTTTTTGTAAATCAACTGCCATGATTTAATCTCCTTGTTGAGTTTATTTTAATAGGACTTACGCACCCCACCCCGACCCTCCCCTCAATCAGGGGAGGGGTGAAAATCTTCATCTTCTCTCCTCCCCTGATTGAGGGGAGGGCGGGTGGGGTCTGCGTAAGTCCTATTTAATATGAACGTACACGCCAGACGGATGATCCGAAACCGGTCTGGCGTCGGCTGAAATTACCATTTAATCAGGGTTGACGCCCATGTTAAGCCCGCGCCGAAGGCGACGGCCAACACCGTGCTGCCTTCCTGAATTTTGCCGACTCGGCGGGCTTTATCGAATGCGGTCGGCACAGTGGCGGCTGATGAATTGCCATAGTAATCAATTGTCACCATGACTTTTTCCATCGGCAAATTTAATTTTTTCGCAATCGCTTCCATGATGCGGATGTTCGCTTGATGCGGCACGACGAGATCAAGGTCTTTGACCGTCAAGCCGTTATGCTCCAGCGCGACATGGCTGGCATCCACCATCGCTTTCACCGCGAGTTTGAAGAGTTCATTTCCTTTCATACGGACGTAGTGCATCCCTTCGTGCAACGTGTCGTGACTCGCCGGATTCAGCGAGCCGCCGCCGGGAATATAGAGCTTGTCGCTCTGCCGCCCGTCAGAAAAGAGGTGAATGGATTTCACGACGCGCTCTTCGTCCTGTTCGTCGGTCGCTTGCAGCAGCATCGCGCCCGCGCCGTCGGAGAATAAGACGCACGTGTCGCGGTTCGTCCAATCCACGACTTTCGAGAACATGTCCGCGCCGATAACTAACACGTTTTTATACATACCGGAGCGAATGAACTGGTCGCCGATGGCGAGCGCGTACAGAAAGCCGCTGCATGCGGCGGCCACGTCAAACGCGACGGCGTTATGCGCCCCTAATTTATGCTGAACGATGCAGGCCGTTGACGGCATCGGCATATCCGGCGTCACCGTGCCAAGCACGATTAAGTCAATTTCCAACGGATCAACCATCGCATCTTTCAAGGCGCGTTCGGCTGCGCCAAAGGCTAAATGCGAGACAGGAACATCTTCGGCGATGCGTCGTTCTTTAATGCCAGTGCGTTCGCGAATCCATTCGTCGCTGGTGTCCACCATCATTTCGAGGTCGAAGTTCGTCACAATTTTTTCAGGGACGTAAGCGCCTGTTCCTATGATTTTTGAGCGAAACATATTTGCAATGAAGGCGGGAAAGAAGAAAAATCCTCGACGGATCGCTCTCTTGCCACTTCGCTAAGAATTCGATGTCAATATGTGATGCTATGAGTGCGCGCGTATCGCGTCTCAATCACAAAAAGCCATTTTCTTTTATAGCGAAATCCATGCCAACTGCCCGAAACCTCCCGTTTTTATTGCGGATAGCGGAAATGGCTGCCTCAACATGGCGCGAAAAACGATAAAATCCGCTTTGTGAATGCGAGAAAATCAAAGGGAAGTGTCTAATTTCTGACAGGGTGATTTTTGAGGAATTTCTGGGAAAATCAGGAATGTTATAAAAAAGTGTCTAAAAAAAGACAGGTATGTCGTAAAATAAACAATCGGTAAACTGTCAGACGCTTCAAAAGCGTCTGACAGCTATTTTTGCCAACGCCGCTTAAATTTCGTTCACGGCGCGTTCAATCAGCCGCCGCGCAAGCGTCTGAACTCCGGTGTGTTCGTAATAATTCGTCATCATGTCCAAAAACGCTGCAACGTAATCGAGCTTGCCATCGGACATTTCAACGAAATCACCCATCCGACCGATAATTTTATCCACCGTAATTTGGCGACTGCTGACGAAATTCGCCATCCACTCGCTGGAAGCGCGGAAACTTTTGGTAATGAACCCCATTTTGTCCTTCGTATCGCCGCCCGGAATATAGTCGTTAATGCGCTGGAAAAGCTTATTATCCTCTAATTCCGACGGTTTCATGGAATTCATCCGGTCGGCGACTTTGCCGATAAAATCCGGCCCAAGCGGGACTAAGCCGTCAACCGAAATCAGCGCGGCCAGCCGAATCACCGCTTCGCCGCTATAATCCACCAGCGACCCGACGAAATCGCCCACGCTGTCGCCCGGAATGCCATTAATCAAGCAGAAAGAGGCCAATTCCGCGACGAGTTTTAAGCTAAGGTCAATCGTCTGCACCGTGTCGGCGGCGGGCGTCAATCTATTCAAAAATGACAGCAGCCGGAAACGTCCGCCGATTTTGTTGGCTAACGCGGCTTTCGCTAAGGTGGTGTCCACGCTGTCCACCGATTGATAAATCCAGAGGGCGCGCTGATACCCCTGCTTTTTATCGTTGAACAGCGCAATGGCGCGTTCGCCGATTTTCTGAATCAGTTGTTCGTCCTTCTCGCCGCTGACAATCCGCACCGTGTTGGTGAAGCCGGTGATGTTTTTCCATTGGCCGGGCGCGACGAAATCCAAGGCGTTCAACATTTTGACCGTAATGCCATCAGTGGGCAATTCGTCAACAATCTCATAAAATGGCTTTTGTTCGCTCATCGTTACTCCTTTCGGGCGTTTCAGGTTAGATGTCACGGCGTCGCCAATTTTGCCAAACCGGTGACATCGAATTTTTTGAGCCATTCTTCACGGGCGGCCGCGTCAAACGAGGCGTCTTTCGACCGGACTTGTATTTGAAAACGATTCGCGACGAGAATCGCCGTTCCCATGTCGCCGACCGCGACCATCGGCGAGCCTTGCAGCGTGGCGGTGCTGGTTTTGTATTTTTCCGCCGATTCGGGATTGCTGATTGTGTCGAAAATCGCCAGCGTCGCCAATTCTTTGCCAGCCTGATCCTCGATTTTCGCTTCGGCAAATCCTTTCTTTTCTTGCAGATACGTCATTTTAAAGCCTTGCGCCGGCTGCGGGAAAAATTTGTTGAATTCGCCCCCGGCTTGCGCCTCTTTCTGGGTCGCAGGCTGTTGCTGCTGCGTCTTTTCCTGCGCGCCTTCCCAGCGTGACGGCGGTTTTTCTTCCTTTTTCTTGCCGCATCCCGCGACAAACATCACCATCATCGCCGCCATCAGCCACGCCACGCCCTGCCATCGCCATCTGTTCTGCCGCATACGAACCTCCTCTCGACTTGGACGCCGTTCCTGCGTTTCCCCGCAGCGACGCCCTGTTCGCGCTTCTGCATTGCTATTTCTGACGAATCTTCCGACAAAATTACATATAGTGCCGCCCGCCATTTTGGTCAACTATAAATTTGACGAATTTATCTTGACAGCCGCGTTGCTCCGAAAATGTGTATATTCGCGCCAAGTCGCAACCCTTTTTCCCGCATTCTTGGCGTCTTTGCGCCTTGGCGCGAGCTATTTTCGTTGCTTCGCGGGTGAACATTATGCTGACCATCAAAAATGACGTGCGATTGAAGGAATTGACGACCTTCGGCATTGGCGGAAACGCCCGTTATTTCGCCGAAGTTGTCACGCTTGACGATCTGCGCGACGCGCTGACGTTCGCGGCGGCGGAACGGCTGGAACTGCTGATTCTCGGCGGCGGCAGCAACATGCTCGTTAGTGATCGCGGCTTCGCCGGATTGACGCTGAAAATCGGCCTGAAAGGATTCGAGGTGATTGCCGAAGACGCCGAAAACGTCCTGCTACGCGTCGCGGCCGGGGAAATTTGGGATGAGGTCGTCGCCAATGCGGTCAAGTCCGGCTGGTGGGGCATTGAGAATTTGTCGCTGATTCCGGGCAGCGCGGGCGCGTTCGCGGTGCAGAATGTCGGCGCGTATGGGCAGGAGGCGAGCGACGTCGTCGAATCGCTTGACGTGTGCGAAATCGCCGCCGGCAGGCAGATTGCCATTCCGCGCCGCGAGTGCGGTTTCGGCTATCGCGCGAGCGTCTTCAACACGCAGCGCAAAGGCCGCGACATCATTTTGAACACGGTCATGCGCTTGAAAAAGCGAGGCGCGCCGAACCTGAGCTATCGCGATCTTGCGGCGCATTTTCAGGGCAAGCCGACGCCGACGCTGCCGGAAATGCGCGCCGCCGTGATTGCCATTCGAGACGCGAAATTGCCGGATCCGAAAAACATCGGAAGCGCTGGTTCTTTTTTTAAAAATCTCACGCTTGATCTCGCGGCATTCTGCAAAATGCGCGATCAGATTGGGCGCGCGCTCGGCGAGCAGGCTGCTTCCGCCGTCGTGTCCGTCTGCCGCGAAAACGCGGCGGGCGTCAAAGTTCCGACCGCGCTGCTGCTGGATTTATGCGGCTTGAAAGGAAAGCGCGTCGGCGGCGCGGAAATTTTTCACAAGCACCCGCTCATTTTGATTAATGCGGATGGCCGCGCGACGGCGGACGACGTGCTGCGCCTGATGCGATGCGCCCGCCAGACCGTCTATGCGCATGCCGGCGTCGAAATTTTCCCTGAATCCAATCTTATCGGCTTCACGCCGGAAGAATTGCGCGAATATTTCGCGTTATGCTGAAAATTTTCTTGCATAAAATGGGAAATTGAATAATTTCTGCCTAATTTTTCACGCCAAGGCCGTTTTTCAAACATTCTTGGTGTTTTGGCGTGAAATCGAAAAAATTATTGATAATCAGGAACGTCATCATGATTGCCACGAAACAGGGGAAAACGCGCATCAGGCCGCGAATGCGCCGCAAACACGCGCCAAACGTTGCGACGCTTGAGGAGCAAATCAGGCCGCTCAGTTCCGCCGACAAACTTGTATTGATTCAATCCATTGCGGAAATGCTGCGGGAAGATGCGGTAGAGGTTGAGCCAAAACAAGCGTTGCCGACCGACGCCGAACATAACCCGCCAAGCGTCAGAGGATTTTTGCATAAATATGCGAATCCCGCCTTGATTGAACAAGAAGAGACGGCGTGGCAAATGGCGATGAGGAAAAAACATGCAACTGGTTGACGCAAATGTCATTCTGCGTTATATTCTGTGGGATCATGAATCGCTCGCTGAACAGGCGCAGGCAATCATTGAGCGCGAAGAAGTTGAGATTCCGTTTGAGGTGGTTTCAGAAGTGGTGTATGTGCTGGAAAGCGTCTATGAAACAGGGCGGGCGGACATTCAAGCCAGCGTAGCCGGTTTGCTGAATTACCTTAATATTCGGGTAGTGGCTACATTGTAAATGATAGTGATATTTTTTTCTTGCATGACAAACGT
>CAZCGG010000217.1:0-7105 GCA_964498135.1 uncultured Candidatus Moduliflexus sp.
TTTTTCCACCAATTCCAGATGCCGAGCAGCAGGAAAAACAGGGAGACGGTTTGACTCCACAGGAGCATCACGGCGGGGCGAGCGAGAACCCATTCCAAATATGTCGGCATGATGCTTGACCGGCTTTCCTCCCAGCCCGAAGCCATACCGGTGACGCGACCGCGCGCCATCATGTCAATCTGCTCACGCTGCATGCGCAATTGCCAGATCGCGCCCGCGAATGCGCGAAATTGCAGTATTTCGCCCGTCCGAAAAGCGTATTCGCGGCGGCTGATTTCGCTGAGATACACTTTCCCCGTCAGCATCGTTGAAACGGGGCGCGTGAGCGTGTCATCCTGCTCTTCAATCTGCTCGTCGCGCGCGAAGGCCAACTCATTGACCGGCAGATTGGCCGCAAACGCCGTCGTTCCCGCGTTCGTCAGCCGCATGTCGAAAAACACCTGCGTTCCCAACGGACGCAGGTGAATTGCGCTCGGAATGGCGAATTGATACGTCTCCGCCGCCGCGCCGGACGGCGCAATCTCGATGCTCCCTTTCACGTTAACCTGAATCGTGAGGCGGCTCGCTTCCGGCAGATTGACGACTAACCGGAATTGATTCGGCACGTCCATTCGGCGCAGCGAAATCCGCGTGGCCGCCGGAAGAACCAGCGTGGCAAGCGTCACCGTTCCCGCCTCAGCCGCATCCGACGCGGCGGAAACGCGCAGCGCCAGCCCCGCTTGCTGCGACGCGGCGGCGAGCGTGAGCGTCTCCGCCGCGCGGCCTGTGGAGCGCGGCAAGCGAATCTCTTGCAACTCCGACACGCCCAACGACGCCAACACCATCGCGTTCGTCAGCGCGGCTTGTTTCGAAAGCTGAAATTGGCATTCGCTCAAGCCCATCTCCATTTCAATTTTGGTGGACGGCACGCGAAAGAACAGTAGCAGGCTCACAATCAGCGCGGTCGCGGCGAGAATGATGACGGTCGGCCAGCGTTTCGGCTTCGGCTTTGGGGCGGTTTTTTCGGCCAATTCCGCTAACCTCGCCAATCGCTCTAACTGCTCAACCTGCTCTTTGGTGACGCTTTCCGGCGCTTGCGTCGCGGTTTCGCTGAGTTTTTTCGCCTCATTATACAGCAATGTTCGAAGATTCTGCATAGTCGTCAAGGAGAACCCCCGCCCCAACCCCAAAACGGGGCAGAGGTGAGGTTTTCGTTAGTTTGTGCCGCCGACCTCTTGCAGTCCCCCGTTCGCTCTGAGCCTGTCGAAGAGCGGATTTTTCAGGAGGAATACCCCGTCAAATCGCGCCTTTCGTCAGGCTCAAGGCGAACGGGGATTTCAAACAAACAAACTTTTGCAAGAGGTCTATTACTTCTGATTCTGAGACAAGGCCGATTCCAAAAGTTCCCGAATTTGATTGATTTCCAAGCTTTTTGCCCATTGGCCGAGTTTATCGGCAAACCCTGCGCAGCGCGCATCTTCAGCGACAATGTTGGGAATTTCTTGGCGCAGCGCCATAATATCGCCGATGCGGGCGAGTTCGTACAATTTAGCGAGCGTCTGCGGCGACGGCGGCACGAGAGGCGCGGCGAGCCGGTTTGCGCCGGTTTGCGCCGCGTCCGGCTCATCGTACTGCCATTCGACGGGCAGAAATTTTTCAAGACAGTTCAGCAGCGCGTCAAGCGTCACGGGCTTGGTCAGGAAATCATGGCATCCGGCGGCGAGGCTCTGCTCGCGCGCCTGTTCTGAGGCCAACGCCGTCAGCGCGATGACAATCACGTCCTTCAATTCGGGCTGGCGGCGGATGCGGCGCGTCGCCTCAAATCCGTCCATGACCGGCATTTTGATATCCATCAGCACGGCGTCGGGAAGAAACGTTATGGCTTTCTGCACGGCGTCTTCGCCGGAACTCGCCTCAAGCAGTTCAAAGCCGACGAACGTGAGCATTTCGCGCAGCACCATCCGGTTGACAGCGTAATCGTCCACAATCAGAATGGTGTATGTTCCGGCGGCGGCGTCCGCCCGGCTGCGCTGATACAGAGGCCTCCGCAGCGCCTTCAGGCCGATAATCCGGCGTTCCGCCGTCGTTTCGATGGCATTGCCGCATTCCACTTCAGGCAGCGCGAGATCGAACCAGAACGAACTCCCCTGATTGACCGCGCTCGTGACGCCGATTTCGCTCCCCATTAAGCGGGCTAAACGCTGGCTGATGGCTAAGCCCAACCCCGTGCCTTCGGTCAGGTAGCGCGTTTGGCCGCCTTGCACGAACGGCAGGAAAATGCCGCTCAATTCGTCCGGCGCAATGCCGATGCCGGTGTCGGCGACTTCAAAACGCAGCGCGTCGCCGCCACGCCACGCCACGCGCAGCGTCACGCCGCCCTGCCGCGTAAATTTAATCGCATTGCCTAACAAATTCAGCAGAATTTGGCGCAGGCAGCGCTCATCGCCCTGCACGACGATGGGAAGGCGAGGGTCTTCGAGATGATGAAACTCCAGCCCTTTTTGCTGCGCCCGCAGCCGAAACATGTCCACAATCACGCGCAACGAGTTGCGCAGATTGAATTGCCCCGATTCAACGGCGAAACGGCCGGCCTCGATTTTGGACAAATCCAACAGATCGTTGATGAGATGCAGCAGATGATCGCCGCTGCGCTGAATGATTTCCAGCCCGGTCCGCTGCTTGTCTGTCAAACTGCTGTCGCGCTGCAACACCTGCGCATAGCCGAGAATCCCGTTGAGCGGGGTGCGAAATTCATGGCTCATGTTCGCCAAGAATTCGCTTTTCGCCCGGTTCGCGGCTTCGGCGGCAACCGTCGCTTGCTGTAGTTCCCGCGTGCGCTCCGCGACAAGCTCTTCAAGATGCTCTTGATACGTTTTCAGTTCAGCTTCGACCAATTTCCGCGCCGCAATGTCCGTGTTCGTCCCAACCATGCGCACGGCCTTGCCGTCGGCGTCGCGCTCCACGATTTTCCCGCGCCCAAAAATCCAACGCCATTCGCCGCCCCGCGTTTTCATGCGGAATTCCGCCGTAAAAATCGGCGTCAGATTGTCGAAATGCTGTTTCAGCGCGTCTTCGGCGCCGCGAATGTCGTCGGGATGCACGCGCTCGCGCCAACTCGCGTACGTTGCCGGAAACGCCCCCGGCGCATAGTTTAACATCGTGTAATAGCGCGGGCTGAAATAGGCTTCGCCGGCGCTGACGTTCCAATCCCACAGCGCGTCGTTCGTGGATTCCATGACGAGCGACATCCGCTCTTCGCTCTTTTGCAGGGCGATTTCGGCGTTTTTGCGCTCGGTGATGTCATGAATCACGCCATTATATTCGACAATATCCCCTTCCGTGTCTTTGAACAACACAATCGTGTTGGCAATCCAGCGAATCGTCCGGTTTTTATGATAGACCCGGTGTTCAATGGTCTGCTGCGTTTTCGTGACGAGAATGTCGGCGAAAAACTGCGTCACCCGCTCCCGATCGTCCGCATGGATAATCTCAAACCACAGATACGGCCGCCGGTCGAATTCTTCGGGCGTGTAGCCGAGAATCGCCTCGCTTGCCGCGCTATGCGCGGTTTTGTAGGGTTTTCCGTCCTTAAACGACACGTTGTAAATATAATCAGTGATGGAATTCGTGATATGTCGGTAGCGCTCTTCGCTTTCGCGCAAAGACTGCTCGACGAGCTTGCGCCGGGCGATTTCGTCTTCCAACTCCTTATTCGCGCTCGCCAATTCGGCGGTGCGTTCCTGCACGCGGATTTCCAAATCGTCATGCGCCTGCTGCAACGCTAATGCCATCCGCTTGCGCTCTTCGATTTCCCACGCAAGCTGCCGGTTCGTCAGCCGCAAATCCGCCGTGTGCATCGTAATCACGTCGTTCAGATGCTCACGATGCCCCTGCAATTCGGCTTGCAGCGTCTCGACGGTTTCTTCGGCGCGCCGCTGCGCAATGATGCGGCTGAGATGGTCGGCGACGGCGAGCAGCAGGCGGCGTTCTTCAATCGCGCTTTCGGCTGCCAACGGCATTTCTTCCGCATAGCAGAGGCCGACGCTGCCGACGGCTTGCCCGTGAATGCGAAGTTCCGCCTGTTGCGCGTGGGGCGTTTTCCGGTGATTTGCGGAAAAAAACGCGCGCGCGTCAAGGCGAATGCTGGCGCAGAGGGGCGGCATATCGAACGCAACTGCCATGAGTCGATCCGCCGCGCGTTGCAGCAGATCGTCCAGCGACACCCCCGGCGTGTCCGCTAATTCAGAGAGTTCGCGCAGATACGCGAACGGGCTGAGGCCCCGCGCCTGCTCATCAGAAGGACAATCCCCGCCAGCATGTTTCATAAATTTTCCAGACGCAGCGAAATAAAAGGTTAGGGCCGGAGCTGTCAGACACCTTGAAGGTGTCTGACAGTTTTCTTTATTCCGCCGGGCTGTAGAACCAGCGTTCAAGCGTGACAACGCCGCCCTTGCGGAGCGTCGCGCCGATTTCGAGATAATAGATGCCGGGGCGCGGCGGCTTGGGAAGCGTCAACTCGATGGCGCGTCCCGCCGGATAATAGCCATAGCCCAATGGCTGCCCGTCTTGCATGAATTCGTTCGGCGCGCCATCGGCCTTGACAGTTGCGACGCTGACGAACACCTCTTCCAGTTCGTCCCACGTCCAGAGAACGACGCGGTAGGCGTCAGCGCGGCCGGCCGGAGGCTGCTGCGTCACGCGCAGCGGCAGATACACATTCCGGGTTGCGCCGCCGATGGAATACGCCGCCCATCCCGTCAAATACGCCTCTTTCGGCGAGAGCGCGACCGCCTGCGCCACATCCGTCGGCCAGAGATACGCTTGGTCATTATTCGGACGAAGCGCGTCCATGCGATAGGCGAACCCGCGCAACGCCAGCGCCTGCGCCTGCACGTGGACTTGCTGCGGTTTCGGCGCGCTCCACTCGATATTGACCGACGCCGAGAAATCCGCCACGTCCATCACTTCGGTGAATCCAAGCAGCAGCAGCGTTTCGCCGCGCTGCGGCACATAGCGGCCTTCGCAGCGATCATCGCGCTGCTGATACGCCCATTCATCCTTCGCGGATGCCGCCAAGCGCGGATCGCAGACGCTTTCGGCAGCTTCCGCCGCCGCGCCGCCCAGCAGCATCAAGAGCAAACTTATCATTGCGCATGTCATAAATTTATGGGTGAGCAAGCTGTCAGACACTTCGAAAAGTGTCTGACAGCTTGGTGATGGATGATTTCCCCTCCCAAGTGGGGAAGGACATTTAAGCCTATTCAAGAAATTCCGAGACGCGGACAATGCGGATGCCGCGCCGCTCAAATTCCGGCAGCATCTCCTCCAACGCCCGCAACGTGTCCTCTTTGGGGTGGCCGATGGCAATCGCGGGCTGTCCCTGTTCCGCAAGAGACGCAAGCTGCGCCAATTGCCGCCGCGCAAAATCCACGCCCGGCTTCACATCGAGAAACACTTTGCGCTGCGCCGATTTGACGCCGATCTTCCGCGCGACCGCATACGCGACAGTTTCGTCCGTCGTGCGGCTGTCAATGAAAAAAAGCTGCCGCTGCTGGAGATGCCGCAGCACGGCCTGCATCTGCCCGGCCTGCGCCGTCAGCCGCGAGCCGGTGTGATTGTTCGCGCCGACCGCAAACGGCACGGACGCGAGATCGCCGTCAATCGTCTGCTGAATGCGCTCGGCGGTCATTGAAGCGAGCAGCGCGCCGCGCCCCGGCGATACCGCCGGATAGCCTAACGGTTCCATCGGCAGATGCAAGAGGATTTCGCGCTGCTCCGTGTGAATCAATTGCGCCACGTCCGCCGAGTGCTTTTGATGCGGCAAGATCGAAAAGGTCAAATCCTGCTTGAACGCCAGCAGCCGTTGCGCCGCCAACAGGTTCGCGCCTAAATCGTCAATCACAATCGCGGCGCGGAACGGCGCAAGCGGCTCCGGCGAAGGCTGCGCTGTCGGCAGCGCAAGCGCCGGCGCGGGCGCTGGCCGGGTCAGGCGAATCGTGTGCGTAATCGTCGCGCCGATGCCGACGACCAAAATCGTTTCGTGCGATTCCGGCTGCGAATACGTTTGAAAAACTTCGCCGCCGGACGCCTCGATTGCCGCCGATAATCGGCTGATCACGGCGGACAGCGCGACGCTTTCCGGCACGCGCGCCGTATATTGATACGTCAGCGCAAGCCGTTCGCCGCGTTTCGTCTCGACGCGGCGCATGTCGTAGCGGATCGGCGTCTGCTGCTGGAACGCCTCTTGAATGCGCCGATTGAGATGCGCCGCATTGCGGCCATTTTCCCGCAAATCAGTAAAATCATAGCGTCCCCATAACGCGCCGACGACGAAAAGAAACGCGGTCAGCGCGATGAGCGTGATTAAAATGAGCGAGAGCGTTTTCCCGCGAATATTCACTGGAATGATCGCGGCGCGCCGGTCTTGCGGCATCTTGAGCGACGCGCGGCAACACCGGCTTGCCGCCCTTTACAGGCTGATTGTCAAGCGGCATCGCGTGGCATGCCGGCACTCACGACTGGCTGACATCCTCATCTTTCATGCCCCTGAACAGTTCGATGGCGACTTCTTCGATGGCTTCCGGCGGCAGAATCAGCTTTTTCAGCAAAAAGCGGTTTCGCAAAATGCGAATAGCTTTTTGCCCCAAGCCGTCGCCGTATTTCCGGTCAAATTTTTCCAGCGATTCTTCATAGCGATAATTCGCCATAATCAGTTCGCAGCGAACGCGATCCAAATCTGATAAATCCCTCATCATCTCTTCTTTATCAACCATAGCAAGCCCCCCGATATTTTTTCATGACGATCTATTGACTTTTTGCGCGGGTTGCGCGACATCGTTTCGTGTCCGCATATTCCGCCTCGCAAGGCGGCGCGGCTGCGTCTCATTCATCGGCATTGAACCGAAGCCGGTCTGGGCTGGGTTCAATGCGCGTAACTAATGCGATAACAGGAGTACAATTGTCTTATGAAAAGATCAAGTATTTTAATCGGCCTCTTCATCTTCTGTCTCGGAATGGCGTCTGGACGGGCTTCTCAGGCTGCGCCGCAATTGGAAGTTGTCGGCGGCGCGTCCTTTGATTTTGGCAGCGCGCAGCCCAACCAAACGCTGACGCACGAGTTCGTGTT
>CAZCGG010000218.1:0-5129 GCA_964498135.1 uncultured Candidatus Moduliflexus sp.
AACCGCAATGGTGTTTGTACCTGGATTCACAGCGACCATCTCCAGAGCGCGACCGTGCTGACGGACAAAACCGGACAGGCCATCCGGCGGCTGGCGTACCGCGCGTATGGGGAGGAGACGCTGAACGCCGGCGCGGGCGATGCGCCGCGCCACACCTACACGGGCAAAGAGCATGACGGCACCGGCCTGCTGTATTACGGCGCGCGGTATTACGACCCCGTTTTGGCGCGATTTATCACGCCGGATACGATCTATGATCATGGGACGCAAGGGCTAAATAATCCGGTGCGGAGGCTGAGCGTTTATAGAGGATGGAAATGAAGCGGCTTATATCCCTTGACAAATCGCGCCGCGAGGAGAGCATGGCGTCTGATTCATTCACGCAGCCCAATTTCACCCTCAACTCGGATACGCATGTATGAAAGTAGGAGATCGCATTGAACTGACGTTGGAAAATCTCGCGCTTGGCGGCGAGGCGATTGCCCACGACGCCGACGGCATGGTCATTTTCGTCAAAGACGGCATCCCCGGCGACCGGGTGCTGGCGCAGATTGCCAAGCGCAAGAAGCAGTTTGCCGCCGCGAACATCGTGGACATTCTTGAGCCGTCGCCCCTGCGCATTCCGCCGCGCTGCGAATATTTCGGGCGTTGCGGCGGCTGCAAATGGCAGCATCTCAGCTATGAGAACCAGTTGAAATTCAAGCAGCAGCATGTCGCCGAATCGTTCGCGCATCTTGCCAACCTGCGCGACGTGCCGATTTCGCCGATTCTCGGCACGGATTCTCCCTGGTATTATCGCAATAAAATGGAATTTTCGTTCGGGCAGGACGAAACGGGCGCGCTCGTGCTTGGGCAGCATTACCCGAACCGGTGGGATAAGTTGATTGACTTGGAGACCTGCTATTTGGAATCGGAGACGGCGGTAGATATTTTCAACCTGTGCCGCGACTTTGCGAAAAAGCAGGAATTGACGGCCTATTCCGGCGACACGGAACAGGGCTTGCTGCGCCATCTCGTCGTGCGCGAAGGGAAGCACACCGGCGACATCATGGTCAACGTCGTCACGTCCGGCGAATATTTTCCGCAGATGGATCGGTTCGTGCATTACCTGACGGCGGGCGTGCCGCGCATCACGAGCATCGTGCAGACGATTAACCGACGCAAAGGGCAGAGCAGTCAGGGGCAGGAAGAACTGCTGGTATTCGGCGAGCCGACGATTTGCGAAACGATTAACGGCCTGTCGTTCGAAATCTCCGCGAAGAGCTTTTTTCAGACCAACACGCGCCAGACTGAACATTTGTACCAAATCGTGCAGCGCATGGCGGACATCGGCGAGAACGGCGTCGCGGTGGATTTGTATTGCGGCACAGGCTCGATTACGCTGCATTTGGCGCAGCGCGCGCGGCATGTGCATGGCATTGAATTAGTGGAAGACGCGGTGCGCGACGCGGAGAAAAACGCGAAACGGAATCAGATCGAAAACGTCAGTTTTCACTGCGGCGAGGCGCAGAAAGTCTTCCCAACGTTAGAGCTTGACGCGCCGGAATTGATTGTGGTTGACCCGCCGCGCCCCGGCTTATCGCCGAAAGTGGTGAAATATCTGCTGAATGCCGCGCCGCGCCAAATCATTTACGTTTCGTGCAATCCGGCCACGTTAGCGCGGGATGCGGCGATGTTCGTCGAAGGCGGCTACGCAGTGCGCGAGGCGCAGCCGGTGGACATGTTTCCGCACACCTATCACATCGAAACCGTCGTGAATTTGATGCGCAGGTAACGACGGTGCACGCCTAAAATCCATAACAAACTGTTTTAAAAGTTGCGTCTGGACGAGCAGTCTGGTAGCCTCGTCCCTACGTGGCGGGTCTGGGCGCGGGTTTCAGGGAAATGGCGCAGGGCGAGATGGCTTTTGGCTTGACAGAGGATGGCTTCGCCGAGGCGGTAGTATGCGATCTCCTGGAAAATCTTGCGGGCGTCGAGGCTGGTTTCGGCTTTGTCAAGTTCGCCTTGCGCCAAATAGACCTGCGTGTAGGCGTCTTTGAGCAAAGCAGATGCTTCCATAATAACATGCTTTTTAAAAAATTCGGTAGTGGTTACTTTGTAAATGATGCCGCAAGCATGGTTCGACTCCGCTCACCATGACCGTCACCCTGAGCGGAGTCGAAGGTGTTTAAGGTGTTTAACGATGTGTTATATTTCCTGCATATAGGATGTCAATGGAAACAATTGCCCACTGAGCCTCATCCTGACCATCGAGATAAAAAGGAAATCAGCTATCATGTCGTGTATGACCATTATCGGAAATGGCGTCAGGATGGGAGTCTCAAAAGGGTCTGGGAACAGAGTATTTTTAAGAAACCGTCATCGCACCCCTTCGAGGTTGAAAGACTGAGATGCGTAACATGAGTTTTTAATGCAGGAACAGTCCTCGCGGACGGCTTGCAAGCCGGCGCAGAGGCTATTGTTGACGCAGCGTCACACCTCGAACAACTCCGACGTCAGCCGTTCCGCCTCTTTCACCTTTTCAAAGGTTTTGCGGGCATTCGTCAGGCGGTCGCCGAACCGGTCGAATTTCTCGCGCATCTCGTCGTCATCCTTGCTCGTCAGCCAAATATCCTGAATCGCATGCTCGAACGTTTTGTGATCTTCGACTTCGCTCAAAATCAGGTCGAGTTCGCCGACGACAAGCTCGAACATCCGAATTTTGCGCGAGAGCAGATTCAGCACGTGCGCCTCGATGGTGTTGTGCATGGAAAAATTGAAAATCGCCACGTCTTCCTGCTGGCCGAGTCGGTGCAGCCTGCCGATGCGTTGCTCAATCATCATCGGATTCCAAGGCAGATCGAAATTGACCAATTGGTGGCAGAATTGCAGGTTCACGCCTTCGCCGCCGGTTTGCGTGGAAATCATCACCCGCGCCGACTGCTCGAAATTCCGCACGGCCTCGCGCCGCTGCGCCAAATCTAAGCCGCCGTGAAACTCCTGCGCGGAGATGCCCGCCCGGTCGAGATGCTCTTTGATGTACGTCATCGTTTGAAGAAATTCCGTGAACACGAGAAATTTGCCCGGAAATTTCGCCAAAATTTCTAAAAACGCCTCCATCTTGCGGTTGTCCTCGATGTCGCCCGCAAGCGCGATGAACGCATGCAGCCGCGCCCGCGTGTCGTCCGGGTAATGCTCCCGCGCCGCGATGCGCTCCAGCGTGGCCTTGACCGCCCACGCGCTGCTGCACAACTCCTTTTGCAGCAGCGTCAGCGACAGCAGATGAAATTCGTGCCGGGTCTGCGTTTTGAATTCCTGCCGGATATAGGCGGAAACGCCGTCGTATAAACGCTGCTCTTTGTCAGTCAGCGCGAGGTGGTAAATCGCCGATTTGCGGAGCGGAAAGCGGATGTTCACGTCCGTCCGCCGGTTGCGAATCATCACGGACGCCAACAGCGTCTTCAAATGCTGCTCGTTTTTTGGCCGCCGGGCGTCGCTCGACGCGACGAAGTGCCGCTTGAATGACCGAATCGTGCCGAGCAAGCCCGGTTTCAGGATGGTCACGAGATTATACAATTCCGTCAAATCGTTATGCACGGGCGTCGCCGTGAGCATCAGCATGTATTTTTTGCGGATGCGGCTGACGAACTTGAAGCGCTGCGTCGCCCGATGTTTCAGCTTGTGCGCCTCGTCAATGATAATCAGGTCGTATTCCTGCCGGAGAATCTGCCGCGCCCCGGCGAGTTCTTCCGCTTCTTGCGCGTCGGCGGCCGCATCGGCCTTGCCCGCCTTTTTCGGCAGCCGCAGCCGCGAAATGGACGTAATCACCTTGTCTTGCCGCCAATCCTCGTCTTGCGTCGCAATCACGAATGCTTCGCCGAATTTCGCCAGCAATTCGTCCTGCCACTGCATCATCAGCGAGGCGGGCGTCATAATGAGAATCCGCTTGACCAAGCCACGCAGAATCAACTCTTTCATGATGATTCCGGCCTCGATGGTTTTGCCAAGCCCGACTTCGTCCGCTAATAGGGCTTGGCCGCGCATCGAATTCAGCGCGGTCAGCGCGGCGCGCAGTTGGTGTTCGTAGTGGATGATGTTTAGGGCGTTCAGCGAAATCAGCGTGTCGAAGCCGCGCACGAGGCGGAAATGCTCGGATTGCAGGCGCAGCGCGTATTCGGCGAGCGGATCGCGTCCGGCGCGGTGGCCGAACAATTTCCATTCTTCGAACGCCGTCGCCTGAATATCGGGCGCGGGCATGCCGATGCGAAACAGCCCGCCCGCTTCGGCGGAAAAATCGTCGGAAAGATAATTGTAGCCGCAGCGAAAGCATTCCGCCACGCTGACATGGTCAAGCCAGCCGCACTGCGGGCAGCGTTTCGAGGCCGCGTCGCCCGCGTCGTCCGCCTCTTGCGCCTGTTTGAGCGTCGGCTGGGCAATTTCCAGCCATTCAATCCATTCTCGCGCCATAGTTAAAAAATAACGCAAAAGCCGCAAGCGACGCAACCACCGCGAATGTTTGCGTCTTTTGCGCCGTTTGCGACGTTTGCGTTACTTTTCAGATGTTATTCAACGTTCACGCTGCCGATAGTCGCCATTGCCTCGCCGGTCGGCGCGCGCAGGTATTCTTTCGTCAACGAATTCCAGACGCCGATCTGAATGTCGTATTTGCCCGGCTTGGCGTCCGCCGGAACGGTGACGGCGCAGCGTTCGCGGAGCGTTTCGCCCGGCAGCCAGCGGCTCGTCGGATACGCGCCGTTGAACGGCTCACGTTCCTGCTGAAAGACGGCGTTCGCCGGAACGCCGAGTTTCCGCCTGATTTTCAACGCCGTGTCGGAGATAAAATGCGCGTTCGGCTGAACGAAGCGGATGCGAATCGCGTAATCTTCCGCCATCTGCCGCCGCTCGTTCCAAAAATAGTCAATCGTAAGCGTTTCGCCCTGCTTGACGCTCGCGGCGGCAAGCGTATAACCCGAAAATTCCAGCGCGTCGCCGAATGTGACGCTCAATGCCTTCTGCGGCGGCGTCAAGCGCGCAAGCTGTTGAATATCGCCGGGAATCTGCGCAGAATCGCCGGATTCGGCAAGCAGGCCGGACAGCAAGCCGGTATGCGCGTCGGACGCGTCCACGAATTCGCGGATGAACTGCCGCGC
>CAZCGG010000218.1:5229-7085 GCA_964498135.1 uncultured Candidatus Moduliflexus sp.
GCGTCAAGCCGCGCCGCCACGCCGTCCTGCTGCGCCGCGCCGCTCACGCTGACGCGGAAACGCGCCTGATATTCGCCCGCCGGAAGCGTGACGTTCTGCCCGAATGCGAGAAAGCCGGGAACGTCCTGACCGGAGCGGAATTCGACCACCGCGCCGCCGGACGCGCTCGCATTCGGCGACGCGGCGCCGGTGTTGCGCGATAACGCTTCGGCCTCGAAATGCAGGCGCGCGACGACGAGATCGTCCGCTTGCGCGGCCAAAAGCGGAGCGTCGGCCGGATTTTGGCGAGCGTTGAGCTTTTGCGCGGCATTGCGGAAGAAGGCCGCAAATTCGGGGAATTGCGCCGCGCATTTCTGGAATTGCCGGAGCGCGTCTTCCCATTTTCCGGCCTGCAAATAGGCCGCGCCGAGCGCCTGCCGCGCCCGAATATGCCGCGGATCCGCCTGCGCTGCCTGCGTCAGCAACGCCATCGCCTGCTCCGTTTCGCCGCGTTCTAACAAGACCGTCGCGGCGTCAAACGGCTCAAAGGCAAGCTGAACGCGGCAGCCGATGAAGCGCGGATCGTTCAGCCCCGCGCCTGCCGTGAATTTCGGCACAAAGCCGGAATGCGAGCGCACCGAAATCGGATAAACGGACGATTTGAAAAACGGCACGGCGTTTTTTAGCGGAAACACCAGCCGCCGCGTCTGTAACGGCGCGGTAAATTGGACGGTTTGCGCCTGCCCCGCGACGGACACGTCCACGCGGTTCGCCGCCGCGCCGTTCATCACGGCGACGGTCAAAAATTCGAACGGCTGAAAGAAGCGGATCGCCAAATCCGCCCGCCGTTCGCCGCGCACCGTGAATTCGCGGGACGTGTTATCCATGACGTTTTCATCGAAATAATAGAGGCGGTGAACCTGCTTTTCCGTCGGCGGATCGGCCTGCGTGAGCTTCGCGTTGACGTTCGTGGGGAGCGTGTTCAGCAGCGTCAATTCGACCGGCAGCAGGCGGAACGGCAGGCGAAACGCATGCGGCGCGGGGTACGTCGAAGTCTGGAACGGGTTCAGCAGCGATTGCGCCAAGAACAGCGAGCCGACCACCCACGCCGCCATCAACGGCATCAGGCTGGACAGCGACGTGATGAGGAACAGAAAGCCGGGATAGATGTTCAGGAAAAAGCGGTTGCCGAACGCGCCGCCGCCGCCCTGATAATTGCTCGGCGCCATGTAAATATAGGCGAAGACGCTGGCGGCGATAGTCAGCAGCAGGAAAGCGCGGCGCTGCCAGATGGTCACGCGGAACGTCACATACGCGGCATTCCACGCGAGTTTCTGCGAAGCGAGCCATTTGGCGAAATACCACAGCGCGGCGAACACACAAGGAAAATAGGGCAATAGCCCCGTAAATCGGCCAAAGACGTAGTAATAAACGTTATGAAAAAAGACGCTCCAACTGAAATAAAACGACTCGTCCGCGTAGTCGTCGTTTGACAGGCGAATCCCCTTATCCCAAGCGTCTCCGGCGTCCGCGAACGGGAACGCCTTGTAAAACGTCTTGCGGTCGCCCGCATACGGGTTGGCATCGCCGGTCAAGACGCCTTGCAGGCCGTAAAAGATGAGGAAAATCAGCCAGAACGCGGCGCAAATCAGGACAAAGCGCGTCACGGCGGCCACGAGAATTTTCCGGCGTTCCAACGGCTCAAGCGACGCGGCGCGGCTTTTGAATATCCGCATGCCGCCTTCCAGCAGGACATCCGCGACAATCGGCAGGATGAACAGCACGTTCGGCAGCTTCGACACGGCGGCGACCGCAATCGGCGCGGGCGCGAGGCAGAGCCGCCCGTCTGGTGTCGTAAAAAGCCAGCGCAGCAGCGT
>CAZCGG010000219.1:0-7067 GCA_964498135.1 uncultured Candidatus Moduliflexus sp.
CTGAAACAGGAACTTGAACGCCTGCAATCGGAACTGATGAGCAACCCGACAACAGGAACGCCGTTAGGAGAGTCGTGTTATAAAATCCGGATCGCGATTCAGAGCAAAGGCAAGGGAAAAAGCGGCGGAGCGCGAGTCATTACGCATGTCCTGATCGCCTTACAAATACCGGACAAGCAGACGGTATATCTCTTGACGATTTATGATAAGTCCGAACTGGATTCGATTCATGATCGGGATGTGAAAGTATTGATTCGAGAAGCAAAAGACGAAAATTCGAATTGAATGCTTCATTTCAAACAACGGAGGAAAAATATAATGGCAGAGACGCGCTATGATGTGATTTTTCGCGGCGAAATTGCCGCCGGACATACGGTTGAGGATGTCAAAGAAAAATTAGCCGCGCTGTATAAAGGCGATCACGTCAAAATTGAAACGATGTTTGGCGGCAAAACGGTGGTCATCAAAAGGAATCTCGACCATCAAAAAGCGCTTGAAATGCAAGCAATGTTGAAAGCGCGTTCCGGCGCGATCTGCGAACTCCGTCCGATAACGCCAGCCGCGCCTGATCCGGCGGAAACTGCGCCGCAAACGCCTGAAAAACCGATCATGCATTCGCCAAAACCGACTCCGCCGCTCAGCGTGACCGGTCATGGCGAGCGGCGTCGAATCATGAGCGATTGCGGCTTGCGCTCTCAACGAGAGCCCCGCCCTGCGCGCCTGAATTTTCGCCAGAAGCAGCCCGTTTGTTTTCTCGCGCTTGCGTCATGGTTGACAATCTTTTTTCTGTCGCCAATTTTTTGTTTGACTTCTCAAATAACATGTCGCGAGTATCGTCTGACCCATTGCGGGGTTACTTGTATTTATTAACAACCAATCACTAAAAAGGAGAAACAACGCTATGAATCGAAGGAGCATCGTCATCAGTGCCATGGGACTCGCCATTGCGGGTCTGGTCAGTTGTCAGTTGTTTGACCGCGAATCATTAACAGCGCCTGCGGGGGGGGGGGGGGGACGCCGCCGCAAAATTTCATTATTGGCCAAGCCGAAATTGCGGGATGGGGCGGCTATTACATGACGCACAAACCGTTTTTCGCCATTAACGTCCCGGTCAGCGGCGCGTTGGGCATCTTCTACCGCATCGTGAATGGCGGCAGTTACGCGCTGTTTGTTGAAACGCCGTCCGCGGTGAAAATGGAGATCGGCTTGAACACGATCAACGGCGTAGTTGATGTGTTAGACTCGGTATGCGTCACGTATGCCGACGGCGTCACGGCGTTTGCGAGCGTGCCAGCCGACATCGTGAAAGCCAAACAATACGGGGCGACGCATTACCGCCGCAAACACAGCGCGGGCGAAGCGGATTGGTGGCCGATTGACGCGGCGTTTGGGTTTGGCGTGCCGGACGCGCAATTAACGACGGTGTGCGTCGCGCGGGACGGTGTGGTGGGCGTGACGCAGCTTGCTGGGCCGTTTCCGAAAACCGCGCCAGTGACGACCACGACGACGACGGCTGCCACAACGACGACCACTACAACAACGCTTGCTCAATATACCGTGACGACCACCAAGTCCGGCACGGGGAGCGGCACGACCTCTGGTGACGGCACGTATTCCGCCGGCGCGAGCGTCTCGTTGACCGCGACGGCGGGCAGCGGGTCAACTTTTATGGGATGGACGAGCGGCCCATGCACCACCACGACAAACAGTCCATGCGCGTTTACTATCAGCGGCAACGTGACGGCAAACGCAAAATTTGACGTGAATGCTGCGCCAGTGGCAACCGTATCCGGTTCAACGATTTGTGGATTAGGTAGTTGCTATGGGATTTACACCTACACCGATGCGGAAAGCGATCCAGAAGGCACGTCGCAATATCAATGGTATGTCGCAGATGACGCCAGCGGCACGAACGCCGTAGCGATTTCGGGAGAAACAAGCAAAGACATGATAAGCGTATTTTACTTCGGTAAATATATTCAGTTTCGAGTCACGCCGGTGGCAGTGAGCGGCACGAGTCCGGGCAGCACGGCGTCCAGCGCGTGGATTGAGTTTATGTAAAAGCCTGATTCTTCGTCTCCGGCCTACATGCCAGCGTGAGTCAAGGCTTCACTCCGGCATGAATGCCGGAGTGAGTCAAGCCGCGCTGCGTCGCAGGATATCGATATCGACTACCTCCGCGCTTGAGCGCGGAGGTTGGCTCAGCGCGGAGATCGGAGCGGACTTTCTTCGCCCGAAGTGGCGCGCCCCCCGCACCGCCGCGTTTCCCGCCAAAAAATCCTTGACAATCATCATGCGTGTCGGCAGGCTATTTGCGCTGCTGCGCATGGACATTTTTCTTCTTAATACGGGCATGGCAGAATCGGCGCGTGGAGTTCGCGCGGGTGCGCTGAAAATTTTGCAAAATTTTATAGCGATGGAGAATTTTATGATTTTGGAGTTTTTGAAAAAGGCGCAAGAAAACCTGATAGCCGCGCAATTCTGTTTCGAACGCGAATGCTATAACGCCTGCGCCAATCGTATCTATTACGCGGCGTTGCAGGCGGCGGTCGCGGCAATTGCGGCAGAAGGTATCAAGCAAGACAAGGTTGACCATAAACAGGTACAATCCGATTTCAACGGCCAACTGATCTATCGCCGCAAGCGGTATCCGGCGAAATTTAGAACGTATTTATTGGATATGCAAGTTTTGCGAAATCAAGCCGATTACACGACTGAGCCAGTGAGCCGAAAAGTCGCGGAACGATGGCTTGCAAGGGCTGTCGAATTCGTGACGCATATTGTGAAGGAGTTGAAAGAATATGAACTTTAAACAACGTGAACTGACTGAAGAATTTTTTCAGACCATCAAAGCCGAATTCCCTGAAGTCGAATTGATTGATGTCACGGAAAGCCCGGAAGACCCGAATGATTTATGGGTCAATGTCAAAGCACCGGAGGACGAAGGGCGGGAAATCGAGATGATCGAACTGGCCGGGCATAAAAGCACGGACGTTTTGCTCGATTACGGCTATTCGATTTTGATCATGCCGCGTCATTCGTACCGGCAGCAGGCCGCCGCTTGACAGACTTCGAACAGAGGCGTATCGTATAAACGACACAACGCAACCGGAAGAAACACGATGCCTGCTCATGACCGTTTTCACGAGGCTGTCAGACATGCGCTGGAAAAAGAGGTGATTATCGCATGGAAAAAATAAAACAATATCAAGAGTATGTGCAGCGGGTCTTATCGGAATACGTTCAGGAATCGCCGTCAGATGAATCGGTCGAAGTCGAATTGAGTCTCGATCCTGTTCGCAATCATTATCATGTGTTCAATGTCGGCTGGGAAAACAAGCGGCACATTTACGGCTGCGTGATTCACGTGGACATCAAAAACGAGAAAATCTGGATTCAGCACGACGGCACGGAAGTCGTAATCGCCGACCAATTCCTGAAACTCGGCGTCCCGCCGGAAGACATCGTGTTGGCGTTTCATTCGCCGTTCCGGCGGCAATTTACCGGATTTGCCGTGAATTAAACGCCCACGCAGCCAGCGGAGTCGCTCGTGCGCATTCAACGGCGCGGCGAACATCCTTATCCCCCCAAAACTCGGCGAGAGAGACGCCTTTCGCGCCGCCTATTTCAGAAAAGTATTCGCAACTTTCGATAATTCCTTGACAAGACTCGCAAATCTTTTGTACCTGCATGCCAACAAAAATCTTGCTGATGTGTCTGTCTTATTAAACATGCAACCATTGATAGAATAAGGAATGATGATGCGCGTACCGTTACTTGATCTGCAAGCGCAATATGCGACCATTCGCGACGAAATTCGCCCGGTCGTGGAGCGCGTTATTGAAAGTCAGCAGTTTATTCTTGGGCCTGAAGTTGAAGCATTTGAGCAGGAAGTGGCCGCGTATTGCGGCGCAAAATACGCGATTGGCGTCTCGTCCGGCACGGACGCGCTGCTGATTGCGCTGATGGCCGCCGGAATCGGCAAAGGCGACGAAGTGATTACGACGCCGTATTCGTTTATTGCGACAGCCACCTCGATTTCCAGAGTCGGCGCGATCCCGGTCTTTATTGATATTGACCCGAACACCTACACGATTGATCCGAAGGCGATTGCGGACGAGATCACGGATGCGACAAAAGCGATTATGCCGGTGCATTTATTCGGGCAATGCGCGGAGATGAAGCCGATTCTCGATTTAGCCAAGCAGCAGAATATGTTGGTGATTGAGGATGCGGCGCAGGCCATCGGCGCGGGACAGAATGGCGTCAAGGCTGGAACAATGGGCGCGTTCGGTTGTTTCAGCTTTTTCCCGTCCAAAAATCTCGGCGGCTTCGGCGATGGCGGCTTAGTCACGACGAACGACGAGGTGTTCGCGCAGCGCGTGAAAGAATTGCGGCAGCATGGCGGGAAAGACAAATACCGCAATACCATGATCGGCATCAATGGCCGCTTGGATGCGCTTCAAGCCGCCGTGCTGCGCGTGAAACTGACACATTTAGACGCCTGGAGCGCGGCGCGGCGCGAGCATGCGGAATATTACACGCAGGCGTTTCAAGGCATGAAAGAAGCGCAGACGCCAATCACCGCGCCCGGCAACACGCACATTTACAATCAATATGTGCTGCGCGTCGAACGGCGCGACGAGTTGCAGGCGCATTTAAACGCGCATCAAATCGGCAACGCGATTTATTATCCGATTCCGATTCATCTTCAGGAATGTTACGATATTTTAGGGTATCAGGAAACGGATTTCCCGGCGGCGGAACAGGCGGCGGCGGAAACGATTGCGCTTCCGGTGTATCCTGAATTGACGAGGGCGCAGCAGGATTATGTCATTGAGACGATCCGGGCGTTTTATCGTTCCTGATGCGAGGAATCACGCAGCGCAGACGTCCCGCCGCAGAAGAGGCGTCTGCGATTTTCAAGGAAAATGCGCGCTTGTTGCGTCGAATGCCATGACCGCATTTGACGCTATGGGCGACGTTAGACAACATATATGGTAGAATGGCTTGCTCTTCTTGGCGCATTTACCGGCGCATTGCTGCTGTCGTTGAGCCTCGCGCCTGTGATGATTCGTTTGGCCTTTCGCTTTGATATTCTTGACCATCCCGGGTATCATAAAACCCACAAAAACGTGCATCCGTTGTTGGGCGGCGGCGCGATTTTTGCCGCATTCATGACAATGATCGCGTTTGGCGTGGCCTTGTTAATCTTTGCGAAATTAGGAAAGTTATCGTTTTTTCCTGAGGCGCAAAGGCATCTCATGAGCCAATTCAACGTGTTCGTCCATGTCTTGCCGCAATTTATCGGCTTCATCGTTAGCGCGGCGATGATGTTTATTTTGGGCTTGGTTGACGATATTCGCGGCGTCGGGTTTTCGTATAAATGGAAATTCGCCGTGCAGACCATTGCCGCCGCCATTGTCGTCGCCAGTGGGATTCATGTGGATTTCTTGCCGCATCCGCTTTTAGATATGGCGGTCACGATGCTCTGGATTATCGGCATCACGAATTCGTTTAATTTGTTAGATAACATGGACGGTCTGAGCAGTGGCGTGGCGACGATTGTGTCGCTGATTTTGGCGGCGTTGACTATTCGACAGGGACAATATTTTTCCGCGTTGATTTTTCTCATTCTGGCAGGCAGCACATTAGGATTTCTGCGCTATAATTTCAACCCGTCGAAAATTTTTATGGGAGATGCCGGAAGCCTGTTTCTTGGGTTCATGATTGCCACGCTGACGGTTTCGAACTCCTATGTCACGCCGCAAAGCGTGTCGCAATTGCCCGTCATCGTGCCGATTCTCGTGTTAGGCGTGCCGTTGTTCGACACGTTTTCCGTCATGATGATTCGCTGGCAGGAAAATCGCCCGTTGTTTGTCGGCGATACGTGCCATTTCTCGCATCGGCTGATTAAATTAGGCATGTCCGTCCGGCAGACCGTGATTTTCATTTACCTTGTCACGCTCTGCGTCGGCGTCAGCGCCATCCTGATTCCCGAACTCAATTTGCTTGAATGCATGCTGGTGGTCATGCAGGAAGCCTTGATTTTCGGGCTGATTACGCTGCTCATGGTGAAAGGGAATCGCTTGCATGTGCTGCATCAATCCCTGAAAACCGATTTAGAGCAATTGCGCGCCATCGGCTCGCAGAGCGGCAATGGGAAGGTCGGAGTAGAATAAATTGGACGCGAGGCAACGCCCAAAAGAGCAAACTGCCTGAACATGTTATTTCCTGACTTAGCTGTCAGACACTTTACAGGTGTCTGACAGCTTTTCTTTTTCACCCCTCCAAATTTCCAATCTGGACATCATTTTTGTTGACCGAAATCCTCATCTGTTATAGGTCTCGCCTGCCTCAATCACAAACGCATAGTTACTAACCGCTATCGCGGAGGCGTCCGGCAGAGGCTCGCGCCGGGCGAATTCGCGCCCATCGCATGAAAAATTCTCGTAACATTTATTGGCTGTCAATGCTGTGTGCCGCGTTGCTGCTCTCTTCCTGCGCCGCGCCCGTGTCGCAGTTGCCGCCGCCGCCCGAAAACCTCGCGGGCATCACTGACTTCGACGCGCTGCCCGATGCCGTCATCGTGACGCAATCGCTCGCGCAACTCCCCAAAGATGTGTTGGCGCATCCTTGGCTGAAAGACGTGCTGACCGAAGATTTTATCAATTATTATGAAGACAATGAAGGCGCAATGGGGCTGCGCGGCGCGTTGCGGCGCATCGCCTACGAACATCAGGCGACCGTCATGGATGCCGTGCTGGCGCAGCTTTTGAACACGCCTGCCGAAATCGCCTTCTGGAAAGCGCAGGACGGCAAATTGAGCCGCTTTCTTATGACCGTGCCGTCGTCCGGCCTGCTGCAAGCGATTGAACTGCTGGCAAAGATCGCCGCCAATGACGCGCAATTGACGCAAGTGGACGAGATCGCGCTGAAAGACGGCGCAGCCGCGCCGGTCTATCAACTCAGCTACGTCGGCGCGCGCAATCTGTTCATCGTCCCCGCGCCGTCGCTGACGCACATTTTTTCGGATCGCGGCATCGCGCTGCCGGAAAACGCCGAAA
>CAZCGG010000220.1:0-7037 GCA_964498135.1 uncultured Candidatus Moduliflexus sp.
ATCTCCCCCAAAACGTCTATTGTGTTTAACATATTAGACCTCTTGCATACGTCATTATTTCCTCGACACCCCGTTCGCTCTGAGCCTGTCGAAGAGCGTATTTCAACGGTCAAGCGCGCCCTTCGACAGGCTCAGGGCGAACGGAGGAAACTTTTGCAAGAGGTCTTATTCTAAACGTTTCTTTGCATGCCGACTTTTCATCATTCTCATGTAGAACTGACGCATCCCACCCAACTCTCCCCTCAATCAGGCGAGGATTGGGGGGGATGCGTCGGGAAGGAAGCCGCCGATTATGCTATCTGATCGAGATTATATGCGAACATCATATAGAGACACGCTGTCTTCTTCTTCGCCGCAAAACGTGATTTATTGGCTGATTGGCATCAATGCGCTGGCGTTTCTGCTGATCCCGATAGGCTCGCGGCTGTGGCTCTATGACGTTGCGCTGAGCGCGTATGGCGTGCAATCGTTCAAACTGTGGCAGCCGGTGACGTACATGTTCCTGCACGGCAATTTTGCGCACATCTTTTTTAACATGTGGGGTTTGTATCTGTTCGGTATGGCGATTCTGCCGATTTTGGGGACAGCGCGCTTTCTGCAACTCTATTTCCTGAGCGGCGTGTCCGGCGCGGGCTTGTGGCTGCTGCTGAACTGGCATTCCTACGTTCCGCTTGTCGGCGCGAGCGGCGCGATTTTCGGCGTCATGATGGCCGCCGCCATGCTGCACCCGAACATGCGGATTCAACTTTTGTTCCCGCCGATTCCAATGACGATGAAAACCTTCGTAACGGTGTATGCCGTGATTGAAATTGTCAGCGAATTGACGAGCGGCGGAAGCAGTAACGTGGCGCATCTCGCCCATCTTGGCGGGTTTTTCAGCGCGTATCTGTATTTGAAATATTTGTATGGCAATCGCGTGTGGGATATGTTCGGCGCGCTTACGTCGTGGATTAAATTCCCGGCGGCCTTCAAAAAACAACCGCCGATTCGCCCATCATCGAAAGTTCCAGAGGGCTGGCAGGTCTATTCAACGCCGAAATCCGAGTCGCGGCCGGTCTCGAACGAAGAAATCAACCGGATTTTGGACAAAATTTCCGCGACCGGCCTCAAGAGCCTGACGCCGGACGAATTGGACGCGCTGAACCGCGCGTCCGGCGACACGCGGCAGTAAGGCGAGAATATTTTCCCCTCCATAGTACATCAGGAGCGCGAAATCTTGATTTCGCTGTCCAATCAAAATTGGACACTCCTGTTCACCCACCCCAGCCCCTCCCAAGAGGGGAAGACAGATGCGCAACGTCGTTAAATGAGATGCATCAGCGCGGACAAGGTGGGGAGTGTGACTAACAGGCCGCCGGTCGTGAACAGAAAGCAGGAATTCGCCACGTCAAGGTCAAGATGGTAAATGGACGAGGCGATCAGCGCGTTAAACGCCACCGGCATGGACGAGACGATCAGAATGACTTTCATCGGCAGGCCGCCGTCAATGGCGCGATAGCCAAGCCAGAGCGCACAGAGTGACACGCAGAGCGGCACGCAGACGAATTTAATCCCCGCAATCACGGCGCATTCGCGCAGATGCGCTTTGACGCGGCTGAAGCGCAAGGCCATGCCAATCGAGACTAACAGCAGGAACGTCGTGCCGGGAATCATGAAGGCGTTCATCGTTCCCAACGCGGCCGGGCGCGGCAGGCCGGACAGATTCAAGATGCCGCCGACGCACGCGCTGAAAAACGGAATCAGAATGAACGGATCCCGCATCAACTGCGCGAGCGAGCGCGTCGCCGCCGTTTGCGCCGCGCCGCGCAAGCCGTAGCTTTTGGCGATGGGAAAGCCGATCATGTTATACGTCAACGGCTGGAGCAGCGTGTAAATCATCATCAGCGCAAACGCCCGCTCATCTAAAAACACGAACGCGACTAAGCCGCCGATTGAGCCGATATTCGTGAACGCGCCGCATGTGAAGAGCGCCCCGGCTTGCTTCGGCGGCATGTTGAACGCAGACGCGGCCAGCAGCGCCAAGCCGCCGCCGATTAAAATGCCGAAAACATCGAGCAGCGGCAGCAGCCAAAGCGACCGATTCGGAATGCGCACGATCCAAATCGCGGAAATCGAAATCGGCGCGGTGAGGCCGAGCATGACGACTTTTTGCAGCATGGCGCGGGCGTTGTCAAGCGAACCGGCGGCCAGCCGACGCTGCGCGACGCGCTGAATGGCATAGCCGAGCGAGATGCCGCCCAAAATCAGCGAGAGCGAAAACAGAAAGCGTGTCATGGCGAATCTCCCCTTTCTGCGCCGGAATTGCAGGCGTTTCATGCGCCGCGTCCGCGCGATTCCAAGAGACTTCTTGACAAAAATCAGGGCGTGAAATAGGCTTTTTGCGTGTGTCTCGCATGGCGCGAAAAACGAAGTGTTCGAAGCGCTTCGTTTCTTCCCGCGCTTGAATCGAAATGCAACATTCCGCAGCATGCTCATGCGATTTTCAGGCAAGCGGTGCGGCGCTGATGGCGCAATATGCCGTGTTATGCCGTTATTGCGATCAGGCGTTCGCCGCCGCGCTTGGCCGCTATCCCGATCTCATGCGGTGCGCGAACGGCTGCGCGTCCTGCTGCATTCTCGAAACGGTCGCGCCGCTCGAAGCGGCGGTGATTGCGGCGCATCTTGCGGCCGCCGGGCCGCCGGTCATGCCTGCCCGCGCCGCGCATCAGTGCGTGTTTCTGGATCGCGCCGCGTCGTGCGCCGTGTATCCCGTCCGCCCGATCATTTGCCGGACGCACGGGATGCCGCTTCAATACCCGGAGATGGAAACGCTCGACATCTGCCCGTTGAATTTTTCCGATCTGCATCCTCTCGACATTGAACCGCAATACGCGCTTGACGCGGAACGCATCGCCGCGAACTTGCTGCGGCTGAATTTGGCGTTCTGCATGCTGATGGGCAGCCGCGAAGCGGCGGGCGAGCGCATTCCGTTAGCTGACCTTCTCGCGCCGTCTCAACACCGTTTCCCAATTCTGTCAAGATTTTTAGAATCAGGGCTTGCGCGAGAAAAATGAGACGCATGGCATGCATTGTATCACGTTATTTGGCTATGACGAACAAGGGAGGAAAACCGTGCAAACACCGAATGTTATACGCATTTTGGTGGCTGATGATGAACAGGCCATTTTGAGTTTTTATCAGGAAATTTTTACGCTGATGGCCGAAACGCCGCCGGCGTCCGCGCCGGAACAAAGCCTTGTGGACGGCTATTCCCAGATTTCAACGCAAACGTTCGAACTCGTGCTGTGTCAGCAAGGCAGCGAGGCCGTCAAGGCGGCGCGGCAGGGGGTGATAGAAAATCGCCCGTTTGCGATAGCGTTTATTGACATCAATTTGCCGTCCGACAATCGCGGCATTGATATTGCGGAAGATATTCGCGCGCTTGATCCGCATATCGAAATCGTCATGATGACCGGCTACTCCGACATTCGGCCGCAGGAACTCGCGGAGCGCATCCCGCCGATGCATAAAATCCTCTATATCGAAAAGCCGATCCGCCCGAAAGAAATTTACCAGCTTGCCGGGGCGTTGGGCGCGAAATGGCGGACGGAGCGCGAAATGGAACAAGTGCATGACGATTTGGAGCGCTGGCTCGAAGATCGCACGGTTGAGCTGCTGCAAACCAATCAATCGCTGAAAAAGGAAATCGAAGCGCGAGCGCTCGTCCAAAATGCCCTGTTGGAAAGCGAAGAGCGGTATCGCATCGTGTTGGAATCCGTGCCGGATCCGATTATCGTGTATGACATGGAGGATCGTATGGAATATGTCAATCCGGCGTTTTCCCGCGTGTTTGGCTGGACGCTCGCGGAATGCCAGCAGTCGCCGTTTGAATTCGTGCCGGTGGATTTTCTCGCGCAGGCGCGGCTGCTATTCGAAAAAACCACGCGAGGCCAGATGATTTCCGGCCTCGAAAGCTGCCGTCTGACAAAAGATGGCGCGCCGATTCAGGTGAGCATCAGCAGCGCGGCCTTTTTTGATCAGGCAGGAAAATTGGGGGGGCGCGTGATGACGCTTCAGGACATTACCGCCCGCAAGAAGACCGAAGAAGAGATCAAATTTTTGGCGTATCACGACGCGCTCAGCGGCCTGCCGAACCGGAAATCCTTTTATCTCCGCTTGGAAGACAGCATCGTCCAATCGCAGGGGCAAGCCGGAAAAAAACGCCGCCCGGTCGCCCAAAAATGGGCGCTGCTTTTTTTGGATGTGGATCGCTTCAAATTCGTGAATGACACGTTAGGCCATGATTTGGGCGATCTTTTGCTGCGCGAGATTGCCGCCCGGCTTCAGCAAAGCGTCCGCAAAAGCGACTACATTTTCCGGTTGGGCGGCGATGAATTCACGATTATTTTGAACGCGATGCATGACGTGACCGATATTGCGAAGGTCGCGCAGAAAATCCGCGAGGAAATTGCCGCGCCGTGCGTCATTCAGGGGCATGAAATCTATGTGACCGCCAGCATCGGCATCAGCCTGTATCCCGATGATGGCGCGGAAGTCGAAGATTTGGTCAAAAAAGCGGATATGGCGATGTACGCCGCGAAAGAAGGCAAAGAAGGCTTCCGATTTTTTACCGAAGAAATGAATCAGAAGGCGATGGAGCGGATGATGTTGGAGGGTAGCCTGCGCCATGCGCTGCAAGACAATCAACTGCTCGTGTATTATCAGCCGTTAGTGGACGAGCAGCACCGCGTCGTCGGCACGGAAGCCCTGTTGCGCTGGCAGCATCCACAATTGGGGCTGCTCAGTCCGACGCGCTTCATTCCGATTGCCGAGGAAACCGGGGCGATTATTCCGATTGGAAAATGGGTGCTGTACACCGCCTGTCAGCAGGCGATGAAATGGCATAACATGGGGTTCGCCGATTTTTACGTGGCGGTGAATCTTTCGACGCGGCAGTTCAAAGAGCCGGATTTGGTGGAAATTGTGGAGCATACGCTGGAAACGACCGGTTTGCCGCCGCATTGCCTGAAATTGGAAGTCACGGAGAGCGGCATCATGGAAAATCCAGAGCGGGCTGTCGAAAAAATGGACGCTTTGCGGCACATCGGCGTCAATTTTTCGATTGACGATTTCGGCACGGGCTATTCGTCGTTGAGCTATCTCAAGCGTTTTCCGATTAGCACGCTGAAAATTGACCGCTCGTTCGTGATGGATGCGCCGACGAACACGGACGATCAGGAGATTATCAAGACGATTATCGCCATGGCGCGCAACCTGCGCATGGAAACGGTTGCGGAGGGCGTCGAAACGCAGGAGCAGCAGGAATTTTTGGCGTATCACGGCTGCCGCATGATGCAAGGCTTTTATTTTGGCCGCCCCATGCCCGCCGAAAGCTTTGAAGAATTGCTGCACGGGAAAAACGAATGACGGCGGCTTAATCAGGGGCAGACAGGCGTGTCTGCCCCACCGCCCATTATTAATGCCGCAGCTTGTTTCTGACGGCCTCGATGTCCGGCTCGATGATGGTTGGGCTTCCGGCGGCGCGGATCGCGGTTTCGATGTCTTTCAGGCCGTTGCCGGTCACGACAACGACGACGGTTTCATCAGGCTGCGCCTCGCCGCGCTGCGTCAAGCAATGCAATCCGGCGAACGCCGTCGCTCCGGCAGGCTCGGCGAAAATGCCGAGATGGCGTGCAAGCGCGCGCATGGCGTCCAAAATGTCCTCGTCGTTGACTGCCATCAGCCTGCCGCCGGAATCTCGCGCGGCGCGCAGAGCTTTCAGGGCGTCGCGGGGCTGCCCGACCGCAATGCTGTCGGCAACGGTCTGGATTTGGCGGAGCGGCTGCACCGGCTGTCCGGTTTCGAACGCCGTAACCAACGGACTCGCGCCTGCGGCCTGCACGCCAATCATCTGAGGGCGTTTGTCAATCAAGCCTAACTCGTACAAATCGCAGAAGCCTTTCCATAAGCCGCCGAGAATGCAGCCATCGCCGACCGCCACAAAGACTTTATCGGGCGTTTTCCAGCCAAGCTGCTCGCAAATTTCGAGGGCGGCTGTTTTTTTGCCCTCGCTCAAATACGGATTATAGCCGCTGTTCCGGTTATACCAGCCCCATTCCGCCGACGCCTGCAAACAAAGATCATACGCCTGATCATACGAGCCTTTCACCATGAACACCTGCGCGCCGTACATCATCAACTGCGCGATTTTGGCTTTCGGCGCGGTTTCCGGGACAAAAATCACGGTGGAAACGCCGACAGATGCGGCGAGTCCGGCTAATGACGAGGCGGCGTTGCCGGTCGAGGCGCACGTGATGACCTGGTTGCCCAATTCTTTCGCTTTGGCGACCGCCATTGCGCTGGCGCGATCTTTCAGCGAGGCCGTCGGATTGCGGCCGTCGTCCTTGATAAACAGGCGGCGCGGATATGACATGCCGCTCGTTCGGCGCGCCCATTCGGGAAATTCGCGGCAGTCATATAACGGCGTCCAGCCGATTTGCAAGGGCGGCAGATGGCGTTCGTCCTGAATCGGCAGCAAATCCATGTAGCGCCGAATTGAGAGAGGTTCGCGCACGGCGGAAGAAGTTTTCAGGCGGCGCAGCAGGCGGATTGACACGAGATTCATGTCATAAACGACATCGAGCGTTCCCTTAAGCCCGCAATCCCGACAGACGTACAGCGCGTCGTCAGCAGCGTATTCCCGCCCGCATTTGACGCATTTCAAGCCATGAATATGTTTCATAATCGTGTATTTGAACATCGCGCTAAGACGCCAAGACGCGAAGGCGGTTAGCGAAACATTCAAAAAATTATCACAGAATAAGTATGATAAAAGGCTCTCACAATTCTTTTTAAAAAGATCGTCCACCCCGTGTAGAGACGCACGGCCGCGCATGACGAACTACGCGGCGCAAGTCCAGCGAGTTAATACAGTCGAGCAATCAGCCTTTCGAAAAAGCGCGACGTGTCGAGCGCGACGGCGACGCGGGCGTTCGGCGCGTTTCCGGCGGAAAAGCCGCGCGCGCAGACCGTGCGGCCGCGCGTGAATTTGCCCTGCG
>CAZCGG010000221.1:0-7025 GCA_964498135.1 uncultured Candidatus Moduliflexus sp.
CATGTGCGGCGGCTGAAGCGGATTCATCTCGACGGAATTCCGCGCGATCAGCTTCCGCCGAAGGCGAATTACCTGATGATTGGCCCGACCGGCTGCGGTAAGACGTTTCTCGTGGAATTGCTGTTCCGCAAGATACTGCAACTGCCGACGGCGGTGGTTGATGTCACGCAGCTTTCGGAAACCGGCTACGTCGGGAAAGACACCTGCACGATTCTGACGACGCTGCTCGAACATGCCGGAAATGACCCAGTGGCGGCCTCCGCCGGAATTGTCTGCCTTGACGAATTCGACAAGTTGGCGACGACGCAGAATCAGGCGCGATTCGACGGGCAGGGAACGACGAAGGATGTGAGCGGCTTCGGCGTCCAGCGCGAACTGCTGCGGATTATCGAAGGCTCGGAAATCATGGTGCCGATGGATTACAACAACACGCGCTACAGCGAGTTCATCCCCCTGCATACCGGCGACATCACGTTTCTCGCCTGCGGCACGTTCTCCGGCTTGAAAGGCATCAGCAGCGCGAACGTTCCGCGCATCGGCTTCAATTCGGCGGAGTTGCCGTCTCCGTCCGCGAACACCATCGCCGTCAATTATGACGAAAACGAAATCAATGACATTGAGCATTTGCAACGTTACGGCTTCATTCCCGAATTGATTGGGCGGTTCACGCGCATTTTGCCGCTGCGCGCGCTGGATCGGGAGACGCTGAAAGCGATTCTGCTGGAATCCGTCGTCAAGAAATTTTACCGCGAATTCAAGGAGGAAGGAATCAAGCTGCAAATCGAAAAGCAGGTGATTGACGCGGTGGTGGAGCAGAGTTTCAAGCGGCAGACCGGCGCGCGCGGCTTGGCCTCGATTCTGACGAAACATCTTGAAGAGGCCGCGTTTCAAGCGTTCTGCAACGCCGTCAAAACCGTGACGCTGCGCCTGAAAGGGAAAGAGGTCGTCGCGGAGTTGCAATAACACGTTCAAAAAATTATCGCTAAGGTGATTTATTATCTGATTTACGATGAAGGCATTGACCCGAGTCGTATTGTGCAGCATGAAAAGTTAGAGCAAAAGATTTGGGCAGGCGAAGGATATGGTGAAGCCGTCCCGGTTTCTCCGAATGAGACGGAAGAAGGTCGAGCGTTAAATCGAAGCGTTCGGTTTAACTTTTTATCGTTGGATGAATATTAAATGTCACTCACTTTGCGCGTCGGATAATGGCAGTCATAGCAATTGCAGATGGCATAAAAGAAGCAAGATTACACGAACTACGCGCAGAATCCAGTCTTGAACGGCAACTTTGACCCGAGCATGCCGCTCGGCGCGGTGACATCATTGGACCGGTCGCCCTGCGACGGAGCGCGGGGCGACCGGTTGTCACGAATTAGGCTTGCGGCGGGGTTTTCAGTGCTTGAAGCTGTTGCTCGATTCTCGCCAAACGCTCGTTGACGGCGGCGAGATCGTCTTTCGTGGCAAGATTCAACCTGTCCATTACGCAGGTGACGCGCTCGTCAATCTTGGCGGAAAATTTCTCTTGATTTTCCTGCACGGCATGCTGCAAATCGTTCAGCAGCGTTTTGCCTTCTTGCTCCGTGATTTTGCCTTTCTCGACGAAATCGGCAATCACGTCTTGCGCTTTTTCTTGCGTCACAGCAATTGCGCCGATTCCGGCCAAAATGGATTTTTTAATGATGTCGAACATGGTGCGGCCTCCGATGAATGAATGTGATGCATACGGTTTGCGAGACGGCAAAAGCCTCTGCGAGGCCGGGACGGAATGCAAGAAAAATGTCAAAGAAAATCGAAAATGCGGCCGGCCGGGCGTTGAAATCCGGCGCGGGCGTTGAATGGAACGCATATTATGGAAACACAAGACGCGCAAATCGCGCGCGAATATGAGGACATCGCCGGACATTCCGGCGAAGCGGCCGACGCGCAGGAGCGCATGGAACAACTGCGCCGCCTGAAAGCGGCGGAACACGTCGCGCCGGAAGACGCTTCAATGCAAATCATCGTGGTGGCGCTGAATCACGCGCTGTTCGGAATCCGCATTTTTTCCGTGCGGGAAATCCTGCGCGTCCCGAATATCACCCGGCTGCCGTGCAGCCCGGCGCACATCGCGGGCGTCATCAGCGTGCGCGGCGACATTCAGGCCGTCGTGCATCTCAAAACGTTTTTGCAATTAGGCGTCAGCCCGTTGACGGAGCAGAGCCGAATCATTCTCGTCGAATCCGGCGAATTGACCGCCGGGCTGCTCGTGGACGAGATGCTGGACATTCTGACGCTGCCGGAGCGCATGATGCTGCCGTTGAACGAAGCGGGCATAATGTCCACGCACGCCTATCTTGTCGGAAAATGCGAATGGAATGGCCGCATGATTTCCCTGCTCGACATCGAGGCGATTCTTCAAGGAATAATCGTTGATCAAACATAATATCTCAGAGATAACAACTTGACATTTTACGATATGCTGTTTTATCATGGTTGGTTATGAAAATGACGCGGCGAACATGGGGAATTTTTGCGGGGGCGGCCTGCGTGATGCTTGCCGTCGGCGGCTGGATGGCATTCAAAGCGGCGGCCGCGCTCAAGGAAAAACAGGCGATTCAGGCCGTGCTTGAAGAACGGGCGGCGGCGCTATCGCGCAAAGATTTGGTTGGGTATCTCTCCTGTTTTTCGATAGAATATCGCAGCGGCGAGCGAACCTATCAGGATTTGCGGCTTGACGCGGAAAACTGGTTCGCGCAATTCGACGCCGTGCAATTTTCATTTCGAACGCTCAATATTGAGCGTGACGCGCAGCGCGCGCGGGTCGAAAATGAATATCAATTTGTCTTAAACCCGCCTCAAGGTCAGCCGGTCAGAATCACCAACAGAGAACTGCTGGAATTGTCGCGGGGCGCTGGTGGCTGGAAGATCACCGCATCGCTTGGGGGACGCCGGTAACGCCGGGCGCATTGCCACGCACGAAGGGACGGAACACGCTGCCGATGAAAGGGGAATTTCTTATTTTAATTGTTGACGATAGCCGCATGAATCGCATGGTGCTGAGCCGAAGCCTTGCGATGGAAGGCTATGAGTTGCTTGAAGCCGAAAGCGCGGACGCCGCGCTGAAAATCCTCGATTATCGCAAGCCGGAATTGATTCTGTTAGACGTCGTGATGCCGGAAATGACGGGGTTCGACCTCTGCCGCCTTTTGAAGCAGCAGAAGGCCACGCAGGAAATTCCGATTATTTTCATCACGTCGCTGGATAGCACGGAAGATAAAATCAAAGGGCTGGAGCTTGGCGCGGTGGATTTTATCACCAAGCCGTTCAACACGGCGGAAATCCTCGCCCGCGTCCGCACGCAGGTTGCGCTGCGCCAGATGTACCTGACAATTTTAGAAACCAACCTGCGGATTCAGAAAGATTTATCTACGGCCAGACGCATTCAGCAAAACCTGCTTCCGTCCTCGAATGAAGGCGTGGGCAAAGACGTGTCGTTTGAGTACGTCTATCTCCCCTGCGACGAGCTTGGCGGGGATTTTTTCGATATTTACCAGATCAACCCGCATCAGATTTTTTTCTATATTCTCGACGTGTCCGGGCATGGCGTTGCCTCATCCCTGATTACGATTTTCACGAAGATTTTTTTCAGCATTCACGCTAAATTAGTCCATAAGCCCGGCAAACTGCTGCAAATGTTGAACCAGCAGTTTTTCCGCGAACGCCTGACCGAAAAATACGTCACCGTATTTTTGGGGATACTCAACACAGACACCAACGAATTGACGTGGAGTTCGGCGGGGCAGAGCGTCTCGCCGATCCTGTACACCGATGCCGGGGAGTGCCTGCTTTCCATGCAATCGTTTCCCATCGGCTTGCTGGAAAATGTTTCGTATGCGGATGAGGTTTGCAAATTCGAGGCGGGCGCGTCGCTGCTGATGTATTCGGACGGGATGATGGATGTTCATCTCCGCGACGGCACGCCGATTTTTGATGAACGATCTTTATTGGGCTTTATTCACGACCAAAAGGAGCGCAAAACACAGAACATGGTCAACGCGCTGCTTTCGCATATTCGCAGTCAGGTTCGCGCCGAAGATTTTCCCGATGACGTGACGATATTTCTTCTGAGAAGGAATCGGCTATGAAAATTCAAGAAGAGAGCCTTTTTATTGGCAAATACGATGCGACGTTTATTTTTAAAGCCGAAGGACGGCTGACGCAGAAATCGCTTTGGAATGCCAATACCGCCGTGCAGAAGTGCATGGATGATTCGTCCGTGATGAACGTGCTGGTGGACATCACGCAATGCAGTTACATGGATAGCACGATTTTAGGCATTCTTGCGCGCTGGGCGATTGCGTTCCGAAAAACGCATGCGTCGCCGCCGTTTTTAATCGGCTTGGAAGGCAACCCGTTGGAAAGCATTTTCCGGCGCATGAATCTGACGACGTTATTTCGCGGGGTTGACCGAATGGAAGGGCTTGAAAAAAGCGTGCTGGCGAAATTGATCTTTTCGGAACAAACAACGGCGAAAGAATATGCCGAACATCTGCTCTCCGCGCACGAAACGCTCGCGGAATTGTCGCCGGACAACGCCAAAGAATTTGCGGCAGTCATTCACTGCCTCAGAACCGAGTTGGGCGCATCATAAAAATTGGGATAACGATCTCTTGTGAACTGAACTCAAACGCATACCAATTGTGGTCAATACGATCATCGTCGCCCCGTTACGGTAGAGACGCACGGCCGTGCGTCTCTACGGAAGATCAGTTCATTTCAAACCACTGCCAAAATTGGCATCTGTTTGCGCGCCTTGACGCAACATTTAATACGCCAACTCAAAATCAACGCAGTTTCCCGAATAGGGAAGGCGTTCGATTTCGACATCAGTGACTTGCGCGCCCGGCGGTCCCTGATAACACCATTCCAACATCTCGATGACGTTGGCTTCCTCGCCTTCAATCAGCAGTTCAACCCGCCCGTCGTGACGATTCCTGACCCAGCCGGTCACGCCGACGCTCCGGGCTTCCCTGATCGCGGAATAGCGAAACGCCACGCCTTGCACGCGCCCTGAAACATAGAGATGCATTCCGATGAACGCCATATTTACCTCTCGTCGGCGGGAAATAAATCAGCGACATCAATCGGCTCGCTGACGGGAAATTGATCGTCATCATCAGGATCATCCGCGCCGCCCGCAACTCGTTTCGGCGCGTCTTGCTCAATCAGCATGGCATACATCATATCTTGAAATTCTTGCAGCTTTTTGTCGGCGTTCTGTAGCATCGTCCGCCGCTGCCCGACAATCTGGCGAAGCGCCGCCACGGTGTCTTCCAATTCGTTCAACTGTTCGCGCAATTCCGGCGCGTCGTCCGAAAGCTCTTTTTCAGGTTCCGCGTGAAAAAGTTTCATAGATGGATTGATTCCTTAACGCTCACATTCATGCCATGATCGCGGCCGCGCCCGCTTCGCCCGCGCATCACGACGATTCAAAGAAATGATATTACACAATACGCACTTTTTGAAGAATAGCAAGAAAAATTCCGTGCATTTTTTCAAAATAACACGTCCGCGCCAAAAACCATGCGTATTTATTTGACAAAACGCGGAAATTCCAGCAAATACGTTTTGATCTCCGAAGGAACGCCCTGATTGCAGAGGCGGAATGTCGCCCCTGTATTACAGACAATTCGACCGACAAACATGTTGCCATGCCAAACAATAATGTGAAAGACTTGCAGCACCTTCCTGAAAACGTCCGAGAATTTTGGGAAGAAAAACAACGCGAATTAGGCGAAAAATTGCTGAAATTCTCCTATGCCGTGCTGCTTGATCCGGCGCGGTTTCCGTGTCCTGAAAAGAGCGGCTTGTGCTATGTGATGGAACGCCATCTCTATTTCGAGGATTTCCCGAAAGCGTCGCCATTTTTTTTGATGAATGTGGAGAAATATAAAAAAACGCTGATTCAGATTCCGCTTCAGGCCGTCGTGACGGTTGAACTGCTGAAATTGCCGCAGTTCGAAGAAAAATTTTTTGGCCGCCAGCGTTCATCCGGGGTGGCGGGATTCTTCCAATGGTTTCGCCCCCTTCCGGCCTATTTGGTGGTTTCCGCGCAGCGCGAGGCGCATGCGCTGACGCATTACGTGTTCCGCGACCTTGATACCCCGGACGCATGGCTGACGCTCTTGCAGTCCGCGCTGCGGCAGCCATGAATGACGACATCGCCTTCATGCTGCGCCGCCGGGGCATTCGCGCGATGAAATACGCGCCGCGTCAGGGAATGATGCTGCCGGAAAATTGCCCGCGCGAGGCGGAAGACGCGCTCTACCGGCTGATGACGAAATATTCTTTTCGCCTCTTTTTGCGAGATGTCATCACGCACATTGACGAACTGCGCATGGAACATCTGACCAAATACTGCTCTCAGAACGCCGCGCAGAGGTATTTGGCCGCGCTGCTCCAGCAGAAGATGCTGCGCGAAATCGCTCCGACGGCGTATCGGTTGGCGAATGATGGCGTTCGAAATATCGGCGGAACGCTGGAATGGTTTGTGGCAGAGGCGCTGCGCCGGGAGTTCGGCTGCCCGGCGGCGTGGGGCATACGGCTGAAAGCGAGCGGCGCGGGCGGCGATTATGATGTCATTGCCAGCGTCGAAGGCCATTTAACGTATGTCGAAGTGAAATCTTCGCCGCCGAAACACCTCGAATTCTCCGAAGTTCACGCCTTTTTCGAGCGCGTCATGACGCTCCGCCCCGAACTCGCCATTTTTTTGGAAGACACACATTTGCGGATGAACGACAAGCTTGTGCCGCTTTTTGAGGAAGAATTGCGGCAGCGATTCGGCAGTCGGACGGCGCAAGATTGCCCGGTCTGCCGCCTGAAAGACGAACTGTTTGCGATCCGGGATGCGGTGTTTCTCATCAACACGAAACCGGATTTGATCGGCAATATCGGCGCGTGCCTCGCGCAATTTTTGGGCAGCCGCTCAATCTGGCGTTAATCGGCCACCCATAATTGCACCGCCGTGCCGACCGGCACAAGCGCGC
>CAZCGG010000222.1:0-7023 GCA_964498135.1 uncultured Candidatus Moduliflexus sp.
GCGCGATAGATCGAGCCGGTGCTGATATGCGCGTAGCCGAGCCGCTCCGCGAGCAGGTCGCCGATGCTGCTTTTGCCCGACCCCGCAGGGCCGTCAATGGCAATAATCAATTGTTTCATGGTAACGTTTTCTCTCTATTTGTATTGATAGAAGAGGTTATGGGCAGAGCAGTCAGACACCTTGAAGGTGTCTGACTGCTTTCCTTGACCACAACGTTCTATGTCATTACATCTATTCACTAACTCATGCTACGCGGCAGATTTGAGCCGACGACCACGAATTCCCCTTTTGGGATGGGCTGGGGTGGGGTGCTGACGCGAAGACGCCGTGAATATCGCTACCCACCCCTTGCCCCTCCCAAGAGGGGAATTGCTGAGACGTTGCGTAACATGAGTTATTCAATTGCATTGAGCCCAGACTTTTGAAGTCTTCAAGACTTCAAAAGTCTCGATCCCTGTTCAATGCTATTGAATAATGCGGTAATCGCCTTATTCGCACTCCGCCAATAACTCGAAAAATCGTTCCCGCGTCATGCCTGCTGTGGTCATATTTGTGCGGATATGCGTCACAGGAACAAGATGCGGGCTGGTTTTAATCACAAGCGGACGTTTAACGTCCGGTTTCGTCATGATGACATGATCGCCTTTCATGCGTTGCACGGTAAAGCCATCCATCTCGAAAATTTTGATCAGCGTTTTATAATGAATCGGGAGTATTTTGGGCATAATTTTCGTTACGCCGCAAGCGCAATCATGGCTTCAGCAATCGGCTTGCGCGGCGAATACATCCCTTTGTTTATGGTAAATCCAGATTCTTCAAGCACTTCCGCTAATGTTCCCATGCGGGCGCATTCTTCGATAAATCCTTCTAACGCTTCACGCACAGATTTTTGCGCATCTTCCGGCGTGTCGCCGAAACTGGAGACATTCAAGGCCGGGGCAAGGGCGACATAGACATCATCTTCCTGAAAAATCTCGATATTGACGGCGATATTCATGCGTCATCTTCTCCATAAAAAAAACCTGCCAGACACGTTTACGCGCGTCTGACAGGTCAACGAATTATTGTCCGTGACACTTCTTGTATTTCTTGCCGCTGCCGCACGGGCAAGGATCATTCCGCCCGACTTTCGGCGCTTCGCGGACGACCGGACGCGGCTTCGTGTCGCCTTCGCTGGTGTTCGTGGCGAGTTCGTCCACGTTCTCCCGCGACTTCATCTGCTGCGCCTGCCGCAGCGCCATGCCCTGCGCGTCCTGCGTCTGCTCGGTGGCGGACGCAATCAACGGGCGCTGCTGGCGCGGCGCGGCTTCCGTGCGCACCGCGAATTTCATGATCATCTCGACCGTCTCGGCGTTGATGCGGTCAATCATCTCCGCGAAAATGTCGAACCCTTCGCGCTTATACTCTAAAAGCGGGTCTTTCTGGCCGTAGCCGCGCAAGCTGATGCCTTCTTTCAAATGATCGAGCGAGAGCAGGTTTTCCATCCAGTTGCGGTCAATCGCTTTGAGCATGACCGACCGCAGGAACGCCGTCATTTTCGTGTCGCCCTCTTTGAGCTTGCCGAAAAACCACTGGAATGGCTCGTCCGGAATTTTCGCCAATTCCGCCTGTTTCTCCTGCAACCCCTGCGCAAAACGCTGTTTCAGCGTCTCCACAAGCGACTCGACCGTCAGCGTCTCTTTGTGCAGATGTTCGAAGGCTTGATACACGGAAAAACGCGAGAGCAATTCGGCTTTCAGGCCGTCATAATCCCAATCTTCCGGGTATTTGCCCTCTGGCGCGTATTTTTCCAGCATGTCGTATATCACGTCTTCGGCCATTGACAGGAAATCGCGCTCCAAATCTTGGCTGTAAATCACGTGATCGCGCCGCGTGTAAATAACTTCGCGCTGCTTGTTGTTCACGTCGTCGTATTTCAGCAAATGCTTGCGGATGTCGAAGTTGTACGCCTCGACTTTTTTCTGCGCGTTCTCGATGGTGCGCGACAGCAGCATGTGTTCAATCGGCTCGTCTTCGTCCACGCCGAGTCGCTCCATGATTCCGGCGATGCGCTCCGAGCCGAAAATGCGCATGAGATCATCTTCAAGCGACAGATAGAAGCGCGACGACCCCGGATCGCCCTGCCGCCCGGAACGTCCGCGCAACTGGTTGTCAATCCGGCGGCTTTCGTGCCGCTCCGTGCCGAGAATGTGCAAGCCGCCCAGCGCTTTGACGCCTTCGCCCAACACGATGTCCGTCCCGCGCCCGGCCATGTTCGTGGCAATCGTGACCGCGCTGAATTGCCCGGCTTTGGCGACGATTTGCGCTTCCTGCTCATGATATTTCGCGTTCAACACTTCGTGCGGAATCTTGCCGCGATGGTCGCGCTCCGCCATGACGCGCTTCAATTTTTCCAATTTTTCCGGCGCAAGAATGTCGCTCAAATGTTTCAGGCTCAGCATCTCGCTCAATTCTTCCGACACTTTAATCGTAATCGTGCCGACCAGCGTTGGCTGGCCTTTGATGTAGCAATCCGCGATTTCCCGCGCCACGTTGCGGAATTTGGCCTTTTCGGTTTTGTAAATCACGTCGGAGGCGTCTTTCCGAATCATCGGCTTATTCGTCGGAATGACGACGACATCGAGTTTGTAAATGTCCATGAACTCCGCCGCTTCGGTTTCCGCCGTGCCGGTCATGCCCGCCAGCTTGCGATACAGCCGGAAATAATTTTGCAGCGTGACCGTCGCAATCGTCTGGCTCGCTTTGGCGACCTGCAAGCCTTCTTTGGCTTCCAACGCCTGATGCAGGCCGTCGCTGTACCGCCGCCCCGGCATCATGCGCCCCGTGAATTCGTCCACAATGATGACTTCGCCGTTATTGACGACGTAATCCACGTCTTTTTTGAACAGCGTGTAAGCGCGAATCAGTTGGGTGATGTTGTGAATTTTCTCGTGGCGTTCGTCGTAGAGCGTATTCAAGGCGCGTTTCTGCTCGGCTTTCTCAAAATCGCTGAGCGCGGAATCGCCGTCAATGCGCGAAAATTCGGCGTCTAAATCCGGCAGCACGAACAAATCCGGCTCGCGCTTGGAAAGAAACGCCTGCCCTTCTTCCGTCAATTCGACGTTATGCTCCTTCTCGCTGATCGCAAACAGCAAGCCGTCGTTCAGTTCATGGGCGCGCTTGTCGCGGAGATAATCGTTCTCCACCTGCATCATGTTCTTTTTGGCAGCTTTGTTTTCGGCGATATATTCCAGCAGGCGGTCGTCTTTCGGGTTGCCGCGCTCGATTTTCAGGAGCAATTCGTATTTGTGATACGCTTCGGGGTCGGTCTCGTCAAACTGCTTGACCTGTTTGAGCAGGTCGGAAAGAATCATGTACTGCTTATCGGCCACCGATTTCACCGGGCTGCGGAAATCGAGGAATTTATTGGAATCGTGTTCGACTTCGCCGGAAATGATGAGCGGCGTCCGCGCTTCGTCAATCAAAATGCTGTCCACTTCATCCACGATGGCGTAGTTCAATTCGCGCTGCACGCGCTCGTCTGGGTCGCTTTTGAGGTTGTCGCGCAGATAATCGAAGCCGTATTCGTTGTTCGTGCCGTAGGTGATGTCGCAGCCGTAAGCGTGCTGGCGGTCTTTCGCGCTCATGTTGTTCTGAATGACGCCGATGGTCAGGCCGAGAAATTCGTAAATCTTCCCCATCCAGTCGCGGTCGCGCCGGGCGAGGTAATCGTTGACCGTGACGACATGGACGCCGCGCCCGGTCAGCGCGTTCAGATAGACCGGCAGCGTGGCGACGAGCGTTTTGCCTTCGCCGGTCTTCATTTCCGAAATTTTCCCTTGATGCAGGGCGAGTCCGCCGATCATCTGCACATCGAAATGCCGCATCTTCAGGACGCGCTTGGCCGCCTCGCGCACGACCGCAAACGCTTCCGGCAGAATCTCGTTCATGGATTTTTCCAACTCTTCGTGCAGCGTTTTCCGCACGAAATCTTCCACGCCCTCGCGCAGCATGTCCTCCTCAAGTTCCTCAAACTGCGTCATGTCTCGCAACGCGCTGACTTTTTCGGCAATCTCGTTGCGCAGGTTTTCCAGCACGCGCATCAGCATTTTATTGTGATATTTGCTGACGCTGGCCGTGAAAAAATCGCTCCCTTTTTCTTCGCCCATCAACTCTTGCAGATGCTTGCGCAAGCCGCGCTCGTCGCTGTTCAAGCGATCTTTCGCGCGAATCACGGCGTCTTCGACGATTTTCTTGCGGAACGCATCCGTCATGCCGCGCAGTTCTTCGTCGCTGTATCGCTCGAATTTCGGCTCAAAGGCGTTGATTTTTTCCACAATCGGACGGTACGTTTGCAGCGTCCGTTCGTTTTTCGGTTTGATGATTTTATACAACAAGGTTTTCAACATAATCAACTCTCTTATAAATCAGGCCGTGCCAGATGTGGAACAGCGCATCCTGATTCATTCGGTTTTTAGGGCGTTTCGGAGTGATTTGCCGCGCCGAAATCAAGCCGCCGCGCGGCATCACGTTGAATACAAATTGCTGCGTGTCATACAGCAAATTTCAGGAATTTCGTCAACCGGAAAATCGCGCGGTCAATGTTTTCACGCCGCCGACCGCGCCAGCCGAAACCCGATGAGGTAGCTCCCGATATGAGGCGCGAGCTTGTTGCGAGACGCTGAGCGGCAGATGCTTGGATAATTATTCCACGCGCCGCCGCGCAGCGCGCGAGTCTGCCCGCTCGACGGCCCTTGCGGATTCTTCATCGGGCTGCTGGCATAATACTTTTCGTCAAACCAATCCGCACACCATTCCCAGACGTTGCCGAGCATGTCATACGCCCCCCACGCATTCGGCAGGAATTTTCCAACTGGATGCGTTTGGTTGCTGGCGTTGCCGTTGAACCATGCGTACTGGCCTATTGGCTCAGGATCGTTGCCAAACGGCCAAATCGTCTGCGTTCCGGCGCGGCAGGCGCATTCCCATTCCGCCTCCGTCGGCAGCCGGAAGTCCCCCCACTGTCCCCCGTGATTCATAGGGGATTGAGGGGAGGTGGCGTTCAATGTTGTGATAAATTCCTGACAATCCTGCCATGACACGTTTTCCACCGGGCGATCCGCGCTTTTGAACCGCGACGGATTTTTTCCCATCACGGCCTGCCATTGCGCCTGCGTCACCGGATAGGCGCTGATCGCAAACGCCGAGAGCGTCACGTGATGAAGCGGAAATTCATGGCCAACTCTTCCGCATTGCCTCATCTCCGCCTCGGTCGCGCCCATTAAAAAGGCTCCGGCAGGCACGCTGATCATATGCTGCGCGAAACTGCTCATCATGCGCTGATGTTCTTCTTCTATCGAGAAATTTTTTGGCTCGGTCGGTGTCGTATTGGCCATGTCACAAGAACGACAACGAAAGATGCCAGAAAAGAGGCGCAATGCCCTCTGCCGACACGTCTCGCGGTCGTTTCATCTTACGTAAATATTCTGCGATCAATTTCGGCAAGCAGCGCGGGCTGTGTTCGCGGCCTCCGGTGCTGCGGGACAATTTTCATACGTCTTTTATTGCGCGCAATCAACGATTTGTCAAGCGTTTCCGCGCCCCTGTTTTCTCCCGTCCGTTCCGAAATACGATATTATTCGGCGCGGCGCAGGCAGGGAAACACAAACCACGTCAGCGCGGCGGCAAGCAGGCAGACGCCCGCATCCAGCGCGATAGTGAGCGACACGCCGATATGCTCGGCCAAAAAGCCGGAAATCAAGCCGCCAATCGGCGCGAAGCCGAACAGCAGAAACGAATACATCCCCATGACGCGCCCGCGCAGATGATCCGGCACGTTGACCTGAATCAGCGCGTTCCCCAAATTCATGATCAGCACGAACGCCACACCCACGCCGGCAAGCATCACCAGCGAAGTCGGCACGGCGCGCGTCATCGAAAAGACGAGCAGCGCGAGCGGAAGCGCAAACGCTCCGACGGTCAGCAAGCGGCCTTTATAGGCGAACCGGCCAAGCGCGGCGATGCCCAATGCGCCGAGCAGCGAGCCGATTCCGCGCGCGGATTGCAGCAGGCCGTTCGTTTTTTCGTCGCCGCCGAGAATGCTCACCGCCCACGCCGGAAGCAGCATGGCGAATTGGATGCCAAAGAGCGTCAGCGCGGAAAGCTCGACGGTCAAGGCGCGAATGATCGGCTCGCTTATGACATACTGGAAGCCTTCGCGCATGTCGGTCAGCGCGGATGCGCGTTCGGCCTTCGGCGGCGTCGGTTTTAGGCGCATCCGCCAGAGCGCGACAATAACGGCGAGATACGAGAGGCCGTTGATGGCGAAACACCACGCCGGGCCGAGCCAGGCGTAAATTACGCCGCCGAGCGCGGGGCCGAGCGCCATGGCGCCATGAAACATCGCGCCATTCAGCGCAATCGCGTTCGTCAAATCTTCGCGCTCAACCATTTCCAACGTAAATGATTGGCGCGTCGGCGCATCGAACGCATTCGCCACGCCGACGCCGAAGGCTAACGTCAAAATATGCCACGGCTGCGCGATTCCGGCAAACGTCAGCGCGGCCAGCACAAAGGCCAATAACATCATCGCGGTCTGCGCGGCCAGCAGCAGCATCCGGCGCGGCATGCGGTCGGCAATGACTCCGGCGTACATGATGAACATCCACGACGGCAACCCCGCCGCAAAGGTGATATAGCCCAAATACGCGGGCGAATGCGTCAATTGAAAGATGAGATAGCCTTGCGCCGTCGTTTGCATCCACGTCCCGAACAGCGACACTAATTGCCCGTAAAACCAGAGGCGGTAATTCGGGTATTGCAGCGCGGCGAATGAGCGTTTCCAGTGAAATTCTTTGATAGTCATGGGGATGAACCACAGATTGCGCAGATATTCACAGATTTGTTCATGACGTTGCGGGCAAGGAAAACTGTCAGACACCTTGAAGGTGTCTGACAGCTATGTCCCTAACCGTTGTGCAATCTGTGGTTCTTCATTTCGAGGTGACATTATCGCATGACGCCGGTGTCTCGCAGGTCTTTCAG
>CAZCGG010000223.1:0-4945 GCA_964498135.1 uncultured Candidatus Moduliflexus sp.
GAGCGCGAACTCTCGATTTCGCCGTCAAATCAAAAGTTGACATTCTTGAGATATTCATTCAATGCGCATAAAGCCGCGCCCGATATTTTATGAACCCAGTCGCCATTTTTCTTGAAAACGCTGTCAAATCTCTCCTGCTGTTCTGCGTGTTCACGCTGCCGCTGCTGGTTTCCCGCCTCTTTTTCCGTCCGTTTGAAACGCCGAGAGACGCTCTGCTTGTCTGTTCAATGGCCTGCTGCGCCGCCGGAATGTTTGCGGCGGCGCTGGTTTCTCCCGAATTTCCGCTTTTCAGAAAAAGCCGCTTGACCGCCGCGCTCGGCTGTTATGCAATCTATACGGCCTTAAACGCCGTGATGTTTCCTTATGTGGATCGCGTCTATTTTCTCAACGTCTGCGGCGAATTGCTGTTGTGTTTCGTCGCGTCGGCCGTCGCCGACGCGCCATGCCGATCTTGCCTGCTTTTCCTGCTTAGCTGCGTCGCGTTGCTGCTTTCGCTTTACGGCGCAAGCCAATTTTTCGGCGTCGCGCTGCTTAATCCGTACGGCAACTATTTCGGCTCGCAACTGCCGTTCGGAACGCGGATTTTCGTCACGCTCGGCAATCCGAATTTGGTGGGCGGATTCTACGCGCTGCTGCTGCCGCTTATGGCGGCCTGTTGGATGGATGCTATTCGAAAGGGACGGCGCGGCGCATGGTGGGGCATCGTTTTTGTCTGTTCGGGAATCGCCTTGCTGATGAGCCAAACGCGGGGATCGTGGCTCTGCGCGGCCTGCGCGCTCGGCCTGTTCGCTGTGATGGCGTGGAAAGAGAGCTTGCGCGCGTTCATCCGCAAGCATGCCGCGAGCGTGCTTTTGCTGCTCTTCGTCGGCATTCTCGGCGGATATGCGGCATTTCGAACGCTCGAAACTTCGACAAAACTCATGACGACCAGCTCATGGGCGCAGCGCATGGGCTGGTATGAGACGACGCTCCAGATGATCCGGCAACGCCCGTTGTTCGGGCATGGAATCGGCACGTTTGCCATCTATTTCCCGTTGGCGCAAGATGAGCGTCGCGTGGCCGAAAAATGGGGAGGCTCCGCCTTGCATTCGCGCGTTCAGCATCCGCATAATGAGCATTTGGAACTGCTGCATGACGGCGGCATCGTTGGATACAGCCTGTTTCTCTGGGGTATTTTCGAGGCGCTTCGCGCCTTATTCCGCCGGAAAAATCTCATTGAATACGGCCTCGCCGCCGCGCTGATTGGCATTCTGCTTGATGGCCTGTTGATGCAAAACCTGCGCTTCACCGTCATTGCCTCGCTGCTATGGCTGTTGATCGGCGTGGCCAATCACGCCGCGCCACCGTGTTCGATTCCTTTGCGGCGCCCCGCCGCGCGATGCGCGTTCACCGCGCTGACAACCATCATCATTGCGCTGAGTTTTTTTGCTATTCGATTCGAAATCCGCTTGCTGCGGGCGGCGTATTACTCGATGGAAGCGCGGAAATGCTATAATGCCTATTTGCCGCAGGCGGCGCTTGAATGGTATCGGAAGGCCATTGCGTCCTCGCCAAATGACCTTGAAATGCTTTACAATATCGGTGAAAGTTTTGAAGAGATTGGGGCGAGGTCACAGGCAATTACGATGTATAAACGCCTGCTCGCGCTTGCCCCGTATTGGCTTGACGTGAATTTCCGTCTTGGGCTGTTATTCAAGCAGGAAGGGGAACTGCGTCGGGCGAAAGAATATTTTCAGCAGCAGATTCGCATTGACAATCTGCATTGGGAATCCTATTATCAGCTTGCGCTGTTGGCGCGAACGCAGGGCAACCGCGCGGAGGCGATTGCCCTGCTCAACGAAATTCTTGCGATGCGGCGCATCAATCGAAAAATTGTGCCTGCTGCCGCCGTTCAGCAGGTGAATGCGCTGCTGCAAGATTCTTCTCAATAATCATGTCGATTATAAATAATTTTTTGAATTTTTCGCGCCGAGGCGCAAAGACCGCAAAGGTTTTTTAGATATTCTTAGCGCCTTGGCGTGACATGAAAAAATTTTTTCATGGCCGCTTATTCGTGAGGCATCATCATGCTGTTAGGAATTGACATCGGCACGTCCAGCGCGAAAAGCGTGATATTGGACGAAGACAACGGCGCAGTCGTCGCCGTCGGGCAGCAGGCGTATGATTTTGACGCGCCGCAGCCGGGGTGGGCGGAACAAGCCCCTGAAATGTGGTGGAACGCGGCCAAAGAGACGATTCGCGCCGCGTTGCAGGCGTCACGCATCGCGCCGGACGCGATTCGCGGCCTCAGTTTTTCCGGCCAAATGCACGGGCCGGTTTTTCTGGATCAGGACGGCGGCAGCCTGCGCCCGGCGATTATCTGGGCGGATCATCGCAGCGCGCCGGAAGCCCGCCATATTTACGACATCATGGGTGTGGACGGCCTGTGTCGCGCGGTCGGGAATCCGGTGGATTCCGGCTTCATGGCCGCGACGCTGCTCTGGCTTTCCCGCCATGAACCGGCGCTGTTCCGGCGCATTCACACGCTGCTGCTGCCGAAAGATTACGTCAAGTTCCGGCTGACCGGCAGGCTCGTGACGGATCCGAGCGACGCGGGCGGCACGTCGCTGTTTGATGTCAGGCGGCTGAAATGGTCGGAAGAAATGCTGGAGCGGCTGGAATTGCCGCCGGAAATCTTGCCGGAAGCGCGCCCGTCGCATGAAATCATCGGGACGATCACGGCGCAAGCGGCGGCGGAAACCGGACTGCGCGTCGGAACGCCGGTCGTGAACGGCGGCAATGACCAAACAATGGGCGCGCTCGCCTGCGGCGCGATTCGTCCCGGCGCGGTGCTGCTGATGATTGGCACGGGCGGAACGCTCTTCACGACGACGGACGCGGCGGCGGCTGATCCGCAGTTGCGACTGCACGTTTATCCGCATTGCGTGTCGGACAAATGGCATTTGTTAGGCGCGATTCTCGCGGGCGGGCTGCCGATGAAGTGGTTCAAAAACTTGATGTCCGCAGGCGCGGCGTTATCCTATGAGCAGATGAGCGCGGAAGCGGCGGCGATTGCGCCCGGCGCGGACGGCCTGATTTTTCTGCCGTACCTCGCCGGAGAGCGCACGCCGCACATGAATCGCGCCGCCAAAGGCGTCTTTTTCGGCCTGTCGGTCGAGCATGGGCGCGCGCACTTGATTCGCGCCATCATGGAAGGCGTCGTGTTTGCCATGCGCGATTGCCTCGAATTGTTTAAGGAGTTGGGCGTTCGTCCGGCGCGGATTCTTGCAGGCGGCGGCGGCGCGCGAAGCCGCGTTTGGCGGCAAATGCAGGCGGATATTCTCGGCTTGCCGGTCGTGACGGCGCAGACGCCGGAAATGTCCGCGACGGGCGCGGCGATGCTCGCCGGAATCGGCGCGGGCGCATTCGCCTCGTTTGACGAGGCGTGTCAGCGCGTGGTGGTGTTGGGGGAAGAATTGCCGCCGCTTGCCGCGCATGTCCGACAATATGAAGCGTATTATGCCTGCTATCGCTCGCTGTATCCGGCGTTGCGGCCGCATTTTGCGACGCTGCAAGCTCTGCGCGGCGGCGAGAGTGTCTCACGTCCGGGTGCTTAAAATCAGGTAGAAGCCTGCCGACGCGAACATAATGTGGGAAATCCACGCGGCCAGCGTCGGCGGCAAAATGTGGGCATGGCCTAACGAAATGCCGAGTTGCAGCACAATCCAATACGTCAAGCCGATGAACACGCTGATGCCGACGCCCATTGCCGCCCCGCTGCGCGGCGATTTCAGGGCGAACGGAAAGCCGATAATCACCATGACCAAGCTGACGAACGGATACGAAAATTTGGCGCGCATATCCACGATGTATTCCGACACATCGTAGCCGGAAGCGTTCAGCGTCTTGATGTATTGGTTCAGTTCAACGTAATTCATATCTTCCGGCTGCTTCGTGTCGCGCCGGAATTCCTGAAAACTGCGCGGAATCACGTAATCGCTGCGCTCCTGAAACGACGTGATTTCGCGCGAACCCTCATTGCCAAGCTTCCGAATCGTTCCCTGCTCCAGCGTCCACTTGCCGATTTCTTGCGGCGCGGCATCGCCTTCTTCGGTTTTAAAGCGGTCGAGAATTTTGGGAATCCATTGCGCCCGCCGCGCGGCGGCCTGTTCGGGCGCGGAATCGTGATATTTCGCGCGCGCCGCGTCGAGCCGCTGCACCGGCACGAAATTTTCATTCAACTCGAACACCGTCAAACCCTGAATTTCCTTCTGCTCGGGAATCAGCACGTTAATGTAATAAATGCGGTTTTCCGTTTGCAGCCCCGTTTCCCGCTTGCCGCGAAACCAGATTTGCACTTTCGCCATTTTGCTCCGGTCAGGCTTGCATCTCATAATCCGTTTCGCCTCATCATTCATGCGATTCGTAATCGGCACGATGAATTCATTCAAGCCCAACATGCAAAAGCTCATCGCCACGCCGACGATTAAGAGCGGCACGAGCAGGCGATAAATGCTGACGCCTCCGGCAAGGATGGCAATAATTTCGCTGTTGCGCGCAAACGCGCCGGTGACTAAGAGCGTCGTCAGCAGCATGGAAATCGGCGCAATCATGAAAATATCCTGCGGAATCCGCGACAGAAAAAACGTCAAAATCGCGGAAAACGGGGGCTTGCATTTATCAATTTCGTCCACGCGCTCAAAAATGGCGACAACGGTGGAGACGAGAATCAACGCGGCGATTCCCAAAAACAGCGTGCGGAGAAATTCCCGCGTGAAGTAGCGATCAAGAATGTTCATCGTCGGGCGGCGCGCACCAATAAAATGATTCCGGTGACTCCCAACAGCAAATTCGGCGTCCATACCGCGAAAAGCACCGGAATGCGTCCATTATCGCCAAGGCTTTCGCCGGCGCTGATGAAGATGTAATAAATGAGCAGCAGCACGACGCTGATGGCAAATCCGCC
>CAZCGG010000223.1:5045-6970 GCA_964498135.1 uncultured Candidatus Moduliflexus sp.
TTGTCGTCGCTGCCCTGAAAACTGAGCAGAATGTCCAGCACGGGAAATTCGTAAATCTGGTATTTGAACGGGCTGGACACATTGATGCTTTTCGGATGGCTCGCGCCGTTTTCCAAGCGCAGAATCACGCGCAGCGTCCGCTCATCCGAAATCAGGCGGCCGGTTTTGGCGAAAATCGTCTGCTGGCTGCGGGCGTCGCGGGAATCTGAAATCATCACGCCATGAAAGACGTTTTCCGCGTCAATATCGTCCACGTAAATCACCAAATTCGGAAAGGTCGTGTCGAACACGTGCTTTTTCAGGCCGATGGCGGCTTTCGTGCGGGCTAAGTCATACAAGGTGATGCGAAAATTCAAATTCCCCCACGGCAGGGCTTTCGCGTACAGGAAAAAGGTGAGCGCGTTCGCCATGAGCGCGAAAATCAGCACCGGCGCGAACAGCGCGTACAGGCTGACGCCGGACGCTTTCAACGCCGTGACTTCGCTGTCCGTCGAAAGGCGGCCAAAGGCGGTCAGCGTCGCCACGAGAACGGCCATCGGAATCGTCAGCACGAGGAACGACGGCATAATGTAGAGAATCATTTTCAGCACGACCGTCACGCTGACGCCCTTGTTGATGATTAACTCGATTAAATCGAGGACGCGCTCCATCAGCAGCACGAACGTAAAAATCAAGAGGCCGAGAAAAAACGGGCTGATAAGCTCGAGCAGCAGGTATTTCGTAATCGTCTTTTTCCATCGAAATCTCATGCAGTTCATGCTGGTGCGCCTGCGAAATTTCGTCAAGCAAAAACCGAACGCGCAACAAACGAACTTTCTTCAAGAAACTTCGTTTGCGGCGCGTTTTTATTTGACGAGTTTGGCGGGCTGGTTGAACATGCCGCCATGCAGCCTCACGACATCCAACGCATTTTGATCATCCGTTTCAGTTCGATTGGCGATATTGTCTTGACGACGCCAGCCATTCGCGCCGTGCGCCGGAGATTTCCGCAGGCGCGGCTCGATATGGTGACGAAGCGGCAATTTGCGGAATTGCTGGAGACGAACCCGCATCTGAATCATCTCTATCAGTACGATGCGCGCGGCGGCCTGCGCGGGCTGCTCGCGTTAGGCCGCGAATTGCGGCGCGTCCGCTATGATCTCTGCCTTGATTTGCATAATAATTTCCGCAGCCGCCTCTTGCGCGTGATGATTGGCGCGGCGGAACATGCGGCGTTTTCGAAGCAGATTGTGGCGCGGACGCTGCTTGTGCGGGCGAAAATCAACCGGTATCGCGGCATCCTGCCTGTGGCGGAACGCTACCTGAACGCCGCCGTCCGCTTCGGCGCGCAGGATGACGGCGCGGGCTTGGAATTGTTTCCGACGCCGGAGCAGGAAGCCCGAGTGGCGCGGCTGTTCGAGGACTACGGACTGCGCGGCGGGGAAATTGCGGTCGGCTTGGGCGCGATGGCGGCGCATCCGTTGAAACAATGGCCGCTTGAGAAATTCGCCGCGCTCGGTCGGCGATTGGCGGAGCGGCATCAGGCTCGGCTGATAATTTTCGGCGGCCCCGCTGACCGGCGCATCGGCGAGACGTTAGCGCGGCAGCTTCCGAATCGGCCGATTGTGCTGTGCGGCGGCGTTTCGCTGTTGGAATCCGCCGTTGCGCTGAAACGCTGCGCCGTGTTTGTCGGCAACGATACCGGCACGGTGCATTTAGCGGCGGCGATGCGGCGGCCGGTTGTCGCGCTCTTCGGCCCGACCGTCGAGGAATTCGGCTTTTATCCGTACCGGACGCCCGCCCGCGTCATCGCGCGCGCGCTGCCGTGCCGCCCCTGCACGCACACGGGCAAAGGGCGCTGCCGCATCCGCGAATATCACGCCTGCATGGAGCGCATCACGGTTGAAGAGGTGTTTTCGGCGGTTGAAGAGTTGTTATGAAAATCA
>CAZCGG010000224.1:0-6929 GCA_964498135.1 uncultured Candidatus Moduliflexus sp.
GAGGAATTGCGGGAAGCGAAAGCCTTCACCGAATCCATTATCGTCAACGTTCCCGAAGTCATTTATTCTACGAACGACGCGATGCAATTGACGTATATCAGCCCGAAATGCGAACAATTGTACGGCTATACGGCGCGGGAATTTTTCGAGACGCCGGATCTGTTTGTAAAAATGATTCATCCCGACGACATGGAGCGGTTAGTGACGCATCTTCGGAATGTCCTGGCCGGGCGCATGATTTCCGAAGAATACCGGATTGTCCGGCGAGACGGGCGCGTTACGTGGGTGCGCGAAACCGCGCTGCCGACGCTGGATGCGCAAGGAAGACTCAAGCGGATTGACGCCAGCGTGTTTGACATCACCGCGCTGAAAGAAGCGGAAACCGCCCTGAAAAAGAGCGAAGAACGGCATCGCCTGCTGATTGAAACGATGAATGAAGGCTTGATTGTCGTGGATGAAGCCTGCATTATCGAATATTGCAATTCAAAATTCTGCCAGATGTTGGGGTATCAGATGGGCGAGTTGAACGGGTATCTTGCCGTCGATCTTTTAGATGAGGCGAACGTGGCCGTTATTCTCGAACAGTTCGAGCATCGCAAACAGGGGTCAACGCAGCCGTATGAAATCGAATGGCGGCGGAAAGACGGCACGAACATTCCGACGATTATTTCGCCGCAGCCGATTTTCGAGGCAGGCGAATTTCGCGGAAGTTTTTCAGTCGTGACGGATATTTCCACGATACGCAAGGCCGAGCGCGAAACCACCTATTTAGCGGCGATTATCGAAGGAACGGAAGACGTGGCGGCCATTAAAGACCTTGACGGCCGGATTATTGCCGTGAATCGGGCGTATCTGCGCGTCGCTAAGAAAACGCTGGCCGAGGTGATTGGCAAGACGGAAGCGGAGATTTGGCGGGGAAGCGTTGCCGACGCGGTGATTGACGAATGGCGCGCGGTTGATCTTCGAGCGCAGCAGCTTGCGCCCGGCGAGAAAATTCTTGAAGAGCATACGTATGAGGTCACGCCGAAGCGGACGATGTCAATCAAAACGTTTCCTATTTTCGACAAGCATCGCGCGCTAATTGCGACGGCGGATATTTCTTCCGACATCACCGCTCGCAAGGAGATGGAAGAAGCCTTGCGGGAATCGGAAAAGAAGTATCGCGTGTTGTTTGAAAATCTGCAAGACGTGTTTTATCGAGCGGATCACGACGGCAATATCTTGCTGGCGTCGCCGTCGGCGGAGCAGGTATTAGGCTATACGCTGGAAGAGGCGCGGTTGGTGAATCTGACGCGCGACATCTACGCCTATCCTGAACAGCGCCAGAAATTTTTGGAAGCGATTCGGCTGCGCGGCTCGGTTGATGATTTTGAATTGCAATTGAAGCGCAAAGACGGGCGCATCATTTGGGCGAGCGTCACGTCGCACCTGTACATGGATCGAGACGGCAACGTGGCGGGCGTGGAAGGCATTCTGCGCGACGTGACGGAACGCAAGGAGTCGGAAGAAAAGCTGATTGACGCGAATCTTGAATTGAAGGCGACGCTGGAAGATTTGAAGCGGACGCAATCGCAATTGATTGAATCGGAGCGCATGGCCGCGTTAGGGCAGTTGATCGCCGGCGTCGCGCATGAAATCAACACGCCGCTCGGCGCGATTCGGGCGTCAATCGGCAATATTGCGAATGCGCTGCGCGATTCCATCACGCATTTGCCGCACGTGATGCGGCAGCTTGCGCCGGAGCAGCAAGCCCTGTTTTTGGCGTTTGTCGAGCGCGCGCAGCAGGAAAAGTCCTCTCTTACGTCCCGCGAAGAGCGCGGCTTGCGGCGCGCCTTGATTGATGAGTTGGAGGCTCAGCACATCAGCGATGCCGATTCGATTGCCGATACGCTCGTGGATATGGGGATTTACGGCAATACTGCCCCGTTCGCGCCATTGCTGAATCTTGAAGATCAGCCGCTCCGCGCGTTGATTTTGCAAACCGCGTATAATCTTGCGGCGCAACAGCATAACAGCCAGAACATCATGGTGGCGGTCGAACGCGCCTCGAAAGTCGTTTTTGCGCTGAAAACGTATTCGCATTTCAACCATTCCGGCAGCATGACCACCGCGAACGTGACCGACGGGATTGACGTGGTGCTGACGCTGTACCACAATCAATTGAAGCATGGCATCGACGTCGTCAAATATTACGATACCGTGCCGCCGATTCCGTGTTATCCCGACGAATTGAATCAGGTCTGGACGAACCTGATTCATAACGCGATTTATGCGATGGAACGGAAAGGGCGGCTTGAAATCCGCGCGTTCCAGTACGATTCGGCAGTGATCGTGCAGGTCACGGATTCTGGCTGCGGCATTCCCGACGCGATCCAGCCGCGCATTTTCACGCCGTTCTTCACGACGAAACCGGCGGGCGAAGGGAGCGGCCTCGGCTTGGATATTGTCAAGCGGATTGTTGACAAGCATCATGGCGCGATAGATTTTGAGAGCCGACCCGGTCGAACGACATTTTCCGTGCGCCTGCCCATTTTGCCAAGCGAATAGCCGATGCGCAGCTTTTTGAAACCTCAGGACTTATGCATCGCGCAAAGCATTCCCCTCTTGGGAGGGGCAAGGGGTGGGTCAGACGCCATTCAAAAGCCGACATGCCGCACACCCACCCCTTGCCCCTCCCAAGAGGGGAATGTGCGGTCGATTTGTCAAATCATCTGCGTAGTTCTGACCTGTCAGATCTGCCCTTATTTAGGGCGTGAGCGGCAGCCGCGCAAGAAGAAAAACAGATTTTTGCGCTTTTCTCCTTGACTTTTTACGCGGCGAATACATTTTGTAAATCTAAGCTCATGTCAATTTGTAAATCAGTGCTGATCCTCAAAATCACTCTCTTTTCAAAAAAACAAGCTTGCCAAAATCACAGATAATAATATAAAAAATTCTCTGAAGCATATTTTGACATCGCAACGAAACGATGTTGAATGAAGAGAACCAAACGAGGGAGAAAAGAACAATGGCACAAGGTATTGTCAAATGGTTCAGCGATCAAAAAGGGTACGGTTTTATTGAACAGGAAAATGGCGATGACGTGTTTGTCCATCATTCCGAAATTCAAGGCTCTGGCTTTAAAACGCTTTCAGAGGGTGATTCCGTCGTGTTTGAGATTGGTTCAGGCCAAAAAGGGCCTGCGGCGAAAAACGTGAGAAAAGTCTAAGTACTCAGCATGATCACAAAAAGGCATCTCATCGCATTTGAATGAGATGCCTTTTTTGTTCACGAAGGGAACTCAGTATGATTTCATTACCTCCATTACAGATAGGCGATCTTTGTGTGCGGATTCCCATTATTCAAGGCGGAATGGGCGTCGGAGTGTCTCTTTCCGGCTTAGCGTCGGCGGTTGCGAATGAAGGCGGAGTCGGCGTGATTGCGACCATTATGGTGGGAATGGATGATCCAGAAGTGTTTTCAGATTCGAAAAACGCCGACGCGCAGGCATTGCGGCGGGAAATTCGACGCGCCCGCAGCCTCACGAATGGCGCGCTCGGCGTCAATATTATGGTCGCCGCCTCGAATTATGCCACGCTGGTTGAAACCGCCGTTGAAGAAGGCATTGACCTTATTTTCGCGGGCGCGGGACTGCCGCTTGATTTGCCGCAATACCTCAGCGGCGCGACGCGGCCGAAACTGCTTCCAATCGTCTCGTCCGGCCGCGCTGCCAGCCTGATTTGCAAAAAATGGGCGGCGAAATTCACGCGCGTCCCGGATGCGTTTGTCGTGGAAGGGCCGATGGCGGGCGGGCATCTCGGCCTAAAATTAGAGCAAATCAACGATCCGGCTTTCGCGCTGGAACACCTTGTTCCCGAAGTCATCGCGGCCGTGAAGCCGTTCGAAGCGCAATACGGCCGCCCCATTCCCATTATCGCCGCAGGCGGCATTTATACCGGCGCGGACATCCACAAATTCCTGCAAATGGGCGCGGCGGGCGTCCAGATGGGAACGCGCTTCGTGGCGACGAACGAATGCGACGCGGATATTGCCTTCAAACAGGCGTACATTGACGCGAAAGAAGAAAACATCGTGATTATTAAAAGCCCTGTCGGGCTGCCGGGACGGGCTATCCGCAACGCCTTTCTCGCAGATGTCGCGCAAGGGAATAAAGTGCCATTTTCCTGTCCATACCATTGCATCACGACGTGCGATGTGCAGCACAGCCCCTATTGCATTGCCGCCGCCCTCGTGAACGCCAAAAAAGGCCGGTTGAAACATGGCTTCGCGTTCTGCGGCCAAAATGCCTATCGCGTCGATCGCATCATGCCGGTCAAAGAACTCATTGCCACGCTGACGGCGGAATTCGAGCAAGCGGCGAACGCCTAACGGCTCGCCAAAGGCGGGTTGCGTCCGGATCGCGCTGATGCGGCGCAACGCGCTGCGCCTCGAAACGACGATATGGCCGTGTGTCTGTTGACGAATGATTTGCTCTTCCCGCCGCCGCGCATGTGGGGGCGGGATGGGCTGCTGGCCGTCGGCGGCGATCTCTCCGAACAACGGCTGCTGTTGGCCTACAGCAAAGGCATTTTCCCTTGGTATTCGGACGATGAGCCGATTCTCTGGTGGTCGCCCGATCCGCGCCTCGTCCTCTATCCCGATGAATTCCGCGCATCTGCAAGCCTGCGCAAGCTGATAAAACAACAGAAATTTCAGGTCACGCTGGACACCGCGTTCGCGCAGGTGATGACGGCATGCGCGGAAGTCGGGGCGTCGCGTCGGAACGGCACATGGATTCTCGACGCGATGGTCGAGGCGTATTGCCGCCTGCATGACGCCGGATACGCCCATTCGTTCGAAGTCTGGCGCGGCGGCGAATTGGCGGGCGGTCTGTACGGCGTGTCGCTCGGCCGCTGCTTTTTCGGCGAATCCATGTTTTCCCGCGAGAGCAACGCCTCGAAAATCGCCCTGTTTCATCTCGTTGAATACGTCAAAGCGCGGCAGTTTCATCTGATTGATTGCCAAGTGACATCGCCGCATCTGCTCAGTTGGGGCGCGCGGGGAATTTCACGAACCCGTTTTTTATCGGAATTGGAGGCGTCGCTGCGTTTTCCGACGCTTCGGGGGAAATGGGCGTAGCTGCCGTCTGGCAATGCGCTTTTCATCAACCATTGCACATCATGCCGACCGAATTGTTGATAATCCGACATGGCAAAACGGCTTGGAATATCGAAGGCCGCTTGCAAGGCTCGCAAGATATTGAACTGCACCCCATCGGCGTGCGGCAAGCGGAGGCGCTGGCGGAACGCCTGCAAAACGAGACGTTTACCGCGCTGTACAGCAGCGACCTGAAACGCGCCGCGCAGACCGCCGAGCGCATTGCCCAGCGCACGCATCATCAGATTCGTTTTCATCGCGGCTTGCGCGAACGGAATTTCGGCATTTTCGAGGGCATGACCGGCGCAGAGATCGAAACGCAGTATCCTGAAGACTGGGTGCGCTTCCGGCGCTGGGATCCTGACCTCATTGTGCCGAACGGCGACAGCCTGCGGCGCTATTACGAGGCGGCGGTTGCCTGCGTGGAAGACCTTGCCCGCCAGCATCCCGATGAGCGCATCGTGTTAGTGACGCACGGCATTTTCATCAGCAGCCTGCTGCGCTATACGTTAGGGATCCCGTTCTCGGTTCCGTCGCGTCACAAGGGCTTCAATACGAGCATTAACCGATTTCTTTTCGATGAAGGCGTCTGGACGCTTCTAACGCTCAACGATACGAATCATTTGCGGGATATTGAATAACTCTGACCGAGTTGAATGGCAAAAAAGTATTGACAATTTTTTGCGCGTCGCATGACATGACGTGGTGATGAAACTCAACATTTGCCGCACACATCGAAACGCGCGTGATTTTTCTGAAAAAAAACCTGTCGTTTTGCATCAGCGGCCAGTATTCTTTCTGCTTACTGTGGATGATTTCAGCTATAAGATCCCCTTGCTCATTTGATGGGCAAGGGGATTTTTTTTGCCAATCTGTCATGAAAAAACGTCACGCAACGCCCGCCGTTTCCCCAGAAATTCACGATCTGCCTGCGCGGGAAAACGGCGCGGCCGCCGGACATCAGCACAAGGAGAAGACGATGGGATTCGAAGAAGAAGTACGCAATGCCGTCAAAAACTTAGGAGGCTGGTTCAACGCCCATGCGCATATTGACCGGGCGTTTGTGATGGAATCGAAGTTTGTCGAACATGCCGATATGGATCCGTGGGACATCGCCACCTATCCATTGGAGGCGAAACAGCACACGACCGGCGCGCTGCATGAAGGCGTCGCTTACACGCGAGAATCGCTCAAAGAGCGCATGTCTCACTGCCTCGATGAAGCGATGAAATTCGGGACGCGGCGGGTGGATAGCTTCATTGACGCGACGGCGGATTGCATCGGCGCATCTGCGGTGGAAGTCGCCTGCGAACTCAAGCAGGAATACAAAGAGCGGCTTGATTTCCGCGTCGGCGCGTATCCGATTTTCGGCTTTAAAGACGACCAGCCGCGCCGGTGGGATGTGTTTATCGAAGCGGCGAAGATGGCGGATTTTATCGGCACGCTGCCAGAACGGGACGCGCGCCCATATCATGTCGGCTTCAAGGAACATTTCCGGCGCGTCCTGAATCACGCCAATTCCCTGAATTACAAGGAAGTTCACATGCACGTTGACCAGACGAACCGGCCGGAAGAAAACGGCACGGAAACGCTGATTGAGGCGACGCGCTGGCTGCGCCCGGATTCACGCGGCCGCGCGGATCGGCGGACGCCGACGGTCTGGGCGGTTCACGCGCTTTCGATTGCGTCGTACAGCGAGGAACGCTTTCAGCGCGTTGTCGAAGGCTTGAAAGAAACCAATATCGGCGTGATTTTCTGCCCCAGCGCGACGCTCTCGAATAAGCAGGATCGCC
>CAZCGG010000225.1:0-1177 GCA_964498135.1 uncultured Candidatus Moduliflexus sp.
GCCCCGCCCCTACGTGGCGGGAATATGCGCCAACGTCCCGCCACGTAGGGGCGGGGCTACCGGGGGTGTTCGTCGTCTGGAGAACACACGCAACTTTTAAATCAGTTTCTAATTGACCATTGATGAATAACGGGCAGCTTCATAACAAAGAAGATATTGTCAGCGAATACCGGCGGCGTTTCCCTGAATATCAGGCGTTTGCCGCCCGGCTGCATGCGTTGCTGGAAACGCTGCTCAAGGGCGGCGGCCTGCATTTGGATCACGTTGAATCGCGGGTGAAGACGCTGGAAAGCTTTCTGCAAAAAATCGAGCAGAAACGCTATCATCACGCGCCGTTTGAGAAAATCAAAGATTTGGTCGGCCTGCGCGTCGTCGTTTATTATCAGGACGAAGTGCAGCGCGTCCGCGCCCTGATTGAGCGCGAATTCACGGTGGACGAAGATCATTCGGTGGATAAAACCACGAATCAGGAGGCTGACCGCTTCGGCTATCGCTCGCTGCATCTGATTATTTCGTTGGGCGAAAATCGGGGCAAATTGGACGAATGGAAGCCGTTGGCCGGATTGTGCGCGGAAGTGCAGGTGCGGAGCATTTTGCAGCACACTTGGGCGGTGTTCAGCCGCGAACTCGATTATAAAGTGCCGTCGCAAGCGCCGGATCAACTCCGGCGGCAATTGTTCCGGCTGAGCGCGCAATTAGAGGCCGCCGACGAGGAATTTACCGTGCTGCGCAACCGGTCGCGCGACATTGCGAAAGAATACCGGAAAGACGTGGAACAGGGGCAGCTTGCCTTGCCGTTAGACCTCGATTCGCTGCGGGAATTTATCGAACGGCACGTGCAGCCGCAGGAATGGGAGCGGCTCGGCGTCCGCGCCGGAATGACGCCGTTTCCGCTGCTGACGAACACGTTTCAATCGGCGGGGCTGAAAATGCTGCTACGGACGCTGCAAGCCGCCGAAGTCAAAAGCATTGCCGAATTTGAGGGATTGTTCCCTGAATTTCAGCGCGTTGAGCCGTTTTTACAGCGTTTTGTGGAGGTCGTGAAGGCGCAGGGCGGCACGATTCACGCCGTGCCGGTGGATGTGTTGGTGCTGTTGGTCTCCTTTGTCCGCGCAGACAGGATTCAGGAGGATTTCGATTGGGGCGGAAAATTCGATCACGTCTTTTTGGCCGCCTT
>CAZCGG010000225.1:1277-5695 GCA_964498135.1 uncultured Candidatus Moduliflexus sp.
ATTGATTTTATTGCAGAAATGAAATAAGTCCTGTAAAATATTTTTACAAAAACGACATAAATATAAACAAATGTAAATTTTTATACGCGAATCGGAAATTTTCTATTGACAAATCATGCGCCTTCCTCAAGAGAGAACCGGAATGAATGCGCCGCGAGGAGGAAACGAGCGGATTGCGTTCATGAAGGAGAAGAGTTCACCATTCATGTCAACACCATTGAGCAAAGGAGTCTCGCATGAAGAAAACACGTTGGTTGATGCTGTTATTGGGGATGGCAGCTTGCCTTGCATTGACAGCCGGGTTAATCGGCTGCGGCAGCGATGATGACGATGATGCCGTTACGTCAGGTTCGTCAACTCGTCCAATTACGTCGGTCGGCAATCCGAATGACTGGAAAACGCTCGTCCTGTCGGATTCGCTGACAAATGGGGGAACGAAAGCGACGATGATCGGCGGCGGAGAATTTACGGCGGAGGGGTATCATTTCACGTCGCACGAGGCATATATCATTTACGACACAACGGTTGTTGGAAATTTCCGCGTGGAATTCGATACGAAAGGATTTGATCCGAACGAAACCTATCACGATCCAGACGATCAATCCACGATCCTGTTCATGCAGGATGCGCCCTTAGGGACGGACTGGACGCGGTGGCAGACGATTGAAAACTGCTTGTTCCAGATGATCAAATTGACGTGGTATCCGGGCGGCGATCAATCCGCAGGCCAAATGAAAGTCAAAGGCGCGTGCGGCGGCGGCAACGGCTATGAAGTCTGGAGTTACATGCCCGGCCCGGGCGGAGCGTGGGTTGGCAGCGTGCCGGATTGGAATCCTGAAACGACGTATCACTGGGTTGTGACGGTCAAAAACGGCCATGTCGAAACCTTTGTGAACGGCGAGATGTTGTATTGGGGCGACGGCTTTTGGCCGGGAGACCCGATTCGGTTCTTCTTTGGCGGAACGGGGATGTATTTTGGGAAAATCAGCCCCGATAACGTCACCTATTCAAACATCAATATTTACCAAGAATAACCGCCGCATGAGCGGTCTGTTTCGCGCTGAACGCCCTGAAACGACATTTCGGGGCGTTCGTTTTTTGTCAAGAGGTCGGCATGTACCGTAGAGGCGGGGAACGCCGGAAAAGGGGGAAGCAGTTGCGCGATCTGCTGAAGGCCGACTAAAAATCACATAACTCGCTTGAGGAGGCTCTCGTCAAGCGTTCAATATAGAGGAACATTATGAAGAAAACGTGGAAGACGTTATTGTTGACCGGGGTAATCAGTTTGGCCGTGTTTGCCGGAATGCTCGGCTGCCATAAAGACAGCGCGAAGACGCCGACAACGCCAGGGACGCCGATTAACACAGGGGAAAATCCGAATGAAGAAAAACAGCTTGTCATCTCTGACACGCTGACGAATGGCGCGACGAAAGCCACGCTCATCGGCGGCGGCGTCTTTACGCCGGAAGGCTATTATTTCGACGGCTCGCAGGAAGGCTATATTATCTATGACACGACGATTAGCGGTAATTTCCGCGTGGAATTCGACACGAAAGGGCTGCGGCCGGATGAATGGTATCACGCGCCGGATGACCAATCCACGCTGCTGATCATGCAGGACGCGCCGCTCGGCACGAATTGGGTGGATTGGGACTCGCTGCCGTATTGTTTGTTTCAGATGATTAAACTGACGTGGTATCCCAACAGCGGCGAGGGCAACGGCATGAAGGTGAAAGCGGGCTGCGACGGCGGCGCGACGGGCTTCGAATTGGCGAGTTATCTTGGCGGCAGGTTTGTCGGGCCGCACCCGCTCGATTGGGATCCGAATACGACCTACCATTGGCTCGTGACGGTGAAAGACGGCCATGTCGAAATGTTTCGAAATGACGAAATGCTTATGTATGGCGACGGCTTTCTGCCGCGTGACTCGATGCGGTTCTTCTTCGGCGGCACGGGCGCGGTTATCGGGCGGCTCACCCCGGATAACGCGACGTTTTCGAATATCAAGATTTATCAGCAGTAGCCGGAATGAGGGACTTTTCAAGCGGTCAGGCCGTTTCAAACGGTCTGACCGCTTTTTTTATTTTCGCATTCGGCGCCTCGCAGCGCGTACAGATGCAGCAGAAACAGCAGCGCGCCGAAAAACAGATACGATTGCAGCGCGTTGAAGCGCGTCTCCGCGAAGATGTTCGTGATTTTGTAAAAATTGCTGGAGAGCAGAAAGGCGATTGTCAGGCCTTCCAAGCCGCGCCGCGTCTCGATAAGGCCGAGCGTGGCCGGAAGCGCGACGGCGAACATCGGCAGCATGATTGAATAATGATGTTCCCATGCAATCGGCGACGCCATCGTAAAGCTCAACATGGCGATGAATAGATCGGTCGTTTCGGCGCGGTGCCGTCCCGCGTTCCAGAACAGGGCGGCGGCAATGAAGAGCGCCGAACTGAGGGCGGTCGCCGCCGCGATTGCGGGATGATGCGGCGCAAACGCAATCGGGCTGCCGTGCAGGTTCGTGCCGTTGAACAGCAGCCGGTTCAGCAGGCCGTTCAGCGATTGATTCGGATAGTAGCTTTCCCCATGTTTCGCCATGAATGACAGCACCTGCGGATAATCGAGATGATTGGCGAGGCCATACGCCGCCAGCGACGCCGCGAACATGACGCTGACCGTCGCGGCCAGCCCCGCCGCGAATCGCCATTGTTTTCGCAGCGCGCCCCACGCGAGCAGCAAGCCGATTTGCGGTTTAATAATGCAGATCAGCCCGGCCAAGACGCCCGCCAGCGTTTTCTTTTCTGCCATCCACGCCCACAGCGAGAGCATCAGCAGGAAATACATCCAACTTTGAATCTGCCCCACGTCGAACGATTTCATCAACGGGTAAAACGTGATGGTAAAACAGGCCGCCAACAGTAGCCGCGCCGCGCGTTCCGTGACGGGAACGCGCCCGCCCTCGCACGACGCGGCGGCTGTCGGAAATCGCCGCAAACTCAGCGTAAACAGGTGCGCGAGAATCGGAATCGTGGCGAGAATCATCAGCCATGACATGACGTTGGCGGTCGAGGCTAACGCGCTGATTGACGTTGTTCGGTCGTACAACGGCTCAAGCAGCAGGAGGCTGGCGGGCGGATATTGAAATTTGACGCGCTGGGCGAAAAACACGGTGGAATATAATGAGTCGTCATGCGGCTCATGCAGAAAATCCAGCGCTTTCGACATGGTTGCCCATGAATCGCTGGTCGTGTGCGCCGGAGAAGTCAAAAAAATGCGCGAAAAGTGCAGCGTGGTCGGTGTGCTGAAGATCGTCCGTTCTTTGAGCGAGGCGAGCAGCAGGTTGACGCCGATGCTGTTGGCGAGAAAAAAAAGCAGCAGGTTCGCCGTCAGCGGGCTGAGATATTTTCGCAGCGCGGTTTTTTCCCACGCGAACGCATAGAAACCGGGAAACGCCGCCAGCGCGAACAGCGCCCAGCCGTTGGCGAGCAGCGGCAGCAGGACGCGGCGGAGTTGGTAGAGCCAGAACCGCGCTTGTGAGGGAATTTCCGGGAACAGCGGCGCGTGAGCGAGCGGCAGGCGTTTGCCGCGCGGCGCTTTCCATGTCGCTTGAAATTCCGCGCCGCCGGTTTCCTGCATGTAGCGGACGCGGATCGCGTGAAAACCGCGCGCGAACGCCGCCGCGCCCGTCCGTTCTTGCAGGCCGTGCGCGCCGCGATTATCCACGATGAGGCGGCCGTCAATCTCGATGTCGGAGCCGTCGTCGGAGAGCGTCGCGAATTGGTATTCGCCGGACGCGGGCAGATAAATCGCCCCGCGCCATTCCACGCTGAAATTTTCGCCGATTTCGGGGAATGGGGCGCGCATTCCGGCAAGATCAATCGTGCGTTGAATCGCGCTCACGCTCGGCGTTCCCGCCCATTCGCTGTTCGCGTAATGCGACGCGATCAGCCCTTCCCGCATGGGAGCGTAGGCCGCGAGCGCGACGGTCAGCGCGGCGGCCGCCGCAAGCAGCCATCCGGCATGCGCGAGGCGTTGCCAGCGCGCGAGGGCAACACGCCGAAACGCCTTTACGCAGAGCCAATCATGGAAAAAGCTTCCTGAGAGGAAACGTTTCACAAGAATGGCCGCCAGCAAAAGCAGCAACGGCGTTTTGAGATCATACACCGATACCTTGATCGCGCCGAGGCGAAACGCAAAGCCCCCCCACATGGCGATCAACAGCATGATTTCGGCGTAAACGATGATGAGGGCTTCAATGAGCAGTGCGGCAATTTTTTTGAGCATGATTCGATTATAACCTTGTAACATCATGAAACCATTTTTTAACAACACGGAAGACATGACCCGTTGACGGTGAATCGGAAATGGCTGTCAAGGAATTTGAGGCCGGATGAAAATTTGCCCGCGCCGCATATTTCTTGACAGCCGGA
>CAZCGG010000225.1:5795-6867 GCA_964498135.1 uncultured Candidatus Moduliflexus sp.
ACAGGCCAACATGCCTGTTTTACTGCGGCAAAAAAATTGGAGCGATCTGTATGAAAAGAATTGGATTTGTCGTTCTGGCATGTTGGCTTGCCTGCCTGACGTGCGCGTCTTCGGGCAGTCATGCCGCTGTTTTCGGCAATGGGATGCGGCGGGCGTTTTATTATTGGAAAACCGTCTGCGCCCTCACAACTGACGATCTTGAGTATGTTCGCCGCCTGCGCGTTGAAAGGCTCTACGTGAAATTTTTCGACGTGGACTGGTTCGACAGCGCCCCGCGCGGCGCATTTCCGGTCGCGCCGGTGCGTTTCGGCGCGCCGCTTCCGACAGGCATCGAGATCGTGCCGACGGTGTTTCTCACCAATGCGACAGTACGCAGAATCCCGCGTGACGACATCCCGACGCTGGCCGGGCAGATCACGCAGAAAATTCAGCGCATGGCGAAAGCGGCCAACCTTCCGCCGACGCGAGAAATTCAGATTGATTGCGATTGGACGGGCGTGACGCGGGCGGCCTATTTCACGCTGTTGCAAGCGATTGTCGATCTGACGCAGCCGCAGCAAATTATCGTGTCCGCGACGATTCGCCTGCATCAGGTCAAATATGCGGACGAAATGGGCGTGCCGCCCGTTGCGCGAGGCATGTTGATGTGTTACAACATGGCTTCGCCGAAATATACGGGCGCGCGAAACGCAATCTTCGATGTCCATGATGCGGAAGATTATCTGGGAAAGATTGAGCGCTATCCGCTGCCGCTTGACGTGGCGCTGCCGCTTTTTTCGTGGGGCGTCGTCTATCGCCGGGAACGCTTTATTATGCTGATCAACAATGCGCGAACCGCCGATTTCGAAGGGCGGGCAGAATTCGAGCGCGACGAAGACGGCATGTTTTTTGCCAAACAGGACGCCGCTGTCAACGGGCAGGATGTGTTCAAAGGCGAGCGGGTGCGCGTGGACGAGCCGCGTATGGAGCATGTGCAGCGATTGGCGCGATTTCTCGCCGCAAAATTAGGGAACGCGCCGGTCAGCGTGGCGTGGTTTCATTACGATCCGGCTGTGGTGAAACATTACGACAT
>CAZCGG010000226.1:0-2628 GCA_964498135.1 uncultured Candidatus Moduliflexus sp.
CACGTCGGAGGATGAAACGGCGCAGGCATTCGACGAATTCGCAAAACAAGCGATGGTGCAAATGGGGCGCGCGATGATTGAATGGGAATGCATGGATCAATTGCGCGCGACAAAAAGTCAGCAGCTCAAGAAGTTAGGCGTCGTGAATTTAGCCGACTGCGCCCCTCCCAAAGAATAAACCGATGAACAGCCCGTTGCGCGCGGGAAAAAGAAAAAGGAGAATAATATGAATATCACCGTGTTAAGCGGCAGCCCGAAAGGGGAACAGAGCGTCACGTTGCAGTACGCGCTCTTTTTGCAGAAAAAATTTCCGCAGCATGCGTTTCGGTTTCGGCATGTTGCGCAGCAGATCAATGCGCTGGAGCGCGATCCGGCGGCGTTTCAGGCCGCGCTGGATGACGTGGCGTCCGCCGACGCCGTGATGTGGGCGTTTCCGCTTTATTACATGCTTGTGCATGGCAGCTATAAACGCTTTATTGAATTGATTTGGGAGCGGCAGGCGCAAGGCGCGTTTGCGGGCAAATACGCCACCGCCATTTCCACGTCCGTCCATTTTTACGACCACACGGCGCATAACTACATGCAGGCGATCTGCGACGATTTAGACATGCGCTATCTCGCCGGATATTCAGCGAAGATGGATGATTTAACGCATGAAGCGGAACGCCAGAATTTTCTGCGATTCGCGGAACAGACGTTCGCGGCAATTACAGCGAAACAGCCGACGGTCAAGGCGTATGCGCCGATTTCACCGCCGGCGGCGTATCGTTCAGCCGCCGAAGTTCGCCCCGCGCAGGCCGGAAATCGCCGGATCGTGATCGTGACGGATAGCTGCGACGAACAGACGAATCTCGGCCAGATGGTGTCGCGCATGAAGGCCGCGTTTGGCGGCAAGGCGGATATTGTTGATTTGAGCGCGCTCGACATGAAGGGCGGCTGTTTGGGGTGCATTCGCTGCGGCTATGATAATACGTGCGTTTGGGATGGGAAAGACGGCCACCGCGCATGCTACGTTTCGCGGGTGCAACCGGCGGATGTCCTGATTTTCGCCGGAACGATGCGCGACCGGTATCTGTCCGCTCGTTGGAAAACGTTTTTCGACCGGACTTTTTTTCGCGGGCATACGCCATCGTTGATGGGCAAGCAGATCGGATTTTTGATTTCAGGCGCATTGCGCCAGAATCAGAATCTCCGCGAGATTTTGCAAGCGCATGCGGAATTGGAACAGGGCAATTTGACGGGCATCGTCAGCGACGAAAGCGGCGATGCGACGGAAATTGACGCGCAGATTGACCGCTTGGCGGCGCAGGCGATCTGGTGCGCGGAACGCGGCTATCGCGCCCCGCAGACATTTTTGGGACTCGGCGGGCATCTGATCTTCCGCGACATGATTTGGGGATTTGGCCGCTTTTTCTTCCAAGCGGATCACCGCTTTTACAAGGCGCACAGATTGTACGATTTTCCGCAGAAAGACCTGAAAGCGCGGCTCTTGCACGTCTTGGGATTTGTTGTGATGAAGATTCCGCCCTTCCGGCAGCGATTTTACACGAAAGAGATGGTTCCCGGCATGGTTCGCGGCTTGCAGAAAGTCGTCGCAGAAGCGTAAGGCGGCCTAAAGACCGTTATTCACGCGCATTGACTACAGACGTTTGAAGTCTTCAAGACTTCAAACGTCTCGATCACTACAATTATGTTACTACAGATTAAAGATGTCAAAAAAACCTACCATTTGGGCGACGTGCCGGTTGAGGCGCTCAAAGGCGTCACGCTGAATATTGATCGCGGCGAATTTATCGCCATTTGCGGGCCGTCCGGCAGCGGCAAAAGCACGCTGCTGAACATCATCGGCACGATTGACGCGCCCACGTCCGGCGGCGTGTTGTATAATGACCAAGATGTCCTGAAAATGAGCGACGACGCGCAGACCATGATGCGCAACAGCACAATTGGATTCATCTTTCAGACATTCAACCTCGTGCCGGTCTTGAGCGCGTTGGAAAATGTCATGCTGCCGCTCCATTTCGCCAAAGCGGAGAAAAATCACGCGAAAGAGCGCGCGACGGAGCATTTGAAAGCGGTTGGGCTGGAAAAATTCCTGCATCATCGCCCGAACAAGCTGAGCGGCGGGCAGCGGCAGCGCGTGGCGATTGCGCGGGCGTTGGCGCATAATCCGTCGCTGATTATCGCGGACGAGCCGACCGCGAATCTCGATTCGGCGAACGCGCAACAGATTTTGGACGTGATGCGCGAGATGAATGAGACACAGCAGATCACGTTCATCTTTTCCACGCACGACCCGCGCCTGATTAACCATGTGCGGCGCACGGTCTGGCTCGAAGACGGCCAGATTAAATCGGATACTTCCAAAAATTAACAACTCTGAATGCCACAGATTAACACAGATTTTCACAGAAAAAGTCATAATAACATCGTTTGGAAATAAAAAATCTGTGAATATCTGTGCGAATTTGTGGCAAAATATGACGATGAACATTTTTCAATTTGCGTTTCGAAATGTGTTTCGAAATGCGCGCCGGAGCATCATTACGCTGCTCGCCATTGCGGTCGGATACATGGCGATCAACCTGTTTGGCGGCTACATTGCGCGGATTTTCGAAGGAATGCGCG
>CAZCGG010000226.1:2728-6867 GCA_964498135.1 uncultured Candidatus Moduliflexus sp.
ATGGCGATCAACCTGTTTGGCGGCTACATTGCGCGGATTTTCGAAGGAATGCGCGAGGGCGCGGTGTTTGGCGAAGGGTTGGGGCATTTGACGATTTTCAAGCAGGGTTTTCTGCTCGAAGGGAAAATTGACCCGACGAAATATATGATTACCGCCGAAGAACAGGCGAAGATCAGAGAACTCGTCGCCAAAAATCCGGTAGTGCAGAGAGTGATTCCCAAAATGGCGACGGCCGGGCTGATTTCGAACGGCACGAGTTCATCCATTTTTATCGCGGACGGCATTCATCCCGATGATTTCGCGTTTTTGAGCAAAGATTACGCCTATCGCGGCGAAGGGACGCGCATCACGGCGCAGAACGCGATTGGCGTGCAAATCGCCAGCGATTTGGCGAAGATGATGCAAGTCAACATCGGCGACACGCTGCCGGTCATGGCGAACACGCTGGAAGGGCAGATGAACGCGCTGGACGTGCAAGTCGCCGGAATTTACAATACCGGCTCGGACGCGACGAACGACAAATATCTGCTGCTGCCGCTTGAATTGGCGCAATCGCTCTACGACACCGACGCGGTTGACCGCATCTCGCTCGTGCTGACGGACGTAGAGCAGACTGAGCCGGTGCGGAAATGGCTGGCGGAGCAACTGCCGACCATCAATTTTCAAGCAGACGTGAGATCGTGGAACGAATTGTCCGTGTTTTTCGGCAAAGTCAAGAACATGATGGACGTGATTTTTTTGTTCATTTTCTCAATCGTGCTGGTCATCGTCGTGATCGGCGTCATCAACACCATGACGATGAGCGTGGTGGAGCGGACGCAGGAAATCGGGACACTGCGCGCGCTTGGGCTGCGCCGCCGCGACGTGCTGCGGATTTTCGGCGCGGAAGGCTTCATGCTCGGCGTGTTGGGCGTCGTTTTCGGCCTCATCGGCACGGTCATCGTGGTTGCGCTGATTAACATCCTGAAAATTTCGTATTATCCGCCGGGAGTCGCGGAAGCCGTGCTGATTGAAGTGGCGTTCGCGCCCGTGACGATGATTGGCAGCGGCATCTTTCTCGCGCTGTTAAGCTGGGGCGCGGCGATTATTCCGAGTTTCAAGGCGAGTCGGCTGCGCATCGTGGACGCCTTCGGGCATGTGTAACATTGAGAAATTGAACGCTGATTAGGCTGATTTAACGCAAGAGACGCGAACGGCGCAAAAGCCGCAAACGTTTGCGCCTGTGGCGGCTTTTGCGTTAAATCAGTCCAAAACTCTTATGAAAACAAAAAATATGTTTCGTAGCGTGGTTGGTTTGGCGTGTTTCGGCATGATGAATTTGGCGGCGGCGCAGGCGCAGGACGTGGACGCGGCGGCGATTTTAAAGCAGGCTGACACGGCGCGAGGCAACGCCAGCGGCCTCGAATGGACAATCACGCTGCAATCGTTCGACAAGGACAAAACCGATAACATGACGTTGACCGTCAAGGCGCAAAACGACAATTCCGTCGCGTTTTTCCTTGAGCCGCAATCCGTGAAAGGCCAGAAAATGCTGATGAAAAAGAATAACATGTGGTTCATCAAGCCGGGCTTGAGCAAGCCGGTCAGCATTTCGCCGCGCCAGAAATTGATGGGCGACGCCGCGAACGCGGACATCGCCTCGACAAATTACGCCGAAGACTATAATGCCGAAATTCTCGGCAGCGAGGCGGTGGACGGCGTGGAGTGCTACGTCATGGATTTGAAAGGCAAGTCGAAAAAAGTCACCTACGATCAGATTAAATATTGGGTTTCGAAAGACCGCAATCTCGGCGTAAAAGCGGAGTTTTACAGCGTGTCCGGCAAATTGCTGAAATCCGCGTTGTTCAAATATGACGGCACGGTGCAGCTTGACGGCCAACCGCATCCGTTCGTGTCGGAAATGAAGATTCTGGACGCCGTGATGAAGGACAAATACACGGTCATGAACTACTCCAACATCAGCGTCGCCGAGATTCCAGCGTCGGAATTCAGCCTTGAATCGGTGCGTTGAGCGCGGCAAGGATTGAACGCAAACGGCGCGAATGACGCAAAAGACGCGATGTTTAATTGTTTTGACAATTGCGTCCTTTGCGCCGCTTGCGCCGTTTGCGTTAAAAAAATGAAGTCATGAAACGATTTTATTGGATGACCTTGCTCATGTTTTCGTTTGTCATTCGAGCGGCGTCCGCCGAAGAGCAGGCGAATTGGGGCGCGTGGCTGAACGAGCGGCTGACGCATGACGGGCAGGCGTTGCCGATGGTGACGTTCCAGCAGCCCGCCGATTCGCCGCAAAACCCGGCCAACGCGCTGGCGAAATTGGCAAGCCGCGATTACGCGCTGCATCTGCGCCCGAATGTCGCGTTTCGCGCAGGCGATGTCAGCCTCGGCATCCGCCCGCGCCTGATTGCGGACTACGCCGAAATTCTGGAAGGCCGCTGCGATGGCGACACGGATTCGGAGGTTGACGTGTTTATCAACGAATGGTATGCCGAATGGCGGATCGCGCCATCATTTGTGGCGTCGGTCGAACGCCGCAATCTGCAATGGGGCAGCGGCTTCATTACCTCGCCCTCGAATCCGTTTTATCGCACGACCGGCAAAACGCGCCCGCAGGCGGAATTGGCCGGAAAAGATTTTGTCATTGCGTCATGGATTCCGAACGACATGTTTTCGCTGACCGCGATGGCGAATGCTGCGGAAGGCGAATATGAAGAGGCTGGCAGCCGCGAATCGTTCAAGGAAACGTATGCGCTGAAAGCGACGATGACGCTTGAAAATTCCTCGCTCAGCCCGGTGGTTTCTTACCAGAATGACGACCGGCTGCGCGTCGGCGGCTTCGGCTCGTGGACGGCTTCCGACGCGGTGGTGCTGTTTTTTGATGCGTCGTTCGCGCAAGGCTCGAACGGCCGCTACGTGACGAACGTTGAAAACGATCCTTTCGGATCGGCCTTTACGCAGGCGAAAGACGACGACGGCAAACTGCGCGCGGAAATCCTGCTCGGCGGCTCTTATACTTTTACGGAAGGAACGACGGTTTCGGCGGAATATTTGTATTACGGCGAAGGCTATGACAGCGACGAAGCCGACGATTTTTACGCGCTGCTGAACCGCTCCGGCGCGGCGTTCGCGTATCAGGGCGACGACGCGGCGCGGCAGCAATTGGCGCAGCTTGCGACGCGCAATCTCTATGACGCGCAGCAGTCGAATTTGGCGTTTCGGCGGCGGCATTACGCCATGCTGTACGCCAACCGCGATGATTTATGGGATCGGCTCGGCGTGACCAGCGGCGTGATGGTGAACGCGAATGATCAATCGTTCTATGCGTTCGCCAACAGCAGCCTGAAAATTGTGGATGCGCTGGAAAGTTTCGTAAATATCTTGACATACAGCCGCGAAAATGACACGGAATTTCACGGCTTGTTCGACTATATGGCGACGGTTGGCTTGCGGTGGTATTTTTAACGGAGGCGTTCAAGCGAACGCCTTATTTTGCGCGGAGGGATTATGAACATTGTCGCAATTATGGGAAGCTATCGCAAGGGGAAAACGATTGACACCTTGCTGGATCGGGCGATTGACGGCGCGAAAGCGGCGCGGCCTGACGTGAAGATTGACAAGATTGCGTTAATAGACAAGCAGATCAAATATTGCGCGAATTGCATGACCTGCCGCAGCGATCCGGCGACGCCCTATGCGCGGTGCGTCATTGACGATGACATGCAGGCGATTTATCCGCTTTTGGCGGCGGCGGATGCGTATATCTTCGGCGCGCCGATCAATGACGGGCATGAAACCGCCATAATGAAGGCGTTTCTGGAGCGCGTGACCTATGTGTTTTCCCGCCCGAATCCGAACTCTTTTCCGGCCAAGAACATTCCCGAACCGCGCGTTAAAGATCGGCAGAAAACCGCGATTATTTTGGTGAGCGCTGGCGTCGTGCCGCCCATATTCAGGCGGTTCTGCGACGAGGCGACGCCGTTGTTGAAAGACATGTGCAAAATGTGTTTCAACGCTCGCGTCATCGGCAGCCTGTATGCCGGAGCGATTCAAACGCGGGGCGTTCAGCCCTATCTTGAAAAAGCGTATCAGCTTGGGCGACAGTTGGCGGCCTGAGTTCGGGCGCGTTCGGCGCGTCTGAC
>CAZCGG010000227.1:0-2515 GCA_964498135.1 uncultured Candidatus Moduliflexus sp.
ATTATATTGATTATCCGACATCATACATCCCATTACCCAATTGCCGCCGAACCCTTTTCGCCTGTGCGAATACGAATGCAGTCGGGCAAATCGAGGACGAAAATTTTGCCGTCGCCGATATTGCCCGTCCGCGCCCCCTGAATAATCGCCTCAATCGTGCGCTCCACGAAATTGTCATTCACGGCGATCTCCAGCCGCACTTTTTTCAGCAGCGTCACCTCTTCCTCAACGCCGCGATAGACTTCTTTATATCCCCTCTGCTGGCCGCATCCGATGGCATTGGTCACGGTCATTTTATACACCTCCGCTTTATACAGCGAGGCTTTGACATCGGGCAATTTTTCAGGCTGAATCAACGCAATAATGAATTTCATACGCTCTACATCTGCCAAACCGCAGTGCATCGCCATGTCAAATCATCGCCAAACACTGCAACTGACATCCTTCCTATCAAACAATTATGTCACATCCACGCCCCAAAAAAAATTTGCGTCAATCTGTGGTTGCGTTCATGTAATTCAAAACGCTTGCCACGATGCTATTTTCTAAAAAATAAACAACGGATTTTTTGCTGAATTCGTTCGTTTGACGGGGTATTTCAGGTGAATATTCTTGGCGGGCGGTTTATATGTTTTTTTATCGCGGCGCGGGAAAAAAAGCGGCATCTTTCGATATTATAATGAGTTAGCGCGATTTTTGTTTGTTCGAGCAATAGTAACGCGAACAAAGTCTTTTGACGAAATTATAACATTTTTGCAGCATTATTTTATAAAAAATACATTTTTGAATTATTACGGTAGATAAATAACATTTCTGCGCATTTTTCTCTGTTTTCGCGGCAAGACGTTGCGCCAAAACCGGCGAGGAACGCCTGTTTTTGAAGTTCCGCAAATTACTTATTGACTTTTTCTCAGCAGGCAATATGTTAAAGTTACACTTTTGTAAGCATTCATTTTTTCGCTGATATGACGCGCATGTGGTTGAAAGGAGACGCTTCATTTATGACAGACACGCCCCGCGAAATCGCAGAAATGGCCGTCCTGCATGAAATTGCGAACACGCTTTCCATCTCAAGCAATGTGAAAGATTTTGCGTATAAAGCATTCGAACTGCTGGAAAAAAAATTGGGGATGACGCATGGAACGCTACGGCTGTTCAACCCTTCCACAAACGAAATTACGACGGAAATCGCCTATGGCATGACCGAAGAGGCCAAGCGGCGCGGCAAATACAAGCTTGGCGAAGGCGTGACCGGCAAGGTCGTTGAAGCTGGCGAACCGGCCATTATTCCGCGCATTGACGAAGACCCGCTTTTTTTGAATAAAACACGGGCGCGCGGCGACATTACCCGCAAAAATATCTCGTTTATCTGCGTGCCGATTAAGTTGGGCGCGGATGTGATGGGCGCGCTCAGCATTGACCGCCCGTTCTCGCCGGACGCGGATTTTTCGCAAGACGTGCGCTTTTTAGCAATTCTCGCCGCAATGATTGCGCAATCCGTCAAAGTCCGCAATATTATGGAAGCGGAGGAGCATCTGCTGACGGAAAACATCATTTTGAAAGACGAGTTGAAAGAAAAATACAACATTCACAACATGATCGGCAACAGCAGCGCGATGCAGTTGGTGTATGAAAATATTATTCAAGTGGCCAATTCCAACGCGACGGTCTTGATTCACGGGGAAAGCGGGACGGGCAAAGAACTCGTCGCCCACGCGATTCATTATAATAGCCCGCGCGCGCAGAAGGCGTTCATCAAGCTGAATTGCGGCGCGATTCCCGAAAACCTAATCGAATCGGAATTGTTCGGCTACGAAAAAGGGGCGTTTACTGGCGCAACTGACCGCAAAAAGGGGAAATTCGAGTTGGCGGACGGCGGCACGATTTTTCTTGACGAAATCGGCGAATTGCCACCACATCTGCAAGTGCGCCTGCTGCGCGTCTTGCAGGAAAAAGAAATCGAGCGCGTCGGCGGCATCAGGACGATTAAAATCAACGTCCGCATTATCTCGGCGACGAACCGCAATTTGGAAGAAGAAATCGCCCAAAATCGCTTCCGGGAAGATTTGTATTACCGCTTGAACGTGTTCCCGATTTACATTCCGCCGTTGCGGGAGCGCAAAACCGACATTCTGCTGTTAGCCGAGCATTTTTTGCAAAAATACGCGAAAGAAAATAATAAGAAAATCGGGCGCATTTCGACGCTGGCGATTGACCTGTTGAACTCGTATCATTGGCCGGGCAACGTGCGGGAAATCCAGAATTGCATGGAACGCGCGGTGCTGCTCTGCGACAGCGACACGATTCAATCCACGCATCTGCCGCCGACGTTGCAGCGCGTGGATACGTCGGAAGTCAAAGAAACGCTGTCGTTAGCGCATCAAATCGAGCATTTTGAAAAGGAATTGATTATTGACGCCTTGAAAAAGGCGCGGGGCGTCAAATCCAAAGCCGCCCAATATCTTTCGACGACCGAGCGGATTTTAGGCTATAAAATGCGGCAATATAATATTGA
>CAZCGG010000227.1:2615-4279 GCA_964498135.1 uncultured Candidatus Moduliflexus sp.
CCCCTTGCCGTCGTCGGCATCGTCGCGTATCAAAGCAGCCAGCGCATCATCACGCAGGACATGCTGCTCCACTTGAACGTGACGACCTCGATGAAAGCCACCGAATTAGTTCGAACGATGCGCGATTTGAAAGAAAGCTTGCTCGAATTTGCCGGACGCCCGGCGGTCAGGAAACATGCCCGTTCATTGACGCAATTCGCGCCGGATACGCCCGCATTCCAAGCCGCTTATTTTCAACTGCGCATCAATCACGTCGAGCCGCTATTGGAAGAAGAATCGTGGCTGGAATTGTTCTTAATTCACGCGCGCACTGGAAAAATCCTGCTCTCTTCCGGCAGCGAGCCTGAAAACGCCTATCGCGGAAATGAGCCGTATTTCAAAAACGGGCAGAGGGACATCTCCGTTCAAAACGCCTATTATTCCGTGTCGCGCCAGATTCCGCTCATCACGGTCGCCCTGCCGGTGACGGATTTGCAGAACGGTGCGCTGAATGCCGTGTTGGCCGGGCATGTGGACATTGAGAAGCTTTCCGTCATGCTCAGCGAGGGGTTGAAGCAGTCGAATTCGCAAGAATCCTACCTTGTCAGCGCGGCGCAACTGCTCGTTTCGAGCAGCCGCTTTTCCGCGAAGCATCCCGGCGACTTGGCGCGAAGCGACGGCATTGCGGCCTGCCTGAAACAACAAAGCGGCAGCGGCGCGTACCGTGATTATCGCGGCATCCCGGTGTTAGGCGTCTATCGCTGGATTCCAGAGATGCAACTGTGCCTGCTGTCGGAAATTGACTATGCCGAGGCGTTTGCCCGCGTTCGCGCCTTGAGGCTCACGATTGTCGGCATCGCCGCGGGCGTCGTGGCGTTCGTCATCATGTTGGCCTTGCTCATGGCGCGCAGCGTCAGCCGTCCAATCCTGCGCATGTTGGCAGGATTGGACAAGATCGGGCAGGGTAATTTCGCGTTCCGGCTTAATGTGCATGATCATCGAGAAATCGGCCAAATGGAAAATGCGATCAACACGATGGCGGCGCGATTGGGCGCGCTGACGGCCTCGCGGGATGAATTGAACCGCGAAATCGAGGAGCGGCGGCAGGCCGAACAGCAGATGCATGCGGCGCGCGACGAGGCGGAGGCGGCGAATCGCGCCAAAACCGAATTTCTTTCCACGATGAGCCATGAATTGCGGACGCCGCTCAACGCGATTTTAGGTTATAGCCAGATTCTCCGACAGGAAAAAACGCTCACGGAACTTCAGCAGCAGGCGATTCAAAGCATTCAAGAAAGCGGCGAGCATCTGTTGCTGATTATCAACGATTTGCTGGATTTATCCAAACTCGATGCGGGACGCATTCAAATCATTCCGCGCGAAATCCATCTGCCCGGCTTTTTGAAAGGAATTGAAGACATGATTCGCATCCGCGCCGCGCAGAAAGGGGTGCAATTTCTTTGTCAGTACCCGCTCACGCTGCCGGAATTCATCGTCGTGGACGAACAGCGACTGCGCCAAATCTTGCTCAATTTGTTAGGGAACGCCGTCAAATTTACCCAACAGGGGCGCGTCACGTTCCGCGTCATGCGCCGCGACGCCGAAAACGCCGACGCATCGAGGCAACCCGTTGGCGCATTCCGCTTCGAAGTCGAAGACACGGGCATGGGGATTCCCGCGCATCA
>CAZCGG010000227.1:4379-6763 GCA_964498135.1 uncultured Candidatus Moduliflexus sp.
TCGAGGGGAATAACCGGAAAATTCTCGTGGTGGACGATGAAGACAGCAACCGCCTGCTGCTGCGGCATCTGCTCAAGCCGCTGGGATTTCAGGTAATTGAAGCCGCGAGCGGCGCGCAGGCCGTCCAGCAGGCTGCCGCTGAGTCGCCGCACCTCATCCTGCTGGATTTAAATCTGGCGGACGCGAACGGCCTCGAAATCATGCGGCACATCCGCGCGATTCCGGGGCAGCGCGACGTGAATATCATTATTTTGTCGGCGAATTCGCCGGAAGAGTCGCAGCAAGCGTGCTTAGACGCCGGATGTCAGGCGTTCCTGAGCAAGCCGTTCAACGCCGAAGAATTGCTGCGTGCGCTCTGCGATTTTCTCGCGCCCGCCGACATGCCGCCGCATCCGGCGGAAGGCGGCGAGACGCTCGCGCCGGAAGTGTTGCGCGCCTTGCTCGACATGGCGAAAATCGGCGATATTTTTGCGATTCGAACGCAGTTGAAAACGCTTCAAGCGCGGCCATGCGGGGCGGCGCCGTTTCTCCAAACGCTCGCCGCTTACGCGAAATCGCTGGAAATCTCGAAGATTCAGGCACTATTGCAAGAAACGCTTGCCAGCCTCGAAACGCGGCAATAATTTTTGGGATTTTCGACCTGACAGGTTTTTGAAACCTGTCAGGTCTGAGATAGAAAATATCAGTTTTCAGTTGACAGATTTTCTCGTTCGCTGACGACATGGACGGCGGGCAAATGCGCGGCAAGCGGGCGCGTTTGTCGCGGCGATTTCTGAGACCTCATCCATTAACACTCCGAGCATTCAGGGAAACCGGTGGCGCGGAGACGCCTGAACGATGGGCATCCCGTCGGGCGTTCCGGCGCAATCCTGACGCATGATGTTATCGCAGCAAAACGACATGAAAATTTTTGCAGGAAGCAGCGGGGCGGCCTTTACCCGCAAGATGTGCGATTATTTGAACATCCCCGTCGGAAAATCGGAAGTGTTCACGTTTTCCGACGGCAACATTTTTGTCAAAATCGGCGAAAACGTCCGCTCAAAAGATGTGTTTCTCGTGCAGCCGATTGCGCTGAATCCGAACGCGGAATTCACGGAAATTCTGTTCTGGATGGATGCGTTTAAACGCGCCAGCGTCAATTCCGTGACGGCGGTTATCCCCTATTTCGGCTATGCAAAAGGGGATAAGAAAGACGAGCCGCGCGTTTCGATTCGGGCGCGGGTCTGCGCGGAATGTATCGAATTGGCGGGCGCGGATCGCGTTATGATGATGGATTTGCACACGCCGCAGATTCAGGGCTTTTTCAAGAAACCGGTGGATCATCTGCACGCGCTCCGCGTGTTGGTGGAATACGTGAAAACGATGGGGTATCAGGATTTTGTCGTGGTATCGCCGGATTCTGGCTTCACGAAAAACGCCCGCAAATTTGCGAATTGCCTAAGTTCGCCGTTAGCGATTGCCGATAAAATGCGCACGTCGCACAACGAACATGCCGAAATCTTGCAATTAATCGGGGATGTCAACGGCAAGAACGTGCTGATTGTGGACGATTTCAGCATTTCCGGCGGGACGCTGGCGGAGTTGGCGCATCTGCTCAAGCAGCGCGGCGCGCAGCATATCATCGGCTGCATTTCCCACGTCTTGATGCAGGAAAAAGGGGTGCAGACCATTGAAGAGAGCGAGATTGAACTGCTGATTTCGACGGATTCGGTCGAAAACCCCTATCTCAAGGCGTCTTCAAAAATTCGGATCGTCTCGGTCAGCCCGCTTTTCGCCGAAGCCGTCGCCCGCATCAACCGCAAAGATTCAATCAGCGAATTATTCGACGAGGTGCCGTCCAGCGTGTTTCGCGCCTCGTTTTCGTCGGATATTTCCAACCCCTAACGTTCAAACTATCTACCCCTGGCCCCTTCCAAGAAGGGAATGCGTGATTTATATTCCCCTCTTGGGAAGGGGCAAGGGGTGGGGAATTGAGAAGATGTTTATGGAAAAACAAATCATTGCCACAACGCAAGCGCCGCAGGCGATTGGGCCGTATTCGCAGGCTGTTCAAGTGGGAAATCTGCTCTTTGCGTCCGGCCAAATTCCAATCAATCCGGCGACCGGCGCGCTCGTAACCGATTCGTTTGAAGCGCAAGTGTCGCAGGTTTTAAAAAATATCGAAGGCATTTTGCAGGCGGCGGGCGTGATGTTTGCGCATGTCGTCAAAACGACCGTGTTTCTGAAAGATATGGAAAAATTCGCGGCGATGAACGCAATCTATGCCCAATGTTTTTCGGAAAATCCGCCCGCTCGGTCAACGGTGCAGGTGGCGCGCCTGCCCAAAGATGTCGAGATCGAAATCGAAGTGATTGCGCATGTCGGAAAATAGCGCGTCGGCATAA
>CAZCGG010000228.1:0-4144 GCA_964498135.1 uncultured Candidatus Moduliflexus sp.
TGCGCACATCGGGAAGCGTCGTCAATAATTCGATTTGGACGCGCCGGCGCTCAAAAAATTCTTCGATTCGAATTTTTTTCATCTGCCGGATCGTAATCAATGTATCGGAAAACTGTTGCCGCAGCAGACGCTTCCCAATAGTGTAATTGATGACGCTCACCGCGAGCAGAATGCTGGCGCCGATCAACGTAAACATGACAAGCAATTTGGCGCGGATGGTAATCAATCTCGCTGGATTCATCATAGTTTCAGGCGACTCCCTGCTACTGCGCTGTTGGGTCTATTAGACCTCTTGCAAAAGGTCTATTCCATCATTCACGCTTGGCGCGCGGCTTTCGCCTGCGCCAACATGAACGCTTCTTTCTGCTGCCGGAGTTCTTCGCGCTGCTGCTCAAGCTGCTGCTGCTGCTCTTCCAACTGCGCGTTCAACTGCTGCAATTCCTCGTTTTGCTGCTGCAAACGCTGCTGCTGCTCTTCCAGACGGACGGCGGCGGCCTGCGCGCTTTCGGCTTGGCGCTGCGACGCTTCTTTCGCCTCTTCCGCCTCATGCGCGGCCTCTTCCGATTTCCGCAGCAAGTCATGCACCCGCTCTTTCTGCATGGCCGAAAACAGCACCGTGGCAATCACGCGATCCGCCTCGCTCAAAAAATCCTGCGCTTTCTGCCCGAACGGCTCGAAGGACGCCAATTCAAGGACGCCATGCAATTCGTCATTGTAAAGCAAGGGGAACGTGTAGGTGTTGACCGGCGCAAGGCGCGTCGTGCCGGTCACAATCTCGCTCTCCGTCTGCGGCGGATGTTTCATGAGAATCGGCGCGCGCTCAAAGGCGACCTGCCCAATCACGCCTTCGCCGAGGCGATATTCGTTCGAAAGATGATCGCGCTCGGTGAAGGCAAACGCGGCGGCTAAGCGCAAGACCTGCTGCTGCGGATGATAGGTGTACAGCACGCCGTGACCAGCCTTGACATAGCGGGCGACGAACCGAATGGCGCGTTCGCACATCTCCGTCAACGGAAGGTCTCCGGCAAGCGCCGCGCTCAGCTGGCTGATGCCGTCTTTCAGCCAGTTCTGCTCAATCATCGCCTGATTGCGCTCTTCGATAGCGGCCATTGAACGGGTGTTTTCCGCGCTGACGCGCCGCAGATTCTCCACCATTTTGCTCAACGAATGATTCAGCGTGTCGCGCTCCGATTTCGGGACGACCGTGACGCTCAAATCGTTGTTGGCGACTTGCTCGGCTAAATCGGCGACATTTTTGAGATACGCGATCATGTGTTTCATCGCGGCCATCATCTGCCCGATTTCATCGCGCGATTCGACGGAGAACCCCACGCGCAGATCGCCTTCCGCGATTTGATTCGCCACATTGACGGAGGTTTTCAGGGGGCGCACGATGCGTCTGGAAATCAGCCAGATGCCGAATAATGCCACCGCCGCCAACCCCGCGCCGACGGCGACTTGCATCAGCAAATCGCGGCGGCCGCGGACGCGCAACGCCGACACCATGCGTTCCATGTCAGCCAGCACGGTCGCGGTCGGCAGTTCAATTTGCACTGTCCATGGCGTGTCGCTGTCGCCGATTTTGAGCGGCACGAGAATTTCAATCGTTTCGCCTTTCCGCTCGATTTTTTCCCGTCCTTCCCGAATATAGGCTTCGTCTCGCTGCCAATCATCCGTCATCCAGGCTTTGAAATGCTTGCCGCGCAAGCTTTGATCGCCGGTCGCGGCGACGAGCAGCCCGCGATAGCTGATGACAGACACCTTCCCCGCGCCGGAATAGAGGCTGCTGTTTGCCTCGTCCACCTTCGCCTGAATGAAATCGGACGCCATGTCAACTCCGGCAATCCCGTAAAAATGCTCATTCACGAGAATCGGCGCGACTAAGGAGAGCATCCACACCAATTTGCCCTGCACAGGATAGGGATACGGATCAATCACGCATTCCCGCTTGCGCTCGCGCGGACAGAGGTAATATTCCCCTTTGCGCGCGCCGCTCTCGGATGTTTCCTGATTTTCATAGTCAAACGGAACTTCAGACGTGATTGCGCCATCTGCGCCGCGATTCCAATACGTCACGAACCGCCCGGTCTCGTCATGCCCTTCCGTGTTGGCATACAAGCTGTCCAAGTCGTCCAGCGCGTTCGGCTCCCAGAGCGTGTACGCGCCTAAAAATTCCGCATTATGCTCCACAATGCCGCGCAGCATGCCATTGACGCGCTTGCGGTCAATTGTCAGGCGAATGCGCGGGTCTTTGACTGCGCCGAACACATCGGCCATCGTCCGGGCGGTATCTAACGCGACTTCCAATTCCACTTGAATAGACAGCGAAATCGCGCGCGCTTTCTCCATGATTTGCTGCTCGACCGCCGCCGTCAGCGCCGCTTCCGCCGATTGCTCGACGAATTTCGCGGAATGTTCGGAGGAAATCACGCTATACGCCACGATTCCGCCAATCGTCAACACGATGCACAACCCGAAAATAGCCACCAGCCGAACCTGCAATGAGATGAATTTCATAATCCTCAAGCCCTCATTCTTTCTCAATCCACGCTTTCACAAGGCGAATCAGGCCGTCATAATCCACCGGCTTCGAGAGATAATCGTCAGCCCCGGCCTGAATGCACTTCTGACGGTCTTCTTTCAAGGCTTTGGCGGTCAGCGCGATAATCGGCAGATGCTTCAACTGCTCATCTTTGCGAATCAGCCGCATCGCCGTATAGCCGTCCATGACCGGCATCATCACGTCCATCAGCACGATATCGATGTCCGGCTCTTGATGCAGCCGGTCAATCGCGGCCTGCCCGTTTTTCGCGTCCACGACGGTCGCGCCGTGATTTTCGAGCGCGGACGCCAAGACAAAGACGTTTTTCACGTCGTCATCCACAATCAGAATTTTCTTGCCGACAAGCGATCCCTGCGTTTCGAGCGGGCGCGGCGCGGCATGGCGCGGCGCGGCCTCGTGTTCGCCGTGATACATCTGATGCAGGAACAGCGCGGTTTCATCCGACAGCCGCTCGTAGGATTTCGCGGTTTTGATGATGATGCTGTCGGTATATTTCCGCAGTTCGCGTTCCTGTTCTTCGGTCAATTCCCGCCCGGTGTAGATGATGACCGGCAACTTGACGTGCCGCTCTTTGATGTAGCGGCAAATGTCGTAGCCGTTCCCGTCTTTCAGGCCGAGATCAATAATCGCCGCGTCATATTCGCCGGTTTCGATCTCCTGAATCGCCTCATTTTGGGACGACACGCCGGTAATTTTCACTTCATCCGTATTGCCGAGAAATTCCTGAATCGCCTCGCGCTGCGATTGGTCATCTTCGACGACTAATAAGCGTTTCGGGAACTTTTCCGAAATGGTCATCAGATTTTCAACCGCGTGTTGAATGTCAATTTCGTTCACCGGCTTCTGATAATAGCCGACCGCGCCGAACGTGCGATAGGAATTGTCGCGCTCCTTGCTGGAGAAAATATGCACCGGAATGTGGCGCAACTCTCGCGTGCTTTTCAGTTCGCGTAGCACTTCCATGCCGTTGATGTCCGGCAGGACGAGATCAAGCAGAATCCCGGTCGGGCGATATTTCGCGGCCAATTCAAGGCCGTCGCGCCCGGTCAGCGCGACTAACACCTTGAACCCCATCTCTTTCGTCACGTCCATCGTGCTTTGCGCGAGATCCGCATTGTCCTCGACAATCAAAATCACCTTATCGCCCGGCTGAAGGTGCTGGCGGTCATCGTCAACGCTGCTAGACGCCGAGAAGGTCACGACGGGCGCGGGCATCGGCATTGGCTGCGGCTTGGGCGCGGCGGGCTCCGGCTTGGGCTGCGGCGCGGGCGTAGCAAGCTCTTTCAGCAGCACGGGCAGCGTAATCGTAAACGTCGTCCCTTTGCCGACTTCGCTTTCCAGCGCGAGCGAGCCTTGCAGGAGTTTCGCGTATTCCCGCGCAATCGAAAGCCCCAAGCCCGTGCCGCCGAATTCGCGGGAAATCGAGCCGTCCGCCTGCTGAAACGCCTCGAACACAATCATCTGCTTTTCTTTCGGAATGCCGACGCCGGTATCGCTGACAGCAATCAAGATCGTGTCTTTCCGCGCCGGATGAATGGACGCCGCGAGCGTCACCGAGCCTTGTTTCGTGAATTTGAAGGC
>CAZCGG010000228.1:4244-6742 GCA_964498135.1 uncultured Candidatus Moduliflexus sp.
TCCTCTCCGGCCTGATTGATGACGCTGACCTGCTTGACCTCTTTCTCGTCCAAATGCGTCCGCTCGTTTTTGCTGAGCATTTTGGAAAGCAGAATAATCGAGTTGAGCGGCGTCCGCAGTTCGTGCGACATGTTCGCCAAAAATTCCGACTTGTATTTGCTCGCCAATTCCAATTCTTTGGCGCGGTGATCCAGTTCGCCTTTGGCTTTGTTCAGCGTGTCATTCTGCTGGCGAAGCTCCTCGCTCTGCTGATGAAGCTGCTGCTGCTGCTCTTCAAGGTGCGAATTGACCTGTTGCAATTCCTCGCTCTGCTGCTGCAATTTCTGCTGCTGCTCCTCAAGCCGGGCGTTCGCCTGCTGCACTTCCCGCGCTTGCTCCTGCGCCTCTTCTTTCGCCCGCTCCGCCTCTTGCGCGGCGACTTCGGCGGCTTGCTGCGCCTGCTGCGCGACGCTCAGCAATTCCTGCACTTTTTCGCGTTGCTGCGTGGAAAACAAGACCGTCGCAATGACGCGGTTCGCCTCGTTCAAAAAATTCTGCGCGTGCGCCTCAAACGGCTGTGCAGAGGCCAATTCGATGACGCCGTACAGCGTGTTTTCATACAACAACGGGAAGGTGTACGTTTGCGCCGCCGCGTAGCTGACCGTGCCAGTCGAAATCAGCGCGTCCTGCCGCGCCTGATGTTTCAGGAGAATCGGCGCGCGTTCGAGCGCGACTTGCCCGACAACGCCCTCGCCGAGACGATAGACGTTGGACAGCTTGCTGCGTTCGGTAAACGCGAACGCGCCGAGCAGCCGCAGCGTGCCTTCCAGATTGTTGTAGGCGTATAGCGCGCCGCTGCCGGCTTTCACGTAATGCGCGACGAAACTCATCGCTTTTTGGCACACATCTTTCAGCGCCACATCGCCGGACAGTTCCATGCTCAATTGGCTGATGCCGTCTTTCAGCCAGCTTTGCTGCTCGATTTCCGTCATCATCGCGCGCAGGTTCGTGACCATCTTAGCGAGCGACAAACTCAGCACATCCGCGTCGGATTTCGGGACAACCTGCGCGTGCAGATCTTTTTCGGACACGCGCTCCGTGACGGCGGCGATCCCTTGCAAATACGCGATCATTTTCTTGAAGGAGTGATTCAGCACGTCTTGCTCCGACAGCGGCATGACGTTGACCCTCAAATCTCCGGCGGCCACCGTTTCGGAGACGTGCGCGACGTTGCGGATATACGCGATCATCTGCTGAAACGCCATGACCAATTCGCCGATTTCGTCGCCGGACGCCTCGCGCAGTTCGACGGAGAGATCGCCGTTCGACAGCGATTTGGCGGCATTGACGACATGCGTTAAGCGGCTGGTAATGTTATACGCCAACGCGAGGCCGACAATCAGGCCGAACGCGAGGCTGGCGAACAGCGCGATCAACAATGACCGGCTGGCGGCTTGCAGCGCGGCTGCCGCATGGCCTTCCGCCTGCTCCAAGCCGTTTCCCGCCACACCTTTAATCAAGCTGTTATACAGCAATTCATTCCCTAATTCCCGACGAAGCTCGACAACGCGGGCTAATCCTTCGGTATTCTGTTTTTTCAGTCGCAGAATTTCCTGCGAAAATAGTTTCACGTCGCTTGCCAGCCCGACGAGATCTTTCATCCAAATCCGCTCTTGCTCCGATAACGCGAGCGCCTCATAACGCGCGAATGCCTGCCCGAACTGCTGCCACGCGGTCTGCATGGCTTCTTCGCTTTGATACTCGTGCGTAATCATGTAATCTTTCAGCGAACGCTGCATCAAAACAAACGACTCTTTCAGCGCGGAGACGGCCTCAAGCTTCTTATAGGCGACGCTGGCATCAGTTTCCCGGCGGATGTCCGCTTGAATGTTCTCAGCCATCAGCGTTTCCCATTCATGCACCAAGCCTTCAAAACTTTCGAAGCGTTTCGCCTGCTGGTCGCTCCGGGAAATCATCGCCGCGCCGAGTTCATCAAGTTCTTTGTATAACGCGCCGATCTGCTGGTCTAATGCCCGCTCGTTTTCTGTCGTCAGCATCGGCTTCAGGCGGTCGCGCAACTGCGTGAAATTTTTCCGCGATTCATCGAAGCGTTGCAGATGCGAATCGCTGCGTTCATGCAGGTAGCCGAGAATGCTGTACGCGATGCGCAGCACTTCGATGTCCATGTCATAGGCAAGGCTGCTGAGCGGCAGGCTCGTGGCGGTCATGACGTGAATTTCGTCCTGCACGGTGCGCAGATTCCGCGACACAATTGCGCCTAAAATAAGGAAGAGCAGCAACAAAATGCCGATGAGTCCTCCTAACTTCTTCTTAATAGTTAATGTCATCACGATAACGTCCCCTTCAATGTCCCGGCGTTTCCGGCAGAAACCCAGTTTCGCTTCGTTTTTTGAGAGACCTGACAGGCGCTGAACATCTGTCAAATCTGCATTTGCTTACGCCAATGCTTTCTGTTGCAGCAATTCTTGCATGCGTTCGCGCTGCAACGCGGAAAAAAT
>CAZCGG010000229.1:0-6742 GCA_964498135.1 uncultured Candidatus Moduliflexus sp.
TTCGCGTCCGAATTTACCAGCGTCATCCGCCGCGAATTGCGCAAAACGTTATAGGCGACGCAAATTGATTGAATGTGAAGGCTGTGTAAGTCGCCACAGATTTGCACAGATTTTTTAAACAAGTGGGGATTTATGCAAAACCTCGCCCCCGGCCCCTCTCCAAAAGAGCGGGGCGACGCCAATTTCCCCTCTCCTTCGGAGAGGCCGGGGTGAGGTTCTTAAAAATGCGTAAGCCCTAACAAGTTTTACATCTGTGGAATCTGTGGTGACATATACGAACGAAGATGGCGAAGTCATTTCGCACGAAAAATCCGATTGGAACGCTTTCTGAGATTAATATTGTTCCGTTGATGGATTTGGTGTTCAATTTATTGATTATTTTCATGATTGTCGCGCCGGTTATTCATAAAGGGCTGGACGTGAAAATCCCGGAATCCGCCGTCGGCGAATCTTCGGTCGAACCGAGCCAGCATGTCGTGACGATTATGGCGGATGGCGCGATCTGGTTTGATGACAAGGAAACGTCGCTGGAGACGCTTGCGGCGAATTTGCAGGGGCTTTCCGACGTGGATAACGTGTTTCTTCAGGCAGATAAAGCCATCGCTTACGGCACGGTGATTGACGTGATTTCCGCCATCAAAGAGAACGGCATTCAACATGTCGGGTTAGTGACGAAACCGCGCATCCGGCAGACGGCCAAAAAATAGCGGGCAAGGCGTCTTGGTTATGGAGCAGCATCGTCAATTCAAAAACATGGTGGCAGTGTCATTCGCCCTGCATATTTTGGTGTTCGGCGGGTTCGCGCTGATGTATCTTTTTCAGCCGGAAGTCGTGATGATGCCGTTTACCGCGCAGGACGCGCAGACCGTCGCCTTAGTCGAGCCGTCCGACTTGCCGGAAGATGTCGTTCCGCCGGAAATTTCCGAAGATGCGCCGGTTGAAACGCCGGAACGCGATATGATTGCATTTCGGAATCTTTCGACTGTGACCGAACCGACGCCGACGCCAGAGCCGACCGTCACGCCGACGCCAAAGCCGCGTTCGACGCCTACGCCGATTCCAAGCCCGACGCCGACTATCGGCATTTCGCCGACGCCCACGCCGAAATATCTGCTGCCGCGCCGAGTGACGCCTTCGCCGTTTCCATCGCCGAAAGAAACGATTGTGGCGTTCGAAGTGCCGCGGCGGCCGGCCGTTTTGGATCAACTCCCAGCCGAGATGCCGCCGTTATACGATCCCGATGAGCCGGTCATTCAGCCTGCGCGGCGGCGGACGCCGGGAACGTCAAAGACACCGGGACAAGGCGACTCGTTCGGAACGTCCTCCGGCTCGTCGCAATTATCGCAGGGCGGCCCGTCAGTGATGCTCGATCAGGAAGACGCCTTTCCCTACCCCGAATATCTTGCCCATATTGACCGGAAAATAAGCGGTTTATGGTTTCCGCAAGGGGCGGGAGCGCTTTCGCTGTATTTAGTCATTGACAGAAATGGAAAAATTTTGAAATCAGGTGTTGACAAAGGTGAGGGAATTGGTGTAGAGAAGTTACGAGATTCAATCATTCGAGCCATTGCGCTGATTAAACGCTTTGATCCTCTGCCGCCGGAATATGGCGGCATGGAATTACGGGTGCGAATTGTGGTGAGGAGGTAGGGTATGACGCGCAGGCAGGTGAGGCGGGCGTGGGCGGTGATGTGCGCTTGTCTCGTGTGGGCGGCATCGGCGGCGGCAACGGAAATTTCGGTCGAATTGACCGGCACTGGGCAGCATGTCATTAAAATTGCGGTGCCCCAATTTGTCGCGCAGGGCAATGCGTCGGACATTCTTGAGGCGCAGCTTGCGCCGGTGCTTCGCAATGATTTGCGGATTTCCGGGTTTTTCGATACGCTGGAGAATGACGCCGGGCGGATTGACGGCGTGCAGCGCGAAGATAACGCCAGCGGCGAAGTGCAATTTGCGCAATGGGCGGATTTGGGGGCGCGGCTGCTGGTGAAAGGCACGTATCAACTTCAGGGCAACGGGTTGATTTTAGAGTGCCGGGTATTTGATACGCTCGGCGGAGATTTTCTTCTTGGCAAACGCTATGAAAGCGAGGTGTCGCAGGCGCGGACGATTATTCACCGGTTTGCGGATGAAATCATCCTGAAAATTACCGGCGCGCGCGGCATGTCGTCGTCAAAATTGGTGTTCGTCTCGAACCGGAACGGCGCGAAGGAGTTGTTTCGGGTGGATTTCGACGGCGCGAATCTGACGCAGTTGACGCGCGATCATTCGTTGATTCTCTCGCCCGCCGTGTCGCCGGACGGGAAAAAAATTGTTTATACGTCGTTCAAAGAAAATAACCCGGATTTGTATTTGATGGACGTGGATACGAAAGAAACGGCCTGCATTGCCATGTATCCCGGCATGAATTTCGCCGCAGATTGGGCGCCGGACGGACGGACGTTAGCGTTGACGTTCTCAAAAGACGGCAATCCCGAATTGTATTTGTTCGATACGTTTGCGAAAGAGGCGATTCGGCTGACGCGCAACAAATGGAATGACGTGTCGCCGTCGTGGTCGCCGGATGGCCGGGAACTTGTTTATACCGCCGACAATATCGGCGCGCCGCATTTGTATATCATGAATCGGCAGGGTGAAAATATCCGCCGCATTTCGTTTCACGGATCGTACAATGTCTCGCCGTCGTGGTCGCCGACGGGCGATTTGATTGCGTTTGCCTCTTCGATGGACGGCAATTTCAATATTTATACGATGCAGACAAACGGTGACATGCTGCGGCAATTGACGAAAAACGTTGGAAATAACGAAGACCCGGCGTGGTCGTTTGATGGCCGCTACATCGCCTTTCAATCAACGCGAGACGGCACGAACAGTTTGTATATAATGAATGCCGATGGGACGAACCAGCGGACAGTCACGGACAGTCACGGGATGGACACGTCTCCCGCGTGGATGCCGTAAGATGTTGAAACTGCATGGGGCAGATGACCTGATGACATATTAACGCGAGTGGTGATGAACGGGGTGAAGGCGTGACTTCATTTGCGTTCGTTACGCTCATGCACACAGGAGGAAGAGCTTTGAAAACGTATTTGACCGGTCGCAACATTTTTTCTCGCGGGCTGCTGTTGCTGCTGCTGGGGTGTTTAGTCGTGGCGGGCTGCGCAAAAAAGAAGCCGACGCAGGCCCCGATAGTGACGCCTGCGGATCAAGGCGAGACCACGACGATTGAATTGGACGGCTCGAAGGTGGGCGATGCCTTGCAAGAAGGGGATATTCCCGAAGAAGATCGCGGCGATTTATCGTGGCTGCCGAATCGTCCGCCGATGGGGACGCGCTTTCAGGAATCCGGCGATTTGCAGTCGGTCTATTTTGAATTTGATAAATATTCTCTGACGCAGGCTGCCAGAGAAACCTTAGAAGCCAACGCCGCATGGTTGAAAGATCATCCCGACGTGTTGGTGCAGATTGAAGGGCATTGCGATGAGCGCGGAACGCTTGAATATAATCAGGTGTTGGGCGAAAATAGGTCGTTCAGCGTGAAAAAATATCTTGCGACGCTTGGCATTGATCCGCAACGGCTCTATACGATTAGTTATGGCGAATCCGTGCCTGTTGATCCGGGTCATGGCGAAGATGCATGGGCGAAAAATCGGCGGGCGCAGTTTAAAGTGGCGCAATAATTTATTGAACAAACCGGTCAGACGCATACGGCATCTGACCGGGATTTCGTGTCAACAATGGAGGCAAATTCGTGAATATGTGGAGAATCACAGGGAGAGCGATGTATGGATGCGTCGTAAGTTTGACACTTTTTTTGATGTCATGCGGCGTTCCGCAACAAGAACAATCGCTGACGCAAATTCAATCGCAATTATCTGTTCTTTCGAATGAAGTCCGCAGTTCGTTTGAAAAATCCGAAGAAGAAACGGCGAATCTGTATAAGCAACTCAATGAAGAAGTGCGACAACTGCAAAAAAATCAAGCGGATGCATCGGCGGTTGATGACCAATTAACCACCCTGTTGACGGCTATCGAGGCGAAGCTCGATGAATACAATTCGCGCATGTCGCAATTGAATGAACGGCTTGACGCGACCGAATCCGCGTTGACGGAGCGGATGAATTCCATGACCGATCAAATGGGCGAGACGAAAGAAGAACCGGCCGCGACGCCAGAATTGCCCGTGCAGGAGCTGCCGTCCTCGCCCGAAGGCGAGACGCCGCCGGATGATGCCGCGTCGGTTGATTCGGAGGCCGCCCGCATGTATCATCAGCCATATACGATGTATGTGAATGGCGATTTTGAGGGGTCGATTGCCGGATTTCAAAAATATTTGGAACAATATCCTGACTCGGAATTGTCGGATATTGCGCAGTTCTGGATTGCGGAGTCATTTTTCAGCCTTGGGGAATATGAAACGGCGTTAAAAGAGTACGATACCTTGATTAACAAGTACCCCAAAAGCGATAAAATTGCGGACGCTTTTTTAAGCAAAGCCGATACGTTTTCAAAATTGGACAGGCAGATTGAAGCGATTTCGCATTTGAAATACGTGATCAATCAATTTCCTGATTCGGCTGCAGCCCAGAAAGCGACTGAGAAGTTAAAGACGTTAGGGGAATAAATACGAGGGAGCGAAGCTCCCTCGTGTCATTTCAATCCATTACGATTTCCAACGAAGGCTTGCGCCGCAATACGGGCATTTTGCCGGAGCGCCGCCATACATTTTTTTGCAAGACGGGCAGGATGATTTTTTTACATCCTTTTTTCCGAGCAGTTTCATTGCCGCGACAACGATAACACCCACGATTACGCCGAGAATAATGTATTGAGTCATCGTCTTTGAGCAGGACGCCTAACCGGTTGGTTACGCATCACGCTTCGGTGTAAGGGTTTATATTATTTGAATGCTTCATTTTTATAATACGTATTGCATTTTGAAAGAGTCAAGCTTATCTTCACGCCAAAGAAAATTTTTTGATTTTTTATCAATTCGGTGTATCGTAACGAGAGGACGCGCCTATGTCAAAGAAAAAAGCAGAAGTTCCGCTATTGTTTTCGAACGGAAAAGAAGACGTGATTACGGTGGAACATGACGAAGGCGATGAGCGTTTGCGGCCCGCCTATTATTTGGGCGGAACTGATAAAGATGACGCGACGATAGAAAACAAGATTATTCAGGTCGGCAATAAAGCGTATCGCACAAAGTATATTGTGTTTGCGGAAATCATCGAAGATCAGGGAGATTCGCTCGGCGCGTATGTATAAACTGCTTCGCGTTTCCCCGCATTTTCTGACGAGAGGCCATCGTGGATTTATTTGAGACACAAAAACGCTCAATTCCGCGCTATGTTCCGCTCGCAGAACGGATCCGCCCGCAAACGCTTGAGGAATTTGTCGGACAGGAACATCTGCTCGGCAATGGGCGGGTGCTTTCTAAAATGATCGCGCATGATGAAATCAGCTCGATGATTTTATGGGGGCCGCCCGGTTCAGGAAAAACCACGCTCGCCAAAATTATCGCCAATACGACCACCTCCCATTTTATTCCATTCAGCGCCGTGATGTCCGGCGTGCCGGAATTACGAAATGCCGTCAAAGAGGCGCAGACGCAATGGAGTTTATACAGCAAAAAAACCATTTTGTTCGTTGATGAAATTCATCGCCTGAATAAAAATCAGCAAGACGCCTTTTTGCCGCACGTTGAGAATGGAACAATTATTTTAATTGGCGCGACGACGGAAAATCCGTCGTTCGAGGTCAATCGGGCATTGCTTTCGCGTTGTCAGGTGTTTGTGCTGCGCTGTTTGACGGAAGAGCATATTATCAGCTTGTTGGAGCGGGCGGCGCGGGATGTTGAGCGGGGGTTAGGGCAATATCCGTTGATGATTCATCCTGACATTTTCCCGCTGCTTGCCGGACACGCTGACGGAGATACCCGAATCGCTTTGAATTATTTGGAGTTGTTAGTCGTGAACACAGAGCCTAACGCGGATGGCGTTCGTGAAATTTCGGCGGAAACGTTAGGACGGCTATTGGGAGAAAAAACGCTCCGTTACGATAAAAATGGCGAAGATCATTATAATATTATTTCCGCGTTTATCAAAAGCCTGCGCGGCAGCGACCCCGATGCGGCGGTGTATTATTTAGCACGAATGCTCGATGCTGGCGAAGACCCGATGTTCATTGCCCGCAGAATGGTCATTTTGGCCTCAGAAGATATTGGCAACGCCGATCCGCAGGCGTTAGTGTTATCTGTCGCGGCCATGCAAGCTGTGCATTTCGTCGGCCTTCCCGAAGCGCAGTTGATTCTTTCGCAAGCTGCTATTTATCTTGCTCGCGCGCCGAAAAATAATGCGGAATATATTGCTATTCTCAAAGCAAAAGACGATGTGAAAAGGTTTGGTTCTTTGCCCGTGCCGTTGCATCTTCGGAATGCTCCAACGCGACTTATGCAGGATTTAGGATATGGGAAAGAATATAAATATCCGCATGACTACGCGGGGCATCATGTTAAACAAGACTATCTTCCTGACGAATTGCGAGGAACTCAATATTATCAGCCGTCGGAAAATCATGCGGAGATCGCATAAAACCTAAATTTGAATGTAGGGTGTAAGAAATTTTTATTTGCGCATTTTCCCATCAATACGGGGTGATTCAGGAAATAAATGTAGTTTTTTGAAAATTTTGTAGAAAGGGCTTGACAAAAACAGGTGTGGGCGGGAGAAGAACCCTT
>CAZCGG010000230.1:0-6728 GCA_964498135.1 uncultured Candidatus Moduliflexus sp.
TTCAAAAGTCTTTGAGACTTTTGAAGTGTGATTTGCTGAGCGCCGCGCGGCCGTCGGCGTCAATGCGGAGATATTCATGCGCGTCTTTCCACGCCGGAACGACATAGAGGTCTTTCTGTCGACCGTCGCGCGCGGCATCGAAATGATAGGCGTCATGAAAATGGCCGAGCGCGATAGCATCCACGCCCTGCCGCCAGAGGCGTTCGGCGTATTCCTGACAGGTGGCGGCGGGAAACGCCGATTTATGGCGCGCGTTCGTCATGCGAAAGCGGCGCTCGATCGCTTCCGCGAGGCGAACGGCGGCAAATCGCGGCAGCGCGCTGAACAGCGCGAAGAACAGGCGATTGCGCGAAAAACTGCGCCAGCGCCAATATTGCCAATCATGCGGATTGATAAGATCGCCGTGCGCGAAATGCCAGCGCCTGCCGCCGATGTCGGCCTGCGTTCCTTCCGACACAATCTCATGAAACGGCGCGTTCAGGTAGAGGCTGCGCAGAAAATAATCGCGGTTGCCTTCGGCGTAAATCAGGAGGATGCCCTGCTCGCGCAAGCGGGCAAGCGCGGCCAGAACGGGGAGATGATGCGGGAATTGCATTTTCTTCGTTCCGATCCAAAACGTGAAAATGTCCCCCAACAAGACGAGACGATGAAGCGGTGCGGCCTGAAACGCGGCAAGCATGGCGAGAAATGCTGCTGTTTCGGCCTGCGCGCCGTCTAAATGGGCATCGGCAACGACAATGGTATTCGTTTGGCTCATCATGACGCCCAGGCCTCTCCAAAAAGCTGCGGGCTTTTGGAGAGGCCGGAAAGATGCGGCGATGCGCTAATTTGACGCAGAGGTTTGACGTTGGTTGGCGTGTTTTGAATGGCTGGCGTCCGCATCATACGTTTCTCGATAAAATTCCGTCAGCAGCAGCCCGATCTGGTTTTGAATGCTTTTGACATCATGCCCGCCGCTTCGGTAGCCGTTCATCATAATTGAAAACGCGAAAACTTCATTTTCCTGCGACGCGGCATAGCCGGACAGACAGGAGACGTGATTGATCGCGCCGGTTTTCGCCCGCAGCCGCCGTTCCGCCTGCGTGTCGCGCATCCTGCGGCGCAGCGTGCCGTCAACGCCCGCGACCGCTAATGACGATAAATATTCAGCGCGGACGGCGAAATTGTCATACATGTATGTGAGCAGCGTCACGATTTGCTTCGGCGACAGCCGGTTATTGCGCGACAAGCCAGAGCCGTTTTCGAGAAAATACGCATCCTGCGGAATGTCTAATTCCGCGAGAAATTGCTGCACGGCTTGCACGCCTTTGGCCGTCGTGCCGGGCGCGCCGAGAACTTCCGCGCCGAGCGTTTTCAGCAATTGCTCCGCCACGAAATTATCGCTCGCTTTGTTCGCCTCGCTGATGATGCTGGGAAGCGGCTCGGATTCATACACCGAGAGCAGCGACGCTTTTTTCGGAATCGTCCCGATGACCGCCGCGCCGCGAACCGTGATGCCCATTTGTTCGAGCGCGTTTTTGAATGACGTCGTCGTGAACAGCGACGGATTATTGACATAAATCGCGGCGGAGACGCCGTAGCGCGACCGCGCCGACACGCGCCCCTGCACGACGAGCGTTTCGCCCATCGCAGATTCCTCTGACGGCAGAAACGAGGCGCGCACTCGGTTTGACGAATGCGTGACCGCTTTGTTTTGGATTTTGATGTAGGTAGTCGGTGGCTCAAGAATCACTTGCGGCGCAAGGCCGGAACGGTGGGCGGGTTTGACCCGCAGCGTCACGATATTTTTATTCAGCGACAGCGCGCTGATTTTGCTGGAATAGGCGGCTTTAAAATCATGCCAGCCCGAAAATTCGCGCTCCGCGTCAAAAAAAGACTCATCGCCGACGACATCGCCGGAAATCGAGCGAATCCCGGCATTATAAGCGTCTTGCGCCAAGCGCAGCAAGCCTTCATACGAGAAGGTTGGATCGCCCGATCCTTTCAAATAAATATCCCCCTCCAGCACGCCGTTTTGCAGGCTGCCGCGCGTATAAACCCGCGTTTGAAACCGGTATTCCGGCGACAATTTCACCAATGCGGCGGCCGAGGTCAGCAGTTTGGTGTTCGAGGCCGGATTTAAAGTCAGATCCGGATTGCGCTCGTACACGATTTCCCCCGATTCCAACGAACGAATTTGAATGCCGAACGAGGCATTTTTTAAGGCTGACGATTCCAGCAGCCGATCGATTTTGCCGCGCAACTGCCGCAGCGAAGACGAATCGGCGCGAGAATCGCCGTGAAGCTCGGCGCTGCTGAACGTAAACAGGCACAGGCTGATGGACGCAACAACAAGAACGATTTTGGAACTCCATTGAATTTTTCGCATAATCCTGTATTGTACCATGTTTCCATCCAAACACAAGAAAAATTTTCTTATTTTTCCGCGTCGGGATATTTTTCAGATTTTCCTGCGGACAATTCAGCGTCATGCCGCCCCCCAACGACATTTCGCAGGAAACGCGAACAACGGCGCTCAGGAGGTTTCGCGGTCAATCCAACGCAGATAGGCGTCTAATCCGGCTTGCACGGGCAGCGCAATGATTTCCGGCACGTCATACGGATGGCGCGGCGCAATCAACGCCACAATATCATTGAAAAGCGCGGCGCGGCTTTTCAGGAGCAGCAACGTCTCCTGTTCGCGCTGAATCGCGCCGTTCCACCGGAAAATCGAGCGCATGGCGGGCATGATATTGACGCAGGCGGCCAAACGCTGCGCCATCACCGCCTCGGCCAATTCTTCGGCGACTTGCGGAGAGGGCGCGGTTATCAAGACGACAATGAACTCCGTGACATCCGCCATAGATTTTCGTTCCTTTCATGAAAGAGTGGACGCGCAAGTTTCCCCTCGGTTTGTCCGAAAAATTTCTTTCTGCAAGAAATGGGGGCTTCGCGCCACAACTCATTGACATTGGTCTCTGTTACGATTCGGTTTGCGACGATTCGCCGTCTGGCTGTCCATCCTTGTCCGGCTTTTCCGAATCTTCCGGCTCTTGGCGAGCGGCTTCCCTGCGTTTCCACCACATTTTGCGGGAAGGCGCGGCTTCTTTTCCCGAGTCTGGCGTCGGCTCGGCGGCAGGCTCAGGAGCGGGCGATTCGGCGGTCGGCGGCACTTCGGCAGGCGCGTCTTGCGGCGCGGCCGAAATTGCGCTTTCTTCGCGGCTTTCCGCGCTGCGCGATCTCATCTTCCACCAAGATTTTTTTTCTTGCTCCGGCTCTTCATACGGCTCAAATTCCGGCAGCGGCGCGGATTCGTTAACCGGCGGCGCAGACGCTTCTTCCGAAAGTGGCAACTCGGCAAGCGTTTCGGGTTTGCTGCCGCGTGATTTGCGTCCCCACCAGCGGCGTTTGATCGCAGCGTCGCTTTCGGCTTCGGCGGCTTCCTGGGGCGCTTGCGCGTCTTCCGGGATTGGCGGGGTTTCCTGCGGCGGGGCGTCTTCTTTTTGGTCTTTTTCTTTATGGCTGTCTGACCGGATGGTGCGAGTCAGCTGACGCCAGAGCGACGTGGCTTTGGCGCGGGCTTTCGTGTCGAACTCACAGGCAAACATCGTCTCAGTGATTTGCTGATTGAGATGATGATTGACCGATTCGGCGGCGACGCGGATCGCATTCTTCGTCGCCCGCGCTTTGGAACTGCCATGCGAAATCACGACCACGCCATTCAGCCCTAATAACGGCGCGCCGCCGTATTCCTCGTAATCCATGCGCTTCCGCATGGCATCCATGCCGGGCTTGACGAGCAAATAGCCGAGTTTCGTGCGCCAGCTTTGGGAAAAAGCGTCTTTCAGCATTGATCCCATCGTTTTCGCTAAGCTTTCCGACACTTTCAGCACGACGTTCCCGATAAAACCGTCGCACACAATCACATCCACGCGACCATTGAACACGTCGCGGCCTTCGACGTTGCCGATGAAATTCAGCGCGCTTTTGCTGAGCGGCTCAAACGCCTCTTTCGTCAGCGTGTTCCCTTTCGATTCTTCTTCGCCGATGCTCAACAGGCCGACGCGAGGATTGGCGATGCCGACGACTTCTTTGGCATAGATAGACCCCATGACGGCGAATTGCAGCAGATGATCCGGCTTGCAATCCACGTTCGCGCCCACGTCAATCATGACCGTCATGCCGCTGATATTCGGCAGCACTGTCGCTAACGCCGGGCGCTCAATGCCGTCTAACATGCGGCAGGCGAGTTTCGCAATCGCCATGCCCGCGCCGGTGTTCCCCGCGCTGACCGCCGCGTCCGCTTCGCCGTTTTTCGTCATGTAAATCGCTTTGTGCATTGACGAATTCTTCTTGCGCCGCAGCGCCACCGACGGGAGATCGTGCATGTCCACGATTTCAGGCGCGTGCTGCACTTCTATCGAAAGATGATCGGTCTTATATTTCGCTAATTCTTGGCGCACCCGGTCCTCTTGGCCGACCAAAATAATGGTGAATCCGTATTCTTCCGCCGCCTGCACCGCCCCTTCGACAATGGCTTCAGGCGCGAAATCTCCGCCCATCGCATCAACCGCAATTCGCATACCGATGTCCTGTAACTATACAAGGGAAAATGAGAACACCCCCGATCCGCCGGGCATGTTCGCAAAAAGGGGATTCAACCCCTCTGCTGAGGCGGCGGAATCCCCTAAAACTGTCTCTAGTGGTCTCTGAAAGTTACCAGCCGAATTATTTTTCTTTGACCTCAATCACCTGTCGCCCGTTGTATTTGCCGCAATGCGGGCAAACAATATGCGGACGTTTCATTTCGCCGCATTCCGGGCAAACCGATAAATTCGGGGCTTTTAATGCTTGATGCGACCGCCGCATGCCTTTCCGTGATTTTGATGCTCTCCTCTTTGGCACTCCCATGATGACTCTCCTTTATCCCCATGCGCTCCGCGAAACCTCGCCGCGTTGGGCGTCTCGCGGGTTCATGGTTCGTTGTGTTGTTCTTCTGATGATTGACTGTACTGCACAATCTCTTTAAGATAAAAGGCTATTTTATCCGCCTAATGACTTCGTATGAAGGTTGGAATGGTTGAATTTCTTTGATCCCTTCATCGGTGAATTGTAGTGTCATCTCTTCCGTCCTTTCTATAGCAACGCATTCCCCCTTCCAAACAATCGGTGCCTTTCGTTGAGAGGCGACACACGTCACAATAATCTTATGTGATGATTTCTCGACAGATATGATACCATTTGGGCAGACAATTTCTTTTTCATACCAATTTATTTGCATTTCTGTTGGCTGCAACACGACAAGTGTTGTTGTTCGTGATCTTGTATGTGAGAGGTCAAGCACGATTTCAGGAATGCCATCCCGTGTCAAATCGCCAATAAATATAGGGTGATAGATTTGAAACAATGCTGGAAATTTTTCTTGAAGCCTCTTCACATCCTGTTGGCATTGTTCGATAGCTCGTATCAAAAACATCGTATGGTTGTGCATCCACAAACGCAGAACATCGAATTGTTTATGAGAGTAGAGCAACGAACGTAATGTCTCGGTATCCTTATCTTGAGGCGAAAGAGACGCTGATTCGGATGGTACCGCCTGTAACTCTTGCAAAACGCTCTGCGTAAATTGCCGCTGTTCTTCCTGACTCGGCAAAATTTCTTCATGGATGACATGCACGGGGGAGCGTTCTTGAATCTCCTTTCCCGTAAACGCGTAAACGCCTTCAGCCAACCACTCTACACTCCAGACATCATGGATTTCAGGGAACCCGATCATTGTTGAATCCCAGTGATAGACGACAATCTCGGTCGTATTCTCAAGCGTCGTCCGTAACGCAACTAACCCATCGAAGTTGACCTCTCGATAGAACTTCTCAACCTCATTCCCCTGTCGTTTCAAGACCCATAGTTCCATCATATCATCCTCTTCATTCAGAAATGCCGGAAGGCACAGGATCTCCTGCTGTCCATCATGATCGAGATCGGCGATGTATTCGGGGCGGTAGATCGAATCCAATCCAGGAAACTTCCCATGAAAGATCTCAATATTGTTCTGACACAATTCCGCTCCAACAAATAATAAGATGGTTCCAGAATGATAAGCAATAAGAGGATTATCAAGCAGATCATCAAACTGTCGCTGGGCTACGATATCTGGCTTAAACGCTTTCAGCACGTCGATTTCCTGTTGAAGCTGAACCTGGAGGCTGTCTTCGGCAAAAGTAAACGAGCCAGAGCATGTGAATGAGATGGCAAAAAATACATAGAAAAAGGATTGTCGACAGTTCATCCCCCCTCCTTGTTATTGTCTCGCCGATTGATCGGTCATGATCGGCCAGAGATATTGAATATTCGCCTTGTCATGCGGAGTTTTTCCTCTGTGATATAATGCCAATATACTGGACGCATAGGTCGCATTATCTTCGTCAGCATCCGAATTGTAATGTTGCAGGGTCTGTTCCACGTCATACCACACCGGATCATACAGTTTGCCTGTACAACAATCGGGAGGAGCATCTATCTTTGTGCACTTTGTACATTCCACTTTCTTTTCTTTATCAACATACCAAAAATCGTATTTAGATATTGAGCGTTTGGCATATAAATACCGAATCCCCCAGTGAACACTATCTGATGCAGAAATCGTATCAGGATTAAGTGTTTTAACTTCGGTATAATTCATCAATGGTTTGGCATGTAACGGATAGACTAACCACTTCTTTATTGGATGGCCCCCATCTGAGGGGACG
>CAZCGG010000231.1:0-1823 GCA_964498135.1 uncultured Candidatus Moduliflexus sp.
GCCGGAATCGGCTGGCGCTACTACGCGCTGACGAATAAAAGCCGGGAGCGGAAACAAAACAAGATTCTTTGGGATCACCGCGAACAGGCGACGGCGTTGAGTTTAATGGGCTTTCACCGCGACGCGACGGAGAAATTCGAGCATATCATTGACAAAGACAATCCGCACACCGAACTGTATATCGGCCTTGCGGAAACCTACGAACGGCAAGGCGACGCGCAGCGCGCCATCGAAAATTACAACAGCATCCTGACGCGCTATCCTGAGAACATGCGGGCGTTATTCGGCGCGGCGCGGAATTGGGAAGCGCTCGGCAACTACAAAGACGCCATCAAATTGTATAACCGCGTGTTGGATATTGACCGCTCCAGCCCGACCGCGCGGCAAAAAGTGCAGGAATTGCTTGTCAAAGCCAATGATTATCAAGAAGCGATTGCGTTCATTCAACGGACGCGCTCCGGCCAATCCAACGCGCAGACGCAGGAATTGCTCGCCTCGCTCTATTATCGCCTCGCCATCGAACAAATTAAAACGAATGATTTGCGCGGCGCGGAACGAACGCTGAAAGAAAGCCGCCGCGAATACGATTATTACGTCCCGAACATGCTGATTCTCGCCAATCTGTACCTGAAAACGGATCGGGCGAGGGAAGCGGAACGCCTTATGGAATTGGCCGCCGAACAGACGCTTTCGACCGTCATGTTCCAAAAACTCGAAGATTATTATTCCCGCCAAGACGGCGCGCCGGAAGAAAAATTCGATGTGGTGCTTGATTTGTACAAAGAAATGCTGCGCCGCGATCCGAACGCGAATCATTTGCGGTTAGCGTTGGCGAAATTGTATCTGAAAATGGGGAAATTCGAGGACGCGGAGAAAATGCTGCTGGAATTCCAGAAAGACGATCCGAGCATTCCGCAGGCGCATCTGCTGCTCGCCGATATTTACCATCAGACCGGCAAAATCGAGAACGCCCTCGAAGAATACCGGATTTCGGCGCAATTGGTGGATATTAAAATCGCGGATTTCAAATGCTACCATTGCGGCGCGATGTACGAATATTGGGCTGATCATTGCAGTTCGTGCGGCACATGGGGCAGTATCGAAGACATCTTCTTCAAACGCGGGCCGCAGGCGGTTCTGCCGGAATTGAAGCCGAAGCCGGTGCCGCAGCTTCCGACGCCGAGCGCGACGCAAGACACCGAAGAAAAAACCGTCAGCGCGTAAAACCAACATTTCGCAGGGGCGTTCAATTGAACGCCCTTGCGCTCTTCCCCCGTATTACCCTAAAAAATCGCCCCTAATTTCGCCCGCGCCGCCTCAAGCTCTTCAAGCGTATTGATATTGATTCTCACCGATAAATCAGGGTCAACGCGGCGCATTTCGGCCTCCGCGAACACGCGAAGGCGCATGCGCGGAAACAGCGCGGACACCTTGAAATGCCCCTGCCGCAAGGCGTCTTCAATCATGTCCGCGCAACGGACGGCGTACATCGCGTGAAGCGGATACCAGCCCGCCGATGTCTGCGGCACGAGCGCGTCATAGTCGCCGATTTCCTGCTGCATCAGCCGAATCAAGGCCGGATTCAGCAGCGGCATGTCACACGCCACGCAAAACACCTGCGCGAAACGAGCGCGGCGCAATGCGGCGTGAATCCCGCCCAGCGGGCCGCTGGCCGGGAAAATATCTTGAATCACCGGATACCCCAATGAAGCGTAGGCATCCGGCGCATTCGCGTTAATCAACACCTCGTCGAATAGCGGCGCAACCACGTCTAACACGCGCTCAATCAGGGCTTTTCCGCCGAGCGCGAGCAAGGCTTTATC
>CAZCGG010000231.1:1923-6707 GCA_964498135.1 uncultured Candidatus Moduliflexus sp.
GCAAGCGCACTTTGCGGCGGTAATTTTCTTCGACGTTCTGCACAATTTCGCGCTCATCCCCTTTCAGCATGGCGATCACCGAAGGATGCGCTTTCACGGTCACATTCCCTTTCTCCGTCGTCGAAACCAGCCGCTGCAATTCGCCCTGAATTTCGTAGCAAATCGTCTCTTCGGATTTGATATGGCCTAACCCCTTGCAATACGGGCAAGGCTGGTATAAAATCTGCCGCAGGCTTTCTCGCACGCGCTTGCGCGTCATCTGCACCAAGCCCAATTCCGTCAATTGCAGCACGTTCGTCCGCGCCCGGTCGGTGGAAAGCTCTTTTTCCAATGTGCTGACGACTTTGCGCTTGTTTTCCTCGTTTTCCATGTCAATAAAATCAACGATGATAATGCCGCCGAGGTCGCGCAAGCGGACTTGCCGGGCGACTTCTTTGGCCGCTTCGAGATTCGTCTTGACAATCGTGTCTTCGAGGTTCTTTTTCCCGACGAATTTGCCGGTATTCACATCAATCGCCACGAGTGCTTCGGCGCGGTCAATCACCAGATAGCCGCCGGACTTGAGCCAGACCTTGCGTTGCAGTGCTTTTTCCAATTCCGCTTCGATGCCGTAATGGTCGAAAATCGGAATATCCTTGACAAACAGGCGTATCCGGTCAACTAAATGCGGCATGGTCGCTTCAGTGAAATCGAGGACTTTCTGATAATCCTCGTCCGAATCAATCACTAATTTGTCCACTTTATCAGTGAACAAATCGCGCACCGTCCGCAATACAAGGTCTAAATCTTCATGCACCATCGCGGGCGCTTTGGCGATTTCATTCCGCTTTTTAATCGTTCCCCAGAGCCGCGTCAAAAAATCAATGTCGCCGCTCAAGTCGCTTTCATCGCGCTCTTCTCCGGCTGTGCGGACGATGAATCCGCCGGACGGCGGCTTCAGCGATTTGATCAATTTTCGCAGCCGGTTGCGCTCGCCCTGGCTCGGAATGCGGCGCGACACGCCGATATGCTCGACGGTCGGCATATACACAATGTATCGCCCCGGCAGCGAAATATGGCACGTCACCCGCGCGCCCTTCGTGCCGAGCGGCTCTTTCGCAATCTGCACCACGACTTCCTGATCGCGGGTCAGCAGGTCTTGAATAAGCGGGCGTTTTGAGTGCCTTTTCTTTTTGGGAGCGGCTTCCGGCTCATCGTCTTCGCCGAATTCCGTGTCCTCATCCTCTAAATTATCGTACACATCAGACACATACAGGAACGCATCTTTTTTCAGCCCGATGTCCACGAAGGCCGCCTGCATGCCGGGGAGGACTTTCGTGACCCGCCCCCGATAAATGTTGCCGACGATGCCCCGATGTTTTCTGCGTTCGATATTGACCTCCGCCACCAGCCCATTTTCCACTAATGAGACGCGAATCTGCTGGGGGGTTGAATTGATAATAATTTCTTGCGACATTCGCACCCTTCCTGTTCATGGCAGGGTGTCGCAGCATCAACAGCGACGGAAGAGGTTTCGCCATGTTCAGGCAAACACAGGCGTATCGAACAGGGGCGTTCAGCATGGTTGCGCAACGCTGGCGCAATGACGCGCAGACGCGCCGCCGCAGTTTTCCGCCATCACGCTGAAACACGCGCATGATCAATCCAAACATGAGCAAAACATGATGTTCCACAAACCTGTCCCTCCCTCCAAAAATTCCGTGAACTCTTTTCTGTCGGCAACGCCGCCGCTGGCAGAAACGGCGCTGCTTGGGTCAAGACGAAACCTTCCTGAACGTCAAACGAGACATTCTATTGATACTGCCACACTGTTGAACAACTTGTGCGCGTCAGGCACACCCGACGCGAATCATTCGAAAATCGAGCATCGCATCCTGCGGAACCGCGCAGACGAACTGCAGCACTTCTTCCGGCTTCATCAGGCAGTTGTCATGGCATTGCAGCGTCATGCTCACGCCCGACGCGCCCAATGCATCAACGCATGTCGAAATTGATGCGATAAACGGTTTAATATCTACCGGCTCGGCGCGATGCTTGAATTGTTCGACAAGGCGCGTCGCTTGCCGGTCAAATTCCTCGATGTGCCGGGAAAAATGCTCGGCGGTCAATCCGCGATGCGCCAGAGTGATTGATGGAAAAACCTGAAACTCAAACCGCGTTAAACTTGCTGATAACGATGGCGCTTTCACGTCAACCGGATACGCCTCAATCAGCCGCACCCCATCTGGGAGCGTCTGATTCATGCGTTCCACGAAACGTTCGGCGTCCACAACCTGCGTGAAAAAAAAGTCCGCCAATTCCCGCAAGCCTTCCATGCCAACCGGCAGCGCGGGACCAAACGAAATCAGGGGCAAGGGATGATACCCTTGCGAAAAGGCCATCGGCATGTTGACGCGGGCTAATGCCCGTTGAAACACGCGCGCGACTTCCAAATGCGATAAAAAGCGCAGCAGGCCGGTTTTGGCGTACACGCCGCGCAGACGGTACGCTTTAGCCTGCGGCGCCGCAGAAACGGACGGAGGCGCCGCGTGTTCCGGCGCATGAATCGGCGCGGCGTCTGCGGCGGCAAGATGAATCTCCTCGCCGCACACCCCGCATCGCCGACACTGCGCGCTGCACGGCGGCGAATTTTCCGCGTTCAGCGCATGTTGCCGTTCCTGCCAAAGATACTCGGCGGACACCCCGCTGGCGAGATGCTGCCAAGGCAAAACTTCGCGTTCGCCGCGTTCACGATAGACATACCAATCCGGCGCGATTCCGGCGCGTTGAAACGCTTCCAGCCATTTCGAAAACGCAAATTCCTCTTTCCAGCCGTCAAATCGGCATCCCAAGCGATGCGCCTCCGCCAATGCGCGGCCGACGCGCCGGTCGCCTCTCGCAAACACGGCTTCTAAATAACTTGCGCGAACATCATGCCATTTTAAATCCAAATCTTTCGGGCGCAGCCGACGCATCAGCGTCTCCTGCGCGCGTTCCAACTCCTCGATTGAGCGCATCCGTTCCCATTGAAACGGCGTATGCGCTTTCGGCACGAACGATGAGACCGCGACATGAAACTTCACCTTCTTTCTTGAACAACGCTTCCCAACCGCTCGCATCGCATACACTAACTCAATCAATCCTTCAATATCGTCGTCTGTTTCTGTGGGCAGGCCAATCATGAAATAGAGTTTCAGCAACTCCCAGCCCGCCGAAAATGCTTCTTCTGCCGCATGCAGAATATCCTCTGCCGTAATGCCTTTATTGATGACGTTTCGCAGGCGCTGCGTCCCGGCTTCGGGGGCAATCGTAAAGCCCGTTTTGCGGACGCGGCGAATCACTTCGGCCATCTCGCCGGTCAGCGTCTTCACGCGCAGCGACGGCAGCGAGAGCGACACTTTCGCGGCCTCGCATGTCTGCATCAGCGCGGTCATGAGCGGCACGATCTGCGAATAATCTCCGGTGCTTAATGACGAGAGCGAAATTTCCTCATACCCGCTTGCGGCAAGCAGCGACGCCGCAAGGGCAAGCAATTTTTCAGGCGAACGCTCGCGCTGCGGCCGGTAAATAAAACCCGCTTGGCAGAACCGGCAGCCCCCCGGACAGCCGCGCATCACTTCGAGCGTCAGCCGGTCATGCACCGGCTTGAGATACGGGACAATCGGGGCGGCCAAATACGCGGCCGCGTTCAAATCCGGCTCGATACGCCGCGCAATCCGCTCCGGCGCGTCGGCGCTGCGCGGCGCGATCTCCGCGATTTCACCGGAGGCCGCATACCGCACGGCATACAATGACGGCACGTATATTCCCGGAATCCGGCAGGCCGCTTTCAGCAACTCGTCCCGTTCCGCGCCGCTGGCTTTCCAATCCCGGAACACGGCGATCAATTCGGGCAACGCAGTTTCGGCGTCGCCGAGCAGCGCGATATCCTGCACGTCCGCAAGCGGTTCGGGATTCATGGCGCACGGCCCGCCCGCGATAATCAACGGATGCTGGCGCGTCCGTTCGGCCGCGAATACCGGAATTCCAGCCAAAGACAGCCCATTGAGGATATTCGAGTAACTTAATTCATATTGTAACGTGAACCCAAGAATGTCGAACTCCGACGCGGCTCGGTGGGATTCAAGGCTGAACCAAGGAATGCCCTGCGCCCGCATCAACGCTTCCATGTCCACCCACGGCGAATACAGGCGCTCCGCCGCGACATCCGGCAGGTCATTCAGGATGCGGTACAGCAGATGCAGCCCCAAATGCGCCACGCCGACTTCGTAGGTGTCTGGAAAACAGAGGCCGATCTTCACCTGCGTCTCCTGCCAAGGCTTCCGCACGGCGTTCAGTTCTTGGCCGAGATACTGGATCGGCCTTGCGACATGGGGCAGCAGAGGAAGAATGCGTTCGAGCAGCGTCATGACTTAAAAATCATACCGACGAAAACTGACGTTTAACAACAATCCCAACATAATCGACGTCGAAAAAATTGATGACCCGCCATAGCTCATGAATGGCAGAGTTAAGCCTGTGACCGGCAAAATGCCGGTCGTCACGCCGATATTGACAAAGACCTGCACGGTGAACACCGTCACCACGCCGACGGCAATCAACCGGCCTAACTTATCCTTCGCTTTCGAGGCGATGCTCAAGCCTTTGAGAATCAACGTGAGATAAATCAACAGCAGCACCGCGCAGCCGACAAAGCCGAATTGCTCGCTGTACACGGAAAAGATGAAATCGGTAAACTGTTCAGGCAGGAAATTCAGCAGCGACATTTTCCCGTTGCCGTACCCTTTGCCCCAAAATCCGCCCGA
>CAZCGG010000232.1:0-6621 GCA_964498135.1 uncultured Candidatus Moduliflexus sp.
GGTCGCTGCGTGGGAGCGTAGGTCCTCGCTGGAGAAATGTGTTTGATGTCAGACGTCGGAGCCGGAGGCTCCGGCGTCTTTTTTTGTCATTAAGCGGCCTCTATTCTTTGGGCTGTTTTTATAATAAGTTCTCAGCAGTAAAAAGATCTTGACTATTTTCCCTATTATTTATGGTATCTTTAAATAATGTAGAAGATGCCGGATTTAGCGAGTTCTGTCACTTTATTAACAATACTTTTTTGAAATGAAGAGGGGATTTTATGTCGAAAAAATTATCTATTCGCGATATTGATTTATCGAATAAGAAAGTATTGGTGAGAGTTGATTTTAATGTCCCTTTAGATAAAAAGACAAAACAGATTACCGATGATACCAGAATCCGCGCCGCAGTTCCTACAATCCAATATCTGATGCAGCAACGGGCGGTTGTCGTATTGGCATCGCATTTAGGACGTCCAGACGGGGAACGAAAACCAGAATATAGTTTAGCCCCGGTTGCAAAGCGTCTTCCTGAATTGCTTGGAAAAGAAGTTGTTTTTCTTGATGATTGCATCGGAGAGTCTGTGAAGAATGCGATCAAAGCGGCTAAGCCGGGTGATGTGATTTTATTAGAAAATGTCCGCTTTTATGCAGGTGAAGAGAAAAACGATCCTGAATTTTCCCGCCAGCTTGCAGAAGGTCTTGATTGTCTTGTGAACGATGCCTTCGGAACCGCCCATCGCGGCCACGCCTCAAATAAGGGAGTCACGAAATATCTTTCGCCTGCCGTCGCAGGGTTGCTCTTAGAAAAAGAGTTGGAATATTTTGGGAAAGTCATTGACAATCCTGACCGTCCCCTAATCGCAATTCTTGGAGGCGCAAAAGTCTCTGGAAAACTTCAGGTCATTAATAACTTAATGAAAAAAGTGGATACTCTTTTGATTGGCGGCGGAATGATGTTTACATTTCTGAAAGCGAAAGGACTTGAAATTGGAACTTCCCTTGTTGAGGAAAATTTGATTGAAACCGCTAAAGAAATCCTTGCTCGCGCTAAACAATCCGGAACAAATTTGCTCTTGCCGACGGATTGCGTCGTCGCTGATAAGTTTGAAGCGACTGCCAACACGAAATTGGTCAGTGTCGAACAAATTCCAAGCGGATGGATGGGATTAGATATCGGTCCCGCCTCCATTCAATTATTCGCTAATGCGCTGAAAGGCGCGAAGACGGTTGTTTGGAACGGCCCGATGGGTGTGTTTGAAATGGATGCTTTTAGCAAAGGCACGGTTGATTTGGCAAAAATGATTGCGGGGGCTGGCGTTGTTTCAATTATTGGCGGCGGCGATACCGTTGCTGCAATTGAAAAAGCGGGCGTCAGCGAAAAAATGTCTTTCATTTCTACCGGCGGCGGGGCTTCCTTGGAATTGCTCGAGGGGAAGGAACTTCCCGGAGTGGCTGCGCTTACTGATAAAACCGTATAACGAAAATAAATATGCCTGCGATGGAAAGCAATCTTACAAGGCATGAGCATTCTTCAAGTTGCTTTTCATCGTAGCTATTTCATGCTATGAGAACACCAATTATCGCAGGAAATTGGAAGATGTTTACCGTGATTGATGAGGCAAAAGCCTTAGTGCAAGACCTCAAAGGGCGGGTGCAGAACGTGACGAATGTTGAAATAGTTGTCTGCCCCCCATTTATTTCTTTGCAAACGGTGAAAGATGTGCTGGCCGGTTCAAATATCGGTCTTGGGGCGCAAAATGTTTTCTGGGAAAAAAATGGTGCATTTACAGGAGAAGTTTCTGCGCCAATGTTGAAATCTGTTGGCTGCGCGTATGTCATTATCGGACATTCTGAACGGCGCACGTATTTTGGCGAAACGGATAGCACGGTAAATAAGCGCATTTTTGCGTCGCTTACCGAAGGATTGAAGCCGATTGTCTGCGTTGGCGAAACCCTTGAAGAACGCGAAGCCGGAAAAACGTTCGATGTGATTAAGCGCCAGATTACCGGCGGATTAGCAAATTTATCCACAGAGCAGATGGTGCCTGTGGTGATTGCGTATGAACCGGTTTGGGCGATTGGAACAGGAAAAACAGCTACGCCGGCCCAAGCGCAGGAAGTTCATGCGTTTATTCGGCAACTGCTGAAAGAACTGTTTGGGCAAGCAACCGCAGACGCCACAAGATTGCAATATGGCGGAAGCGTGAAGCCGGAAAACGCGGCGGAATTGATGTCGCAGCCAGATATTGACGGCGCGTTAGTTGGCGGTGCAAGCTTGAAAGCGGAGACTTTTGAGAAGATTATTAAATTTTAATTCGTAGGTGAAGAACGTATGTTGACTGTTGTAACGATTATTCATGTGGTGATGTGTGTGGCGCTGATTGCCATTGTATTGCTTCAAACCGGAAAAGGCGCTGAGATGGGATCCGCGTTTGGAGGGGCCAGTAATACTATTTTCGGCGGCGCAGGGCCAGCGAGTTTTTTGAACAAGGTGACGACGATTGCAGCTATTGTGTTTATGTTTTCGTCGTTTACATTAGCGATTTTATCCGGACGCTCAGGTTCTTCGTCCAAAGTTTTAGAATCGCCTGTTCAGCAGACGCAGCCTGCCTCAACAGCGACGCCTGCCGCCGACACGAAGCAAGTTCAGCCGGTGTCATCTGAAACGCCGACATCCGCAATGCCGGAAATGCAGCCTGCTGTTGAAATCGCGACGCCTACCGTTGACGCGCAGCAAGCGCAGCCGGTGTCATCTGAAACGCCGGCCTCCGTGACGCCTGCAATGGAATCGTCACCGCAGCCTTCAGGAACTCCTGAGAGTACTCCTCAGCCTGTGCAGTAAAAACGGTATCTTTCCTTTTAAAATGGCAAGAGAGAACCGAATTTTCTATGCGTAATACACGGAAGAGGCGTGTATTACGCATTTCTTCTTTAAAAGCCTCTTTTTGAAAATAAATATGGAAGAACGCTTGCAAAAAATATTAGCTCACGCGGGAATTGGCTCGCGCCGAGCGTGCGAACAATTGATTCTTGATGGATGTGTCCTAGTCAATGGAAAGTCCGTGACCGACCTCGGCGTGAAAGTTGATCCGAAAACAGCGACGATTAAAGTGAATCAGAAATTGGTGGCGTCATCGGTTCAAGATGAAACGCACCAATACGTGATCTTGCATAAACCTCGCGGCATCCTGACGACAATGACGCCTGATCCGGAAGGACGCCCCACCATTCTTGATCTGTTGAACCGAAAAATTCAGAAGCATCGGCTTTATCCGGTTGGACGGTTAGATTTTAATTCGGAAGGTTTGCTGTTGCTGACAAATGACGGCGAATTGGCATTTCGAATGACGCATCCGAAATTTAAGTTGCCGAAAACGTATGAAGTCAAGGTGCATGGCATTCCGCCGAAAAAGATTCTCGACATTTTGGCAAAAGGCGTGAATCTTGAAGATGGACGAACGCAACCAGCGCGGGTCAAAGTGCTTCGCGCGACCGGAAACAATGCGTGGTTATTGATGACGATTGTGGAAGGAAAAAAGCGGCAAATTCGGCGGATGTGCGAGAAAGTCCGCTATCCAGTTTCTAAATTGCGACGCGTGAAAATCGGCCCGTTGAAACTGTCCGAATTAGCGCCAGGCTCTGCCCGTTTTTTAACGGATCGTGAGATTCTGCTGTTGAAGCAAGCTGTCGAATTGGCGTAGCAGGCCGTAATCAAGCCACATCTTGCTGCGCGTAAATGCCCCACACGGGAAATTTTCCTTTCAGTCCTTTGAACACCGCGTCGCCCGCCTTGATAAGCACCATGTCGCGGTTGAGAAGATGATCAAAGTACGTGTAGCGCACACTGCCGCCGGATTGCTGCTCTTGAAGGGGCTGGACGGCGTGAAGATGTTTGAAGGTATCATTGCTGAGGGCGATGCCGTAATTATTGAGAACGCCCGATGCGACATTAACGCTTAAGCGCGGCCCCTGCTCTTGCGCTAAGGCCGCTTGATTTTTTTGCTGCTGCAAGGCGTAAACAAGCTGGAGCAGTTGATCTTCGAAAATGGCTAATGAGCCGGAGCCGATTGCCATCGTGGGATCATTTGCGGCAAGATAGTCCTTCAATTCTTTGATCGCCTGCTCGTCTATGTTCCCTTTCTTTTCGGTTTTGCCGGACGATAACCGCCCGACTAAGTTGGCAGACAGGCCGATCACGGTATTATGCCCCGGCGATTCGATGTCGGAAAAGAAATAGGTTTCTTCCACTAAGCCCGTATGGATGCCAATCCCCATGCCCGTAAACGGAATCTTGTGTTCGTTTTTCAAAAGCGTGAAAAATTTTTGAATTTCCACCGCAGCCCGAACCGCCTGCAACGCATGATCTTTCGGGCTGCCGAATGACGCAAGGATTCCGTCCCCGGCATACGTTTTGATGACGCCTTCGAAATGGTTGATAATGTTCACGACCGGATCGAAGAAATTGTAGAGATACTGCTTCAATTCTTGATCTGCAATATCTCCGGCAGAAAGCTCGGTAAATCCCCGCAAATCAAGGAAAATCAGCGTCACGTTGCGCAAGTCATGAATAATCCGGCCTTTATCGAAACGATAGCTGATTTTATCCGCAACGCCAGCCGACGACGGCTCTGACGCCTGTTCATGCGGATTGGCATGATGGTGGCTCGGCGTAAATAGCGCAATGCGATTCCGCAGCAAGGCGATAATTTCAGAACGCCGCACGTCTTTGGCAAAATTCAGATAATCGGCAATGGCAAATTCCCATGAGCCTTCCTCAAAGAGATCGCCGAGTTGGGGCGTCCACGCCTTAAACAAAGATTTTTTGCGATTCGGCGGCTTGACCGGATGCTGCTTGATTTCTTCGGCAAAGATCGAAATGACGCCCGGATGCAGCAGAATCGTTTCGACGGGAATGTTGACCACGTTATGTCGGGGGATTTTCATGACGTTGGCAAGCATTTCGTAAAACATGGGGTCTTGGCTGCGCAGGCGTTTATCAATATACGCCCGAATCCCCGCATAAATATTCGAAAAGTCATCGTAGCTGACGTGGTATTTTTCATTCCCTTCTACGAAAATCGTCTGCGCGCATTCCATCAGATTCATGCGGGAAAGCTGCGGAAAAATCAGATGCACCTGATCGGTCATGATGGAACGGGAAAATTCGTAATTGAACGCCGCGCCCAAATGCGACACCATCGTATCGTCTATGTATTTGGAATAATGGCGTTGCTGTGAATCTTCACGCTGTAAATAACGCTTGACTTGCTGAATCGTTTCCAAAAACGTTTGCGAGATGATCGGCAGCATTTCAAGCTTGCGTTTGGTCTGCTTGCCGCCGCCTTTCTGTGCGCCGACGTGATCTAACAGCCCGACCAAATACTTGGAAACCACGAGCCAGAAGAGGTTGTAAAGTCCTAACCGCCGTTCTTGCTTGATGACATCAACGAGCCGCGCGCCGATGCGGTTCATGCACTCGCGGCGGATATTGACGAAATTTTCGGTAATGTCGTGATGCTGAACGTCTTTGGATTGCTGTTTCCAATCCAGCAGACTTTCCACGCCTTGCAGCAATTCCCGCATCGCAAACATCAGCGACGAGGAATTTTCGACTAAATATCCTTCGCTCTCTTTGTCGTCTTGCAGCAGCGTTTCCGAAATCGGTGGGAGAATCGGGAGTTGCGTACGCCCAATATCGCCGTTTTCAGGGGTAAAAATCTCGCGGATGGTGGTCAGGTCGCCTAATGAATAGATCAAGGGCAAGCGTCCAATATTCAATTTCAGGTCAACCTGTGAGAATTTGTGCATATCTGTTTTTTCTGATTACGATTTCACGTAACCCAGCATCCGCAAATCATCTTCATTCATGCGCCAATTTTTGCGGACTTTCACCCACAGCGTCAAAAAGACTTTCGAGCCGAGAATCATTTCAATATCCTGACGGGCTAACGTGCCGATCTGCTTGAGCATCTCGCCGGATTTGCCGATCAAGATGCCTTTTTGCGATTGCCGCTCAACGTAAATCGTCGCGTTGATGTCAACGAGATTTTTCTGCCCGCGTTCCCGCATTTCTTCGATAACAACCGCGACGGAATACGGAATTTCTTCTCTGGTCGTTTGCAAGACTTTCTCCCGAATCAGTTCCGCCGCGATGAAGCGCTCCGGCTGGTCTGTCACCATATCGTCTGGGTAATATTCAGGGCCTTCGGGCAGATATTTGATGAGCGTCTCGATGGTATGCTCCACGTTTTCATTCGTCAGCGCGGACAATGGAATGATTTCCGCGAACGGGAACGCCTGCGAATAGGCGGCAATCAATGGAAGCAACGCTTCGCGCTGCGGCGCGAGGTCAATTTTATTCATGCCGAGAATCACCGGCGTTTTGATGCCTTGCAGCAAATCAATAATGTAGCGATCCCCCGGCCCAATCGTTTTTTCAGGCTCAGTCAGGTACAGCACCGCGTCAATGCCTTCGATGGTTTTGACCGCCGTGTGAATCATCAATTCGTTCAAGCGGTGTTTTGGCTTATGAAAACCGGGCGTGTCGAGAAAAATAATTTGCGCCTGCTCGCCGTGATAAATCCCCATGATTTTATTGCGCGTCGTCTGCGGCTTCTCTGACATAATCGCCACTTTTTG
>CAZCGG010000233.1:0-6615 GCA_964498135.1 uncultured Candidatus Moduliflexus sp.
GGAGTTCGTGGCTCATGTTCGCCAAAAATACGCTTTTGGCGCGGTTGGCGTCTTCAGCCTCTTTTGTCGACTGAGCGAGTTCCTCGGTCCGTTGCTTGACCATTTCTTCCAAATGGTCGCGGTAGTTGCTCAATTCATGTTCGATGCGGGTGCGCTCTTCGATTTCCCCGTATAATTGATCGTTGAGATGCTGCAAATCAATTATTTTTTGGCGGATGGCGTCGCGCATATCGGCGAAACTGCGGGCGAGGCGTCCCAATTCGTCCCGGCGGCTCGTGTCAATCGGATAATCCAATTCCCCTTGCGCCAAGCGATTGGCGCTGTGTTGCAACGCGTTCAGGGGCGTGAGAATCGAGCGCGATGTGATGACGATGGAGGTCAGAGCAATCGCCATGATGATGAGCAGCACTTCCGCGCCGAGAATGAAGACGCGCCGCCGCACATCGTGTCGAATGTCGTCTTCCGACACGGCAAATCGGATGAAGCCTAACGGCGTGTCTTTATGGATAATCGTGACGGTGTGCGGCAGGAATTGCGGCGACTGCTCGAAATATGCCCACGCCCGCCCCTCGAATTCGGGGCGATGCCGGGCATTCATCGTCGCCGTCACAATGGCGTTGCCCTTGATCTCATATTCGGCATACGCAATCGTTTTGTCGGTCAGCAGGGCGTCGAGAAAATCATCTAACGCCTGTTCATCCACGTTCCACATCGGCAGCGGCAGCGATTTTTCGGCCAGCTTCGCAATAATCGCCGCGCGGTTGCGCAATTCGCGTTCCAGACTCCGAAATGTTTGCTCGCTTAAAACGAACGCAAAGATGAGAATGATGGCCGAAACAACCGCAATCATTGCTAAACTGACGCGGCGGCTGATTTTGGTGGCGATGATGTCGAGCATAAATTTTATCCTGACGTGAGACGGCTTCGACCATCTGGTAGCCCCGCCCCTACGTGGCGGGGCTTTAGCGCACATTCCCGCCACGTAGGGGCGGGGCTACCGGGTTGTTCATCGTCTGGGGAACACACGCAACTTTTAAAACAGTTTCTGATTGCAAAAGTCGGTCGTGGTGGGACAGACATTCGTGTCTGTCCGTCATTCGGCCTGCTCAGACAGAAATGTCTGAGCTACCATCGTTGAACATTATTAGGACTTACGCAGACGATTCGATAAATAGACCGCGCATTCCCCTCTTGGGAGGGGCAAGGGGTGGGTGGCATGGTGGTTCTCGAATGGCGTCTGACTCACCCCTAACCCCTCCCAAGAGGGGAATGATTTGCGCGATACGTAAGTCCTGATTAGACCATTGCCTTTATTTTTTGAGCAGTTCGAATTCCTGCTGCACGAGTTTCTCGTAATCCGCTTGAGAAAACGGCGCGGCGGCTTGCGCGGCGTTATATTTTTCCAAGAACAGCTTGCCGTTCGGCGATTGTTTGGAAAAGACCACGAACATCGGTTCGCCCGGCTCTGGCAGGCGCAAGACCTTGATCTGATCCGCCACGCCCATTTCTTTGGCGGCGGCAATCAGCGTATATTCATTCAGTTCATGAATGGCGTCTATGCGGCCTAACAGGAGTTTTTTCAACGATTGTTCCCACATGGTATCGCTTGGCGTGATATAATCAATCTGCACGGACGCGAGATGCTGCCGCAGAAATAACGACGGCTCAACGCCTTCCAGCCAGCCGATGCGATAGCCGTTCACGTCTTGAATAGACGCAATCTGCGTCAATGGGTTGTCGGCGCGGACGACAAGCACGGCGTAACTGAGGAAGATCGGTTGATTGCCGGAATAGACGAAATCGCCCAGTCCCGACTTGTGCGAGCCATACGACACGGTGCCGTCAATGCTGCCGTCTTGCAGCGCGTTCACCAGCCGGACGAACGGGAACGGCCCGACCCATTCCACGTCAACGCCCATGTTCGCCGCCATCATGGTGAAATGGGTGATTGCCGCGCCGCGCGTCGAGCCATCTGCGCTCAGATATTGATGCGGCTTATGATTCCAGTAACCGATTCTGATTGTTTCCGCCTCGCCGCAAACGGCGCGCAAAAGCCCGAAGCAGACGAGCAAACATGCCAGTCGTTTCATGCGTTTTCCTCCACGTTAAGGGTTCTCCTCAAGAGCGCAATTGCAGGCATTCTCCTCTGCCACAACAGGCCGAAATGCCCGCTTTGCCATAAACTTCCGAGAAACGGCGTTGCTTTTATCGCAAGGGGATAATATGACGCACCCCTTTTCATGCTTATTCAATCCTTTCCTCTGATTTGTCAATAATTTTTCAACGATTGCGACGGACGCGGAATGAATAGACCTCTTGCATACGTCGTTTTTGATCCGTCATTTCGTTCGCCCTGAGCCTGTCGAAGGACGGGTGTAGGACGTGTTCATCCGCCCTTCGACAGGCTCAGGGCGAACGGAATGGACTTTTGCAAGAGGTCTAATGATGCGCGTTCCGGCGGAAAGATGGCGCGGCATTCCTTGCGAACGGGGATATTTGCGGCGCGGAAAGCCTTTCCAGAAAATTTTTCTCGCGCGTCTTTTTCAACTTGACTTTAGCGTTGTCTTTCATTATGGTTGAGAATTTGCAGACTTTCTCAACGGAAGCCCCCCGTAACTGCCTGTAAACATGAGAGGTAATGATCATGAAAGTCACTCTGCAAATGAAGTTTTTCCTGCTGTTCGTTTTAGTAGTCCTATTCATGACCTTCGGCATCTCCACGACGTACTACGTTTTGACGAAGCGCGACAAACAGCACGAATCCCGCCAACGCATTCAAATCGCCTTCGATATTCTGCTTGATGATTACACGGAACGCATTGATCGCTTCGTGAAACAAATAGATGAATTTCTCGGCACGAACCGCCGGATCGGAAATTTAGCCTATATGTATGCGCAAGACGGCGGCGGCACGTCAAAGCGGTCTATCGGCGTGTATCTGTTTAATATCGTCAACGAACTGCAAGAATTCGCCCACATCGCCTCGCCGAACCGCCTGCTATTGTATGACGCCGAGAAGCGCCTGATTGTGCTATACCGTCACGACGAGCAAGGGGAAACCGTCGGCGGCTACGTGACGTCTGATACGGGCAAGCAGACCTACCTGCCCTTAGAAAATCCTGAAATTCGCGGCAAATTGCTGCTCGAAATGGTCATTCCCGAAGCGAGCGCGCCTGAAGACGTGCCGCAGCAGTTTGATCGAGAATTGCCGAAAGCCATCGAAACCGAAATCATCATTGACAAAAGCCGGTTCGGGATCCGGGTGATTTCCCCAGTCATCGCGTTTGATCGAATGATCGGCGTATTAGTCAGCGATATTTTTTACACGAAAGCCATCGTGGAACGCTATGCGTTATTATCGAAAACCCACATTAACCTGTTTACCGGAGATCATTTGAGCGTGGGAACGCTCCCCACCCGCACCGCGCCGAGCAGCGTCCCCGAACAGTATCGCCTCAGTTGCGAAGATGTCATTGCGCGGTGGAAAGAAATCGAGGTGTATCCCATCCGCATCGGCGATCAGGATTATTATCAAGGGCAATGCGCTTTTACCGATTATCAAGGAAATGTCGGGACGTTGACCGCCAGCCTTTCGAAAGACATCGAGCGGCAGGCCATTGCGAAGATCGTGGAAGCCGTGTTCAGCGTGGCGGCGCTCACGTTTATCGTCGGGGCGATTATTTCCACCCTGGTCACGCGCCCGTCCATTCACGCCATTCGGGACATGGTGAGCGTCATCACAGCCGTGACGGACGGCGATTTGCGCAAAACCGCGCTCACCCGAACCCACGATGAAATCGGCGTGTTGGGGGAAAAATTGAACAAGATGACGGCGCAACTGCGCTCGCTTTCCAGCCAAGTGCAGCAAGCGTCGCGGACGGTCAACAGCACGGCGGACGTGATTCTCTCGCAGATGGATGTGCTTGTGCGCTACACGGAGCAGGAGTCGGCATCGGTGGATAATGCGACGATTTCGGTTGAAAAGGTGAAGAAATTTATTGATGACGTGTCGCGTCACACCAACGATTTGCTCAGCGCGTCGGCGCAGATTCTCGTCTCAATCCAGCAGACGCGGGCGAGCATTGATGAAGTGACGACCAGCACCGGCACGCTCTCCACGCATTTGGAGCGCATTGTCGCGTCCGTTGATCAAGTCGGCCACGCCATCAAGGACATTGCCGGAGATTCGCGGCAGTTGGCCGATGTCGCGCGGCAGACCGAAACCGAAATCGCCCGGATTGATCACTCGTTGCAGGAAGTCTCCCAGAACGCCGGGCGTTCGCAGGAATTAGCCAAAGAAACCATGAACGCCGCCATCAGCGGCCAAACGTCGGTTGACGCCTCGATTCGCGGCATTGCCGAGTTGAAAACTGTGGTCGGCAACACGGCGAACATTATTCAAGAAGTGAATAAATGGGGCGAGCAGGTCAGTTCGATTTTGAACATCGTAGATGAAATTACGGAGCAGACGTCGCTGCTTTCCTTGAACGCCACCATTATTTCGGCGCAAGCCGGAACGCATGGGCGCGGCTTCGCGGTCGTCGCGGATCAGATCAAAAATCTCGCCATCCGCACCAAAAGCTCGACGCAGGAAATCGGCACGTTAGTGCAGGCGTTGCAGCGCAAAACCAGCGACGGCGTGAAAAATATCGCCGAAGGCATGCGCAAAGCGGACGAAAGCGTGCGGTTGGTTCATGCCGTGAAATCCGTGCTTGACCTGATTCTCGAAAGCGCGACCCGCACCTCCACCCACGCGACGGACACAGCGCAGGTTATGCAGAAAACCGCCAGCAGCAGCCAGAAAATCCGCCAATCCATCACCTCCGTGACCGCGATGGTGTCGCATATCGGCGCGGCGATTCAGGAAGAAGAGCAGAACATCGGCGACGTGGTGTCGGCGGTGGAAACGATCCGCGATATGGCCGCGCATGTCAATACGGCAAATGTCGAGCAGCGCCGCGCCGCCACGCAGATCGCCGAAAGCATGGAATCCGTGACTACGCAGTTCACTACGATTGCGACGCAGACAGAAGAATTGAACATGTACGCCGAGCAGATCGTCTCAGCGATGCATACGATTGAAGAGACGACCGAGCATATTTTGGACAATACGACGCATTTGTCCAATCATACCGTGAAAAACCTGCTCAACGAATCCGAAGTTCTTCAAAATATCGTCAATATTTTCAAGGTAGAATAGGCGAAAGCGCACAGTCGGCAGTTTTTCAACCCCGAAGGGGTGTGATGATTGTAGAAAACACGATGCCGTCATAAACATCGAACGCTGAAGGCGTGACATCATGCGACCGGCGGAAAACATAAGCCATACCTTCGGCGTTGAAAAACCGCCACTTGCGCAATATGATTTGGTAAACGATTTCAGAATAATCTTTAAATAATTTCAATTTATGGTAAATGCGATCATATTCATTCCTTCGTGGTAGAAACGCATGGCCGTGCGTCTCTATGGAATAAATGGTATTTAAAATACAATTGGTATAAATATTTAAAAATTACATGAGGATTTTTATTGACAATATTGCAAACGATTACAATTTTGTTTCTTGCGTTAGTAAACGCAAGCGAGTTCACATGGGACAGTTGCTAAAAATAACATAAACCAACGGAGGAAATGGTCATGAAACACATCTTGCGCCTTACGATAGCGTTTGGAATGATTGTCTGTTGTGCCGGTGCTCTTTTTGCGGAAGAGCAGAACATGAATATCGTCGTCATTCCCAAAGGAAGCGATCACGTTTTCTGGGATTTCATCCGCGCCGGCGTTGACGAAGCGGTCAAGGAAATCGGCAACATTAACCTGACGTGGCGCGGCCCGGCGTATAACGACGATACGGCGTCGCAGATCAAAATCGTCGAAATTTACACGAAGCCGGAAACCAACGCCATCATCATCGTGCCGACCGATAAGCAGGCGTTGATCGAGCCGATCAAGAAAGCGACGGAATTGGGCATCAAAGTCGTCGTGATTGATTCCGGGCTTGACGGCGCGTATCACCGCTCATTCATCGGCACGGATAACAAGCAGGGCGGCGTCCTTGCGGCGAAACATTTAGCGTCGTTGATCAACGATCAGGGAAAGGTCATGGCGCTGCGCACGGTGCAAGGGAGTTCTTCAACCGATTTGCGCGCCGAGGGGTTTCTGGAAGAAATGAAAAATCATCCGAATATTCAGGTGGTGTCGGATGAGTACGGCGGCGGCTCAAAAGGCAAATCGTATCACGCCTCGCTGAAATTGTTAGAAACTCTGCAAGACTTGCAAGGGATTTTTGCCGTCAACGAATCGTCAACCGCCGGAATGCTCCAAGCGCTGCAAGATTCAGGGCGGGCGCAACAGGTCAAATTCGTCGGGTTCGATGCCAGCGATGAATTGATCAAGGGCTTGGCGAGCAAGGATATTGACGCCTTGGTAATTCAAAATCCGCATCAAATGGGCTACATGGGCATCAAAGCGGCGGTGGCGGCGATTCGCGGCGAGCCGGTTGAGCCGTTAGTGTATACCGACGTGGTGCTCGCCACGCCGGAAAATTACGAAACCCCCAATATTCACGCCTTGCTGTATCCGTAATCAACTCAACCTGACAGGTTTGTAAAAAA
>CAZCGG010000234.1:0-6586 GCA_964498135.1 uncultured Candidatus Moduliflexus sp.
GTTTTGCCGAGCAGTCGGGCATAGACGGTCAACGCGCCGCGATGATGCGCGCAATGATCAACGATGCCGTTGACAATGGCGAATTTCGGCGCGCCCGCCATCACCGTTCCTTGCGGAAATGTCGCCAACAATTCGTCAATGGAGATGTTCCGCAAGGTCTGTATCGCCTGCTCAATGGCGCGGTCAAAATGCTCTACCGCCGCGCGGAACGACGCGCATTTTTTCAATTCTGCCATGTGCTGCTCGAAATTCATGTCAAATCCTTCTGGGCTGAACGCGCCCTGAAAAAACCATTCAATCGTCTGCGCGACATGCTCGACTTGCTGGGCAGTTGTGAACATCTCCGGGGTCGGCGCATAGCCCGAATCTTCTTCCTGCAAACAACTGATGCTGTTATAAAAAAACTGGCGGGCGGACTGCAATTCTGCGATAAGTCCTTCTTTCATGGTTCTCACCTCATTTTTGCCGATTTCACTGCTCTTGTTGACAACGCGAATACATCCCATCCTGTTCCAAACATTTTCACGATTCTGTCAAGCGAAATGTCTTCAATCCCAAAATCTGACAGGTCTTCGAAGACCTGCCAGGTTGCGGTGCGCTCAAAAAGTTTCCAACACGCCGGCGCGCGCATTGAATTGCCGAATCAGCGCGTCAATCGCGCCGACCTGACCATGCACGCCGTCCCAGTAGTCGTCATCGTACCACTGCGCGTTCAATTCTTCCGCGTCGCGCCCCTGCTGTTCGACCCACGTGTAATATTTCAAATGATGAATCCGCTTGCGCTCCGTGTAGGTCAATTCCAGCATCGCGTCCGTCGTGACGCCCTGCAAATGCCGGTGAAAATCGATCGCCGCGCTGATTGTGTCATACGCGCCGAATTTCTCCGCCAATTCCGCGACGCGCGAGCCGTACAACTCCATCGAATCGGTCAAAACGGTCAACACAATGTCGCGGCGGCTCAGTTCGTAATATTTGGCGAATTTGATCGCTTGCAGCAGGTTTGCCATCCCGGAAATGCCGACGAGCGGCAGCTTTTCAATCATCTCAACCGGCACGCCGCTCGTTTTGAGATAGCTTTGCCCGGCCGGTTCATTGAACAAGCGCACTAACGCCATCACGTCGCGGTCGTCAATCGCAATGACGAGATCGGTGTTCTTGACGTTATGAATCCAGGGAATATGTTTGTCGCCGATGCCTTCGATGCGGTGCGCGCCGAAGCCGTTATTCAGCAGCGTCGGGCATTGCAGCGCTTCGCCCGCCGCGATTTTGCTCGTCGGAAAGACCTGCTTCAGATAGTCGCCGCAGCCGATAGTTCCGGCGGAGCCGGTCGTCACCGTGAGACCCGCGAAGCGGTCTTTCGGCCCCATGATTTGCCGCAACGCGTCTTCCATCGCGTGGCCGGTCACGTCGTAATGCCAGAGATGGTTGCCGAATTCCTCGAACTGGTTGAAAATCATGATGTTTTCTCTGGTCTTCCGTAGCAGTTGGCAGGCGTCGAAAATCTCTTTGACGTTGCTTTCCGTGCCGGGCGTGGCGATGACTTCTCCGGCGATCTTGGCGAGCCATTCGAAGCGTTCGCGGCTCATGCCTTCGGGCAGAATGGCGATGGATTCGCAGCCGAGCAGGTGCGAATTATACGCGCCGCCCCGGCAGTAATTGCCGGTTGATGGCCAGACCGCTTTCTGCGTGGTGGGGTCGAATTGGCCGGTCACGAGGCGCGGCGCGAGGCAGCCGAAACTTGCGCCGACTTTGTGCGCCCCGGTCGGAAACCATTTGCCGACAAGCGCGATAATTCGGGCGTTTACGCCGGTCAGCGCGCTCGGAAATTCGATAAAATTGACGCCGCCGAATTGCCCGCCCCGCGTGACCGGCTCATTTTTCCACGTAATCCGAAACAAATTGGCGGAATCCACGTCCCATAGCCCGATCCGGCGCAATTTCTCTTTGACGCGGGGATCAATTTTTTCTGGGCGCTTTTGCTCTTCGAACGTCGGAATGAGAATCTGTTTTTTGCGCGCCTGCTCGATAGCGCGAGCGAGCCGGTCTTCATGCTGCGTGAGGTCAATCATGATGTTGTTCTCCTCATAGACTTCATCGTGAGTTCCAAGATAATAGATGTATTGACAGAAAAGGTTATGGGCAGAGCTGTCAGACACCTCCAAGGTGTCTGACAACTTTCCTTGAGAAGCCTTGCGCGGCAATGTCAAGAAAATTCCTTTGCGCCGCCGCGTGAATTCTTCGGCCGCATCAATCCGCGCTAAACCTTTGCGCCGCGTCTCCGTCATTTCTTTGACACGAAAACCAACAAGCAGGACAAGTCATCTTTACGGCGCGGGAGGGTAAAATCGTGATGGCATATCAACAACAGACATTTTTTCAGGGCATCACCAACACGTTGACCCGAAAGAAAATTCGGAAATGCCGCGAAAAATTAGGCAACGGGCATGACGCCGAACTGCATTTCACGGTGGCGGATTTGTATCAACATTTAGGCGAAAACGCGCTGGCTTTAGAATCGTATCACGCGGCGGTCAGGAGCTTATTGAATCAGGGCATGCCGTTAAAACAAGCCGACAGCGACAATCTGATCGCGCTGTATAAGCATATTTTGCAGCTCTCGCCGATGCATGAGGACATCGCGGAGAAATTAGGCCAAGAATATCTGCGCCGAGGGCTGACCTACCGGGCGGTCGAATTGCATACGCTCTTCGCGGAACGCTACATCAAACGCGGCGAATATCAACGCGCCACGCAGCATTATCAAACCGTGTTCGCCATTGAGCCGGGCAGCATTACCGCTCGCATCACGTGCGCCCTGCTGTTCTGCCAACTGCGCGACTATCCCAAAGCCGCTGAACAATACGGCAAAATCGGCGATATTTATTTTGAGCATCAACGCTATGAAGGCGCGAGCGAATATTATCAGCAAGCCGTGGCGCTTGACCCGGACGCGCTGGATTTCCGGCAGAAACTGAGCCTGACGCGGCATCTGCTAAACAACAGCCTGACGCCGCAAATGCAGGCCGGGCAGCCTGTCGCGGAGGCGATTCGCTTGGATGTGTCGGCGTTGGAACGGTCATTAGCGGAAAAAGAACGCATTGAACAGGAATTGCGCCAGAATATTGAAACGCTGAAACGACGCCATATGCGCGCTGCCCGCGTGAAACATGAGCAGTTACGCGCCACGCAGCAGCGTTTGGACGAATTGTCCGCGCATGTCGCGGTGATGAAAGACGACATGGAGCATGTCGCGGGCGAAAAGCAGCGCGTGGAAACGCTGCTGCGGCAAGAAGTCGAACAGAAGCAGGAATTGGAGCGGAAATTGGCGCAATTAGGCGCGTTCGCGGCAGCGGAATCATCGCAGCCGCCGGTCTCGGCGCAACGGCAGCGGCTGGAATCCGCCGTTGTGCGGCTCGACCGCGAAAAAACTCGCTTAGAAGACGCCTTGCAGCGCAAACTGGAAGCCGTGTCGCAGCGCGAAGCCGATTTGCGCGGCGAATTGCAGGAACAGACCGCGCGCGGCGGCGCATTGGAAACGCAGTTGGCGGCCGCGCTTGGGGAACGAACGGATGTGGAGCAGCGCCTTGACGCCCTGCTGCAAGAAAGCCTGAAACGGGAACGCCTGCTGCAAACGCAAGTGCAAAATCTCATCCGACAGCACGAAGACACGATGAAGCAGATCGCCGAAGAAAAACAGGCGTATGAAGGAAAATATCGGCAATCGCAAGCGCGGATGAATCGCGCGGAGACGGACACGATGGCGGCATTGCAGCAATTAGACGGCGAACTGGCGCGGCAATGCCGCCGCGAGGACGCGCTGTCCCAGCAATTCCAATCGTCGCTGCATGAAATTACGCAACTCCTGCGCCATCAGGAGCAGGAAATTCGGACGCTTGAACAATTTTAGCCAGACATAACGCAATTTGCAAGACAGACCCCGCCCTCGTCTTTCCCTTAAATTAGAGGAAGGCTGGGGCGGGGTTGGACGGGACGCCATGTTCATGATGACGCAGGCACAAAATTCTTCGATCCTTTCAGAACGGCGCAAACGCGGCCTGAAAAAGAAAATCGAAAAGTCGTTAACCTCTTTGCGGAGCGACCGCGCGAACTATCGGCTGCACATCGAGCTTGGCGACACCTATTCCGAATTAGAGCAGGCCGGGCAGGCCGATAAACACTATAGTGCCGCTCTCGACATCTTGCGGCGCGGCGAGATCAATGACGCGACGCGCAAACAGATGATCATGCTGTATGGAAAGATTTTGAGCGTTGTTCCTGAGAAAGAGACGGCGTATCTCAGCTTAGCGCAGGAATACGTCGCCGCCGGGCAGCCTGAAAAAGCTGTCCGTTTTTTGCTCTCGTCCGCGAAACGGGCGTTTGACCAGAACAAAGGAGAGCTAGCGCTGGCCTGCTATCGGCAGATCGTGGCGATGGGGAAGGGCAATCCGTACATCATGGAGCGATGCGCGGAAATCTACCTGCGAGCAGGCCGGAAAGAGGATGCAGTAATGCAATATGTCGAGATCGGCGATGCGTATGCGCATCAGGAAAAATTTTTAGACGCGCTGGATTTTTATAAAAAAGCGTCCGCGCTCGGCATGGAAAATCCTGAATTGACGCTGAAAATCGCCCGCATGTATTATGCGCTGGAATGGAAGGAAAACGCGGCTGGCGAATTGGTGCGGCTGGCGGAATATTATGAGCAACAGCAGAATTGGACGGACGCGGCCAAATATTATCAACATAGCTTGAATTTGGATCCGCATAACCAAAAAGGCATCAATGGGCGAGCGCGGCTGGCAGGCCAAGCCGTTCCAGACACGTTGGCGATGAAAAACGACAAGGATATTTTGGGCGCATTAGATCAAATTGAGGAGACGCCGGAAGAAAAACCGGCGACCGGAATGCCCGCGCTGCATGCGGCGGATGAGATTGATGCGCTGATTGATTTGACGCTGCCTGCCGAAACGCCTGCGGCGCGTCCGGCGGCTGCTACGGAAGCAGATGTGGCGGAACTGCCCGATCCCGCGCCCGTTCCGGCGACGCTGTGGCAAGATCGCCTGCTTGATTTGAATTTGGAAGAGCATTTCGCGCTGGCCGCCGGATTGGATGATGACGCGGACGCGCCGGACGTTCCCAATCCGCCCGCCGAATCGCCGCAAACCGACGCAACACGCGAAGAGCCAGCCGCGCTGGACATCAGCGAATTAGCCCTTGAAGAGACGCCGATTGAGCTTGGCGCGGAAGATGCGCTGACGCCTGCGCCGGAAATGCCCGCGACAGCGCCGATTGACGCGCCCGCCGCACAGAATGATCTGGAACTCGCCGCCGAAGCGTTAGTCAATCAGGTGATAGACATGGAACCGGCGCATGAACTCGACGCGAATCTTGAGGAAACGCCGCCGATCGCGCCGCATGAAGCGCGTCGGCAGGCGGAAGCGCAGGCGTTTGAAATGGACGCGGCGGTCGGGGAATTGCAGCAGCATCTTCAACATCTTGAAAAGCAGTTGCAGAACACGGAAGAAGAAAAATATTTTCTGCAAGAGCAATTTACGGCGCAAATCAGCGATTTGAAGACCCGCGAGATGCAGATTCAGCAGCAATGCGACGCGGCGCAAACGGAGCGCGATGCCTTGCAGGAGCGGTTAGAGCAGATGTTTGCGGCGCATGCGCACGCCCGCGAGCAGGCCGAGCAGTTCGATGATGCCCGCTACGAGGCGATGATTGGGAAATTGCAGCAGAAAAAGCAGTCGTTGCAGAATCATTTGAATCTGCTGTTGAAACAGCGCGAGGAAAATGGCCGGTTTTTAGAAGAAGAACTAAAACAACTCACTTCGACGAAGCAACGGCTGGAGCAGAATGTCGCCTATATTCAGCAGGTGAAAACGCGCATCGAGCAGCGCATGGCGAACGAATTGCGCCAAGCGCAGGAGCAGATTCGCTCATTGGCCGCCAACGCGAATCAATTGGAGCAGCAATTGCGCGCCAAGCAGGACGCGGAAGTGGAATTGATCGAGCAATTCGAAAAAGCGCGCAGCGAGAAAAGTGCGCTGCAAGATCAGTTCACCGAGACGATTTCCGCGCTCACGTCGGAAAACGAACATCTTGAGAAGCAATTATACGAAGTCTCCGTGACCAAATCGCAGACGGAGCGGGAATTGAAGAAAAAATTGCACCTGTTCCACGTGTCGCACGAGCGGCTGAAAACGCAGTTTAAGAGTTCGCTGGCGACAAAAGAGCAGGAACTCAGCCGCACGGCGCAGCAACTCAGCGCGTTTGCCGATGAATACGTGAAATTGGAAACCGCGCTGAAAGCGATCCGCGGGGAGCGGGACAAACTCGATTTCATGCTTTCCAAAGAAACCGCGACGCGCGAGCGGCTGCAAGAAAAGCTGGTCGGCGTGGAAGAGCAGATTAACGCGCTGGAAGAGCATGGCGCCGGGCTGCTGGAGCAGATGGAAAACGAATTAGACCGGCAATTCAACGAACAGCATGACGCCACAGACGAGTTTCAGGCGAGGCTGGACGAATTGGAGCAGTTGCTCGCGCAGCAGGAACGGGAAATTCACGGGTTAGAATTGGTGTA
>CAZCGG010000235.1:0-6563 GCA_964498135.1 uncultured Candidatus Moduliflexus sp.
GAATATACGTTTGATAAACAGGTGATTGCCACCATTGAATCCCAACCTATCCAGCGATTATTAGAGCAAGTTGCCCAAAAACATCAGATGTCCTATGCGCAATAAACGAGTGATATGAAGAAGCAACTCCTCATCACCGTAAGTTTTCAGAAATATCTGAAAAAGGTCAAACGACTGTTCTCGGAAGAGTCATTGATGACATTGCCATGACGCATGCGCGGCATGAAAACAGGAGTGTCAAATCTTGATTTGACGACGAAGAAGAGCGAAATCAAGATTTCGCACTCCTGATTTACATGGGAGGATATTCAAACCAATCTGCAAGAATTCCTCCGTGTCGGTTTTAGAAAAGGCGAAAGTACCCTCAAAATCCTGCGATATGGATCACTCACCATCAAAATCGTCAAGCTTCGTATTCGCGTGGCTCAAGCGATTGGACGGTATCTTGTCGGGATTATTAACGACCAGGAGTATCTCCCAATTTTTATTGATCTGAAGACAGGCATGTATGGTCAAAATTTAACGTTTGACGCAGAAAAACGCGTGGCCGATATGCTTGACCAAGCCTTTCAATCTGTCTTGACGGACTATCTTGAACATACCGACGAACAGCCAAGATTGAAACGGCTTGAGTTAGAATGACCGAAATGCGATGAAGAACGTGACAGGATGCCGAACGATCCGCTTGCGCCGGAGCGGACGAAAACAGCCGCGCCGCCGAACCACGCGGTTGCACCAGACAGCGCAGAAGGCCGCTCGCAGGTGAACCGCGTGGTTAGGCATCCTTATTGCGAAGGGTACTCAACGGTGTCTAACGATGATAATCTTTCCTGATAAAAGAAAGGAGATAGGTATGAGAGTAGAAGCTATTAGACGAGAGGATGGAGTCTATATTCCTATGCTCGATATATTTAAAACGATTACGCAACAGAAAATTTGGGTGGATATCGAAGTGATTGAAGCCGCTGAAGAAACTGATGGCTATGCGTTGCTTGACCAAATGATCGGGTTATGTCACACAGATCGTGAGGATGCCTCAGTGAATCATGATAAAATTCTGTATTCAAGGAGGAAAAATATTATGAAATCAATAGATCAGGAGTTTCAATACTATCTTTCGCATCAGGCGGAGTTGCTTCAACAGTATAATGGAAAATATATTGTAATTAAAGATGAATCTGTCATTGGCGTCTTCAACTCAGATGCGGATGCCGTGAACGAAACGATCAAAACACAAAAAATAGGAACGTTTTTAGTCCAAAAATGTGAGCCGGGTTTAGAAATTCAAGTGTATCACTCACGGGTCGCGTTCGCCTAACCTATGAAAAGTCGCATCTTAACGGTTGAATATCCGAGCATTGTCTTGGCTGTCAAAACTCATATTGTCGTGACGGATCCCGTAACTGAAAGACATGGAGAATATAAAGCGATTTGGGATACCGGTGCGACGAATACGGTCATTTCTCAAGAACTGATCAGAGCCTTGGCGTTAGAGCCTATTGGGGTCACACTGGTCAATACGTCTGGTGGAATTCGTCAGTCCTATACCTATCTAATTCATCTGACGCTTGAAAATCGCGTTCAATTTCAGTATATTCGCGTGACGGAGGGCAGTATTTACGGCGCAGACGTCTTGATTGGGATGGATATTATTACGCAAGGCGATTTCGCGATCACGAATAAGGACAAGATGACGACATTCTCCTTTCAAGTTCCTTCAAGAGAAAAGATTGATTTTGGATTGCTGAGAAAATAACCACTATGAATAGTGGAGAGGACGCCGAACGATCTGCTTGCGCCGAAGCGAAAAGGGCGAGCGGAAAATTGGGTGCTCAATGTCGGGCTTGGTTACCGCCCGCCCTTTCCGCCCGATGAAGCGCCGCGTTAGAACGTCATTTATAGAACGTATAAAAATACGTATGAGGATTGGGTATGAACAGAAAAGAGAAAACAATGAATACGCTACAAGCGTTAGAAATAGGTGTTAGTCAAGTTGAACTTGCGAATGATCCTGAATTTAGCGAAATAATGAATAATTTCATCTATGCTGATATTTATAATCAAGGCAATATTACTCATGAACTTCGTTTACTCATCAACCTTGTTGTCTTAACGACAATTCAAGAATATCATGAATTGAAAAAACAAATTCTTCACACAATAGAATTCGGCATCAATCCAATAAAGATAAAAGAATCAATATATCAATGCGCACCATTTATCGGATATCCAAAAATTGTTTCAGCACTTTCAGTAATAAATGGAATATTTCAAGATCAGAAGATAAACTTACCATTGGAAAATCAAAAAACAGTCAATGAAACAGAGAGGTATACAAAAGGTAAAGAAATACAATATCCAATCTATGGAGATAGAATAATTGAAGCCATGAAACTTCTCCCTGATGAACAAAAAAAGAAAATACCACAATTTCTTACTGAGAACTGTTTCGGAGACTTTTATACCAGGGATGGAATAGAAATACAGACCAGAGAACTCTTAATATTATGCATATTTTGTGCTCTCGGAGGTTGTGAACCTCAAATACGTTCTCACACTCATGGAAACTTAAACGTGGGAAATAGTAAAGAAGTAATTGTCTCAGCAATAACTCATTGCATACCATTGGTTGGTTTTTCTCGTGTATTGAATGCACTGAATATTATTCAAGAAATTGTATAAGAAAGAGCGATCTAACAATGGCTTGCAGGGAAGGCGGGCGGAAAATTGGGGTGGGCGCATGGGAGTTGGTTGCGCCCGCCTTCCCTCGCCCCTGAAGCCTATCGTCACGGCGCGAGAATCTTGAAATCAGTCGTCACCGTGACGTTATTCCGTAGCATCGCCCAGACTGGGCAGTAGGTTTCTTCCGCAAGCCGAATCGCTTTCTGCATGTCGGCGTGTTCAGCGTCAGGCGAGCGCAGCACGAATTCGAGCGAGATGGTCTCGAATGAGGTGGGCATTTGCTCGCGCCGAATGCCTTTGGCGTTCACCGCAAATCCGGCGACGGTTTTCCGCATTTTCCGCATGAGCGTCACAATCGCCGTCGCGCTGCATCCCGCAAAACTCATCAGCAGCAATTCAAGCCCTGTGTAGCCTTCGCCGTCTCCAATCGGCGGAAAATAGTCGAGCGTGATCGACGGATTTGACCGCATTGCGCCGGTAAAGCGCACTTTATCGTTGATCAATTCAATCGTCGCTTCCATCTGTTCTGCCATAAAAAACCTCCGTTTTTTCGAATTTGAAGCTGTCAGACACTTCGAAGGTGTCTGACAGTTTTCCTTGACCACTCAGAACGAATACCGCGCTTCCGCGTAAATGCGGTCTTTCTTATCAAACTGCCCGAACGTCGTCGCCTCGTCGCCGCCGCCGAAAATATCGAATCCGCCTTTCAGCCGCCACGAATCGGTCACTTTATATTCCACGTTCGGCGCAATCCAATAATCCTCGTCATTGATGCGATATACCGTGGTGATTTCGACCTGCAACGTCTCTTCGGTGTCTATGTATTTGGCGGCGCGCAGCGTAATCCGGCTGTTCACACGATCTTCCGGCGAAATCGCGTCATCGTAATCGAGCATGACCTGCTGGTGCGCTTGCAGCAGCCAGCTCATACTGTAAATATCGCGCTCAAAGGCGAGCGCGTAGTCGAGCGTATCTTTTTCGACCACCATGTTCGGCACAGTCGCGTCGGTCACGCGGAAATATTTGCCGAATTTCGCGGCGGCTTCCAGCCGCACCACCGTCTCCCACAGCACGTTGACGACGCTGCCGCCAAACATGCTCATCCGTTCGTGTTCCGGCGACACGGTAATCGTGCGGGAGGCCGCGTCAATCCGTTTTTTCTGCGTCGGGGAAGTGTCCCACCCATACAGCGCGTTCAGCGTCACATCCCAGCCGCGAATCAGCCCTTTCAGCCGCGCGCCCCAGACCGTATTTTTGAACGAGACGTTCAAATCATCTTCCTCGTTCATGACAAGCGCGAAGCCCGCAGGCGGCGACGGGATATGATACGCGAATTCCGAGCCGGCGTGCGCCGTTTCCGTCATCGTCATGTCCGGGATCATCAGCGTTTGCAGCGAGACATCCGGCGTGAAAAAATATTCGACATTCGCCATCCAGAGCGGAATGCGCAAATCCTCGATGTCGGGCGTCGTGAATTCCCGCAAATCAAGCGGATTCACCACGTCTAAAATCATCAGCTTATCCGTGACTTCCCAGACGATTTGCTGCCGTCCGAGCTTGATGTCAAATTTGCCCGCCGAGATGTCGAGCGTGACTTCGCGCGGATCAATGTAGGCGTGATAGTCGTCTTCATCGGCGACCTTCAAATCGTCGTCCACGTCATACACGGCGTCATAAGCGGCCAGCGTGTCGAGCGTCAAGGTGACATGTTCGCCGAAATCATGGGCGTATTTCAGCCGGAGGCTGTTCCGAATTTTGGTCAAGGCGCTGTCATCGGCGAAACGGAACGCTGTCGCCTGTTCGAGATAGCCGTCAAACGTCTCCGTAAATTTCGCAAAGACGCTCGGCGTGTCTTCGTCGGCAGCGTCGGATGAGGCGGCTTCTTCCGCCAGCGCGGGCATCGGGGACAGGAGAAACATGAGCAGAAACGAGTGAAATAAATGTCGTAGATTCATAAATAGTGCGTCCTTATTTTCATGCGTTGAAACCTGACAGGTTTTTACACCTGTCAGGTTTAAAACCACTATTCCGCGCCTTTCGTCATGCGGCGTTCCGAGAACATCTCATCGTCAAGGCCGGTGTTGTGTTTGACGTTGCTGAATTTGAAGACGGTCGTATGCTTTTCTTTCTCGTTCACCATTTTCAGCGCGTGCGCCGTCCAGATGCCGTCAACCTGCTGAATGTCGGTCACGGTCAACTCTTTCAGAAAATTCAATTTTTCATCGAAAAATTTCCCTTTAATCGGCATCCAAATATCCGACCGCACCCACATTTCCGCGCGGCCGTAGCCGGTTTTCTTGGCAATGTCCTTGCTTTTCGGCAGCAGTTCGATATGATAGCATTCGATGCCGTCCACCGTTTCCGCGCCAAGATGCGTGTATGTGTAATCCTCGACATTCCGCTTGCTCATGTCGTCGAAGGTGAAATCCGTTCCCATGAAATAATCTTTCTTCTTGCCGCTCGAAATGCGCCGCGTTTTCTTCGCCGCAGGCAGATAGAGCCATTGATCGTCGTCTTTGCTCTCGTCATCGTAGTTCCAGCTTAAAAAGGCCGTGTCTTTCACGTCCGCCGGTTCTTTGAAAAACATCACGAGTTTGGAATCTTTGCCGTAGTCTTTGCGATACGCCACGACTTTGCGGTTGCGTTCCTGCCCCTTGTCGTTCGTCAAAATCATTTCGAGATCCGCGACTTCATCGTCGCCGTCATCGCGCTCGTCGGCGTTGACCGCCACCTGATGCGCGTCAATTTCCGGCAGTTCCGCCGACGCCATAAACGCCGACATGCCAAGCAAACAAGTCATTGTGATTGAAAGTAAACTGATATGTTTCATGTTTGTGACTCCTTGTGAAATAGCGCAAACGTTCCCGTTTGCTGGTGGTTAATGTTGATTTATGAATGTCTCATCCCCTCGTTAAACAAGCCGCAATTTAGGCTTGTTCAGTCAACGGCTCAACGCGAATTTGCGCGCCGAGCGTGTGCCGCGCGCCCGGCAGCACCGAGATCGCATCTGTCGCAACATTCGCGGTTTCCACGCAGACCATGCCATGATATTCATCGTCGCCGAAATCCTGCATCCTCCGCGCTTTGTCAATCCAGGGATTCCAGACGACGTTCGACCGGCTGCCGGTCTTGGTGATGCGAATGCGGCGCTGCAACCCCTGATCGCTTACGATGCAATCGGCCTCTGTCTCTAAATACTGCCGATCAACTTCCCCGTCAAATGTAATGGCTCCGTCCTGAACTTTCTGACGCAGATGGTCAAGCGCGTCAAGATAGACGCACTGCTCCAACCCATGAATGGCAATGCGGGCGACATCGCTGATCGTAAAATAACTATGCAGCGCGCCCGTAAATGTCATCGTATCTTGTCCCGGATTGAAAACCACCAATTCCACCGTCAACGCCGTTCCCACCGTCACGCGCAGTTCGAGGTCGAACGGGTTCGGCCAGAGGGCGCGTGTCGCGTCCGTATCTTGCAGGCGCAAGCAGATGCGCGTCGCGCCATCGGGAACGCGGCGCGCGTCCGTCATCGCCCAGACGAAACGCCGCGCAAAGCCATGCGCGGGTTTAGCCGCATCCGTCGGATGCGCGCCGAACCATGGCCAGCACAGAGGGATGCCGCCGCGAATGGGCTGGCCGGGTTGGTAAAAACTCTGTTGGCTCATCCACAGCACCGGCGCTTGCCCATGCGGTTGAAACGTCATGACGTGCGCCCCCTGAAGCGAGAGCGCGGCGTCAGCAGAGGCGTTGTGAATTCGCGCGAAAATCAACCCATTCGGACCGGATTCGAAGGTCAATTCGTCGGTCAGGGCAAATTGCGCTTGCAGCATTTCCAACGTTTGCATATTCTTTCCTTTTCTTGATAACAGGAGCGCGACATC
>CAZCGG010000236.1:0-6530 GCA_964498135.1 uncultured Candidatus Moduliflexus sp.
GCTGTAAATATAGAGAAACACCATCGTCAAGCCGACAATCAACGGGCCGTACAGCAAGCCGATCAATCCGAAATAATTGATGCCGCCGAGCAACGAGAAAAAAATGACTAACATGCTCATGTTGCGGCCTGCGCCCTGCATGAACATCGGGCGCACGAAGTTGTCAATCGAACTGACAAGCGGAATGCACCAGCAGACCATGAACAGCGCGTAGCCCCAATGGCCGGAGAGAAACAGATAAACCGCCGCCGGAAGCCAAATCAGCGCCGTGCCGACCATCGGAATCAGCGAGGCGAACGCGATCATTGTTCCCCAAAAGAGCGCGGGCAGATGCGCGATGTAAAAGGCGATACCGCCGGAAAGCCCTTGCAGCAGCGCGGTGACGAGCGTGCCGAGCAAGACCGATTTGGCGACGGAGCGGACTTTTTCGATAATTTCGTTTTCTTGGCTGCGGGAGAGCGGAATCAAATGCAGCAACCCCTTAAACATGCTTTCTTGATCCCGCACCATGAAGAAAAACGTGAAGAGCATCAGGAAAAATTGCATGACGAGCGACGTGATGTTGCTGAACAAGTTCCCGCCCTGATTCAGCAGGTTTTTCCCGATTTTCGAACTCGTTTGCAGAATAATATTTTCCAGCCGGATTTGCTCTAAATTGAAATTCGGAAAATATTTCTGCGCGTCCGGCACGTATTTCTGGGAAAATTGCGAGACGCTGACCACCCACGGATGCTCAAGCAGCCTTTTGTATGCGCCGGTTGACACCCAATCGTAAATGGCATTGAACACTTGCGCGCCTTGCTGAAGCAGCGCGAAAATGACGATCAACAGGGGAATCAGGACGATCAGCGTCAGCAGCGCGCTGGTCAGGAACGCGGCCAAGCTTGTCCGCCCGCCGCAGACGCGCGCGATGCGGCGGTGAAGCGGATAGGCCAAAATCGAGAGAATGCCTGCCAGCAGAATCGCGTGAATATACGGCTGAATCAGCAGATAGCAGGCGATAAGGCTGACCGCAATCAGGAAAAAAAGAAAATACTGCCCGTGAAGAGTCTGCGGCCGCTGCGCCGCTTTCGATGAATCCGGCGTTCCGTCCGGCTGTGGCTGGTCCATCGGCGTTGCGTCTGTTTGCGGCGGCGCGGGCTGAGGTTTTCGGCGTTTTTTGCTCATATCTGTTCAAGAAGAAACGTGTCAGGCGCCTTCAAGATGCCTGACACGTCATATATTACACGATCCGAATGTCCGGCTCAGGCGTGATTGTCCCGACGCGGCGGGCGTTATAGCCGCGCTCCTGCGCGAGCTTCGCCACGCTTTCCACTTCGGACGGGTTCACGACAAATAGCATGCCGTTCCCCATGTTCCAATAACGATAGGCCGACTCGGCCGCCACATTGCCGAGGGCAATGACTTTCTGCATCATGTCCAACGGCGGGAACAGATTGTCGAGCAGTGCGCCAACGCGGTTCACCTTCGTGACGCGCTCGAAATTGCCGATAATGCCGCCGCCGGTGATGTGCGCGATTCCGTGAATTTCGATTCCGGCAGAAAGCAACGCGCACACCATTGGCGCGAAAATCCGCGACGGCGTGAGCAGCACTTCGCCCCACGTGCGGTCGTCGTCATATTTCGCAGCATGCCATTCGTCGCCGAATTGCGCCTGCATAATCCGGCGCAGCAGCGAAAAGCCGTTGCTGCGAAAGCCCCGGCTTTGAAACGCCATCACCGCGTCGCCAACCGTGACCGCGCTGCCGTCAATCGGCGCGTTCAGGCGCGAATGCAGGATGCCGATGCCGGTCGCGCACCAATTGAAATGCATCCGCGCGCCGTAGCCGCCGATGCGCGCGCCGAGTTCCGCGATTTCGCCGCCGCTGATCGCCACGCCCGCCTCATTTGCGGCATCATGCAGGCCGCGCATCATCTGATCAATAATGTCCGCGTCCAGCGCGTCCACGTCAATAATATTGGAAAGCGTCGTCGGCTCGAATCCGCCCGCCACAAGGTCATCTATAATCATCGCCATCAGATCGAAGCCGAGCGTGTGATATATGCCGGTGCGCTCCGCAAGCTCGATTTTCGTGCCGATGCCGTCGGAGGAAATGCCGATTTTCACGCCCTGAAAATCCAGCATGTTCGCAAACGCGCCATCCACCTTGAAACAGGGCATTCCGGGCTTGTTGCGACGGTTGATAAACGTTTTCTTCGACCAATCATACGCCGTTTTCGAACAGGCGTCCCCTAAATCTATATTCAAGCCGCTCTGCTGTTCCACAGTAGATTCCCCCTTGTTTGGCGATTTCCCGCGCCCGCCCCGCGCTGTCGGCGACACGAGACGCGATGATTTTTCGCGCATAGAGATTATGAGCAATGATTTTTAACATCTTCGTGAGGGCAAGACTTCAAATGTCTAAAACCTTTTATTCATGAAAAAATCACATCTGACGCAACTCGTTTAAAAATGTCAATAAAAGAATGGGGGAATTCTTTCCGTTGAATGGCGAGGAGGCGGCGAAATCGTTCATTTCTCGCGCCAATCCGCAAAGTCGCCAAGAATATTTGAAAAACGGCCTTCGCGCCTTTGCGGCCTGGCGCGAAATCAAAAGAATTTAAGTTATGCGCAACCGCACGACTGCCGCACAATCAGCCGCGTTTTCAGAATTACTTCCCGCGCCGGGCGCGACGGCTCTTCAATCCGCCGCAACAGCAACTCGGTGGCGGTCTGCCCGATTTCGTAAGTCGGCTGCTCGATGACCGTCACCGGCGGCTTGACTAACGTTGTCCAGTTCGTTTCGTCGAAACTTGCAAATCCAAGCGGTTTCGGAAAACGCGGCTGACGCTCCTGAATCGCGCGAAACACTCCGGCGGCCAAGAGGCCGTTGCTGCTCATCAGCGCGTCGGGCGGATCCGGCAAATCCAACAATTTCAGCGCGGCCTCATAGCCCTGCTCGATTTTCGCGTCAATCGTCAGCAGCAATTCCGGCGGCAGCGCGATGCCATGATGTTCGAACGCTTGCAGAAACCCCTCTTTCCGCTCGCGGCCGGTCGTGCTGCCAACGCCGAAAAACGCGCCGACGCGCCGGTAGCCGTCGCGGATCAGATGTTCCGCAAGTTTCTGCGCCGCCTCGACATTATCAATCAACACGCTGTCCACCTCGACATCTCGCACTCGGCGGTCAATAATCACCATTGGCAAATCGAGGCGGACGCGCTCGGCAAAGGCGTCGGCGGTCGGGCGCGTCGGCGCTAAAATCACGCCCGCCGCATTCTCATCCCGCAGCAAATTCAAATACATCTGCTCCTTTTCCGGGTCTTCGTCCGTATTGCAAAGAAAGAGCGCGCATCCCTGCGAATAGGCAATATCTTCGACCGCCCGGCTGACCGACGTGAAAAACGGATTCCGAATGTCCGCGACAATCAGGCCGATGGTGTTTGATTGCTGCACGCGCAGGCTTCGCGCCACGCGGTTCGGGCGATAATGCAACTGTTCGACCGCCGCCAGCACGCGCTCCCGAATCTCCGGGCGGACGTGCGGCTTTTCCGCCAACGCCCGCGAAACGGTCGCCGTCGAGACGCCCGCCGCTTCTGCCACATCTTTAATGCTCGTCATATTATTCTTTCTCACAACAACGAATAAACGAATTCGTTCCCTTCCCATATTCGTTGTTGTTTTTTAATTAATCCATAAGACTTACGCACCCCACCCCGGCCCTCCCCTCAAATCAGGGGAGGGGGAAGAATCTTCGCGTTCTCTCCTCCCCTGATTGAGGGGAGGACGGGTGGGGTTTGCGCAAGTCCTGATCCATATACAATTTCAACATTGCAATAGCATTATTATTGTAAACGATTGCAGATAAAAGTCAAGAAATAATTCTCTTATTTTTAATAAAAAGAAAACGATTTCAAAAAATTTTAAATTATAAATATAATATAAATAATAAGTTAAAAATAAAATGATTATTTTATAAAAATTTATATTGACAAAAATTGTAAACGATTACATATTTGTTGCAATAACAAACACAGCAACAACCGCAACGCAACCCCAACAACGTTTTAAGGAGCATCGTATGATGAAACTTGATCGAGAGAACATCCGCATCGGCTCGACGGCTGCCAGCAAAGCCGAAGCGATCCGCGAGGCCGGAACGCTGCTGACGCAAAGCCACTACACCAAAGCCGGTTACGTGAACAGCATGATGGAGCGCGAGAAAGTCGCCAACACGTTTCTCGGCAACGGCATTGCGATTCCGCACGGCTTGCCGAAAGACCGCGACGAAATCATCCGCACCGGCATCGCCGTCGTGCAGATTCCGAATGGCGTGGAATGGAATCCAGGTGAAATCGTTTACTTAGTCGTCGGCATCGCCGCCCGCTCTGATGAGCATATCGAAGTGCTTTCGAACCTGACGACGCTGCTCGGCGACGAAGCCTTGATTCGCCAGCTTTCCTCGACGCCTGACCCGAACGACATTATTATGAGCCTGACGAATGCCGCCGCAACGCAACCGGCGGCCACGCTACCGCAACTGCCGGATTTTCCGATGGCGATTGAGGCCGTCATTCAGGGCAAGTTGGGCTTGCATGCGCGTCCGGCGACGATGTTTGTCGAGGTTGCCAAGCGATTTGCCGCCGACGTGCATGTCCGTTATGGCGAAAGAGTCGCCAACGGCAAAAGCCTGAATTCGCTCCTGCAATTGGGCGTCAAAGGCGGAACCGCCGTGCGCGTCATGGCGCGGGGCGACGACGCGGAGGCGGCGTTGAGCGCCTTGCAAGAGGCGATTGCGCAGGGGTTAGGCGAAGAGGAGGAAACGCAGGCGAAAGTGGTCGAACATGGCTGGACGCCGCAATATGTCGGCGAGACGATTCCGGGCGTTCCAGCGTCGCCGGGGCTGGCAATCGGGCCGGTTCGTTATTTCAAGCACCGGAAAATCGTGGTGGAAACGACGGCCAAAGACCCGCAGGCAGAGGAAAAACGCCTGTATGAAGCCATTGCGTCGGCGTATGCCGAATTGGAGCAACTCTACGAAGAGGTCAAAGAGCGTTCCGGCGCGGGCAAAGCGTCCATTTTCAGGGCGCATGCGGAGTTTCTGGCCGATCCCGATCTTGTGAACGAGACGCTGGCGTATCTCCGCAAAGGGCATAGCGCGGGCTGGGCGTGGCAGGAGACGATTCAGATGCAGGTCGCGGCGCTACAAAGCGTGGCCGATCCCTTGCTGTCGGCGAGGGCGACGGATTTGAAAGATGTCGGCACGCGCGTGTTGCAGCATCTCGCGGGCATCGTGGACGATCAGCCGTTCGTGCCGGAGATGCCGGTCATTCTGCTTGCCGAAGATTTAACGCCGTCGGATACCGCGAAATTAGATCCAGCGTTCATTCTCGGTTTCTGCACCGCGAGCGGCGGCCCGACATCACACACGGCGATTATCGCCCGTTCATTGGGGATTCCGGCGGTGGTCGGCACCGGCCCGGCGCTGTTGCATCAGGCCGAAGGGACAATGGCGATTTTAGACGGCAACAGCGGCAATCTGTATCTTGAGCCGGGCGACGCTGACCTTGAATCGGCGCGACAGGCGCAGCAGGAATTGGAAAATCTGCGGAACGAAGAATTTCGCGCCCGCTACGAGCCAGCCCTCACGACCGACGGCCATCGACTCGAAGTCGTGGCGAACATCAGCCAGACGGCGGAGGCCGAACGCGCCGTCAACGCGGGCGGCGAGGGCGTGGGGCTGCTGCGCTCCGAATTTCTGTTTCTCGACCGCGAGGACGCGCCGTCAGAAGCGGAGCAGTTCACGGCCTATCTCGACATGGTGAAGGCGTTAAACGGCTTGCCGCTCATTGTGCGGACGCTCGACATCGGCGGCGACAAAAACGCGCCATATCTCAATCTGCCGCCGGAAGACAACTCATTTTTGGGCGTGCGCGGGATTCGGCTCTGCTTGGCGCGCCCGAAGCTCTTTAAGCCGCAACTGCGGGCGATTTTCCGCGCGTCGCAGCATGGGCCGGTTAAAATCATGTTTCCGATGATTTCAACCTACGAAGACCTGACCGCCGCCCGCGAAATGGCGGAACAGGTTCGCGCGGAGATCGGCGCGCCGCCGGTAGAAATCGGCATCATGATTGAAGTGCCTTCGGCGGTGGCGATGGCGGAGGAGTTCGCCCGCGAAGTGGACTTTTTCTCGATTGGCACGAACGATTTGACGCAATACACGTTGGCGATGGATCGGCTGCATCCAGTGCTGGCAAAACAGGCCGACGGCCTGCATCCTGCCGTGCTGCGGATGATTGACAAGACCGCGCAGGCCGCGAAAGCCGCCGGAAAATGGGTGGGCGTCTGCGGCGGCATCGCGGGCGATCCGCGCGGCGCGGTGATTTTGGCCGGGTTGGGCGTGACGGAATTCAGCGTCAGCATTCCGAGCATTGCGGCGATTAAAGCGCGGCTGCGCCAAATTTCGCTTTCCGACGCGCAAGCCGTCGCTCAGAAGGCGTTAAGCTGCCGCACCGCCGCCGAAGTTCGAAGCCTTGTCTTGCCGATTTAA
>CAZCGG010000237.1:0-4201 GCA_964498135.1 uncultured Candidatus Moduliflexus sp.
GAAGGCACGCAATTGCTGAACGCCTTTGTCACCGGCAGCGGCGTGTATCTGAACATGAATCGCAATCTGCAAGATCGGCATGTCGGCGGGCTGGACGCGGAATTAGCCACCGTGACGGCCTTAGTCAACACGATGTTGTTGAATTTTAAAGAAATCACGTATGTGCAGATTCTTGTTGAAGGCGCGGAAATCGAAACGCTGGCCGGTCATGTGGATTGCCGCAAACCGTTCTCGAAACTGCTCTTGCTTGAATCGTAATGTCAGGGACTCTATCAACGAAAGGACGCTCACATGAGAAGTGATGGCAGACAAGAAGATCAATTGCGCCCGGTAAAAATTACGCGGCGATACATTAAACATGCCGAAGGATCGGTGCTGATCGAAGTCGGCGACACGAAGGTCATTTGCACGGCCAGCATTGAAAATAAAGTGCCGCCGTTTCTCCGCAACTCGAATCAAGGCTGGGTGACGGCGGAATACGGCATGCTGCCCCGCTCAACCAACACCCGGACGCAGCGCGAAATCTCGAAAGGCTCCGCGAGCGGCCGGACGCAGGAAATTCAACGGCTGATTGGCCGCTGCCTGCGTTCCGTCGTGGACATGCGCAAGCTCGGCGAACGCACGATTTGGATTGACTGCGACGTGATTCAGGCCGACGGCGGGACGCGCACGGCCTCGATTACCGGCGGCTGCATCGCGCTTTTCGACGCGCTGATGCACATGCGGAAAAATAAAGACCTTGATGCCATGCCGCTCAAAGATTTCGTGGCCGCCACCAGCGTCGGCATCGTGAACGGCAAAGTGCTGTTAGATTTGAATTACAACGAAGATTCCAAAGCTGAAGTTGACATGAATGTCATCATGACCGGCAGCGGGAAATTTGTCGAGATTCAGGGAACGGCGGAAGCCGAGCCGTTCAGCGCGGAGCAGATGCAGGAGATGCTTGTCGCCGCCAAGAAAGGGATTGACCAGCTTGTGCAGGTGCAGCGTTCCTATTTGGGCGAAACGCTGATGGATAAATTTCTGTAAAATGTCCTTTTGGTCGCCTCGCGCGATGTCGCGGATTGTTGCGAAATTCCTCCGTGACGTAGCGCGGGGCGACCAATTTTCTAACGCCACACAAGCCAAAGAAACAGATAGCCAGCAAACGTCGCGGCGAGCGTGAACGGAATGCCGATTTTCATAAATTCGCCGAAGCCCACCGAATGGCCTTCTTTTTTGAGCAAGCCGAGGCTGACGACATTTGCGGACGCGCCGATGGGCGTGCAATTGCCGCCGAGACACGCGCCGATCAGCAGCCCGAACGCCAGCAGATAAAACGCCGAGCCGTTCGCGCCGCCGAGCCGCGTCCCAAGTTCCGCCGCTACCGGCAGCATGACCATGATGTACGGAATATTGTCAATGAAGCCGCTCAAAATGACCGAAATCCAGACCAACATCGTATAAGTCAAAAACAGATTGTCCCCGAACAAGCGTTGAATCAGCCCCGCAATGTCCATAATCATGCCGGATTTTTCCACGAGCGAGACCAAAATAAAAATTCCGGCTAAAAAAATCGGCGTTTCAGGGTCAAAGCGGCGCAGCGTCACGAGATTCGATTTGTAGCCGTTATCCGACAGCGTGCCGTCCGCTTTCGTGCTTTTATCGAAATATTGCCAGATTAACCCGATAGTCGCGCCGATGACGCAGGCCGTCCCGCCGAAATAGCTGAACGTCGGGTCGAACCGCGTCGAAACCGCCAGCGACGCGATGACACTGAGGAGAATCACGGTCGGGAACAGACTTTGAATGCGCACCGGCATTAAGGCTTTCACCGGCTGCCGGTAATTGCGGAAAAAGTAATACAGCACGAGAAAGCCGAAAATCGCGCCGATCTGCACGGCAAAAAAGATGCCCGGTTTGCCCTGAAACACAAAGAATTCGTTAAAGCCGAATTTCACGCCTTGCTCCGAAATAAACCCGGCGGCAATCATGCTGGGCGGATCGCCGATCAGCGTGGCCGTGCCTTGCAGATTCGATGAAATGGCGATGCCGATCAAGAGCGGCACGGGCGACGCTTTCAGGCGTTTGGCAATCGCCAGCCCAATCGGCGCGACGATTAAAATGGTCGCCACGTTATCCACGAACGCGGAAATCCCTGATGACAGGGCGCACAGCCAGAGCATCGCGATTCCGGCGGTTTTGGAGCGCATAATCAGCCAATCCGCTAACCACGCCGGAACGCGGGATTTAATGAATAAATTCGCAATAATGGACATGCCGGTAAAAATCGCCAGCACGTTCCAGCTAATCGCGTTGAAAAATTCGACGCCGACCGTGATAAACCCATCCACAGGGTCATCGCTGAACGCCGTCAGCGTCAGGGTTATCCAAAGGATTCCGATTGCGCCCCAGACGATATGCGGGCGTTTGTGGCCGAGAAGCATTAAGCCGAGATAGACCAGCAGAAAAATAATGGCAATCATCGGCTTAAGTGCGACAATTCCAGTTTCCATAATGTTGCAAGTCATGCAACCACAGATTTTACAGATTGGCACAGATTTTTTTGAGCAACAATAGAGTTGTTGCTCAATAACGGACATGCCGAGATATGAACCGTTCACGGTGAGCGTGTCGAACCGCAAAATGCCCTTCGACAGGCTCAGGGCGAACGTGGAAATTCTTATTGAGCAACAACTCTAATTTTTTATCTGCGCCAATCTGTGAAATCTGTGGTTGCCGTCTTCCCCAGAATTTTTATAATCGACTGACGCCGGAAATGTGATAGACCACCACGCCCTCCTCCATCTCATCCGACGAAACTTGCGCGTACCCTTTTTGCCGGAGATGCGCCAAAATCTCCTCCGCCGTGTCCAGCGTCACGTCAAGGCCGATGGATAAGCCCGGCGCGGTCAGCTTGCCCTGTTGCACGTTGGCAAACATCAGCGCTTCGCGGATCGGCAATTTGTATGACACAAGCAGCACGACGACGCCCGCGACAATCATCGGCGTGCCAATCGCAAACGCCCAGACGCCGGTAAACCAAATCGGCGGAAGCGACGTGCCGGCCGCGCCGTCAATGTAGGCGCAGATGCCGAAAATAATCAGCCCCCAGCCCAATTTGCGCTGCCGCCTGCGCCGGGCGTTCAGACTTTTAATGTATTGAAATAATTCGGGTTGCATGTTGTTTCCGAAAAGCTGTCAGACGCGTTGAACGTGTCTGACAGCTTATCCCGCAATGGGCAGATTATTCTTGCTGCTGCATCTGTTTCAAGACCGCGCCCGCCTCGCCGATTTTGAAGAAATCATCCAGCGAATTCCAGAGCGTTCCCTGTCCCGCCGGGGCGAACACGACCTGAATATTGGGCGCGAGCTTGCTAGCGAATTGGAACATCGCAAAGGCTTTCGGATCGCCGAACGCCTTGACTGACGCGGCCAATCCTTCGGCCTCGGCGGTCTTTTTCAGCTTAATCACGTCCGCTTCCGCCGTGCCGGTTTTCAGAATCGCCTGCGCCTCGATTTCCGACGATTCTAAATTGATTTTCGCCGCCTCAAGCCGCTGCTTGGCTTTGATGTTCAACTGCGCCGCCTCCGCTTCCGCTTCCAACTGCACTTCAAATTTTTTGGTTTCGCCTTCGACGCGGCGCTTGTTCTGCTCGGCCAATGCCTCTTCCTGCGCCAACTGCGCGGCGGATTTCGCGGTTTCGATGCGCTGCTGATTCCGCAGATTTTCTTCCACCGCGATCACCGATTGCCGGATCGGGTCGGAAATATCGGACGGCACGGTGATTTTGCGAATCAAGGCGCGATGGATGAGAATGCCGCGATCCTGCGAAAAGAGTTTCATTTTCTCGAAAAACGTCTTTTGAAATTCCTCGCGCCCCGTGCCGACGATAAAATCTTTAGCGGCGTATTTCGAGCCTTCCGTGCGGGAAATCGAGCGGGCGTTCGGGCGAATCACTTTGTCAATAATCGCGTCTTCTACGCCAATTGTCGCCACGACTTCCGCCACGCGGTCAGGATTGATGCTCCATTCCACTGTCACGTCGGACACGATCTGAAAGCCGTCTTTCGATGGGAAATCCACCGGCTCGGTTTCGATAATTTCGCCCGTTTTCGCTGTGATGTTCGTATTGGGGTTCGAGTCCATGTCCAGCTTTTGCGCCTGAATGCTGACCACAATCACGTCAAATTCATACGGGTTGATGTAATGCATTCCGGC
>CAZCGG010000237.1:4301-6528 GCA_964498135.1 uncultured Candidatus Moduliflexus sp.
ACGCCGAGCTTGCCCGCCGGAATGACAATCGTGTCGAAGAGATGAATTTTCGTCGCATACGGATTGATGCGATACGTTCCCGGCCCTAAAATATCTTTCTGAATCCCCTTCTGTCCGGCCTCTGCCAGAATTTCCCCGGCGGGGAGCGGTGCGCCGACGAATGATTCCTGCACGCCCATTTTTTCGCCGGGAATGTTGATTTCCGGGTGCATTTCAATCGCATAGAGCCATGGATTGAAATAATATCGGCCCGGCGTCAGAATATCTTCGCGGATGCCGCGCTGCCCCGGCTTTGCCAAAATCTGTCCCGCCTCTAACAATTTGCCGGTTTTCGCGTTAATCACGCCGATAGATCCCGCCGGAACGGTCACGCGGAACGTCAGAAAGAACGCGATGCCGCCGATGGCGATGATGCCGACCAGCAGCATGCCTAATGAAAACACCAGCCCTTTTTTGATGCCATACGCTTGAACGTCTGCCATAGATGTACCCTCCAAGAAGATGTGATTGAACAGCGTGACGAGATGGTTTGACAAGTCCCTCTTATTTTGAAGAGAGGCCGCGCCGCATTTTTACGACAATTTCGGATGTCCGAAAAATGCCGTTTCTTCGTCGCGGTTTTTTGTTCTCGCGCCAAGCCGCAAAGACGCCAAGAATGCCTGAAATAGAAGGCTTTGCACCTTGGCGCGAGAAAAAAGATCAAAACATCATAATAAATGAAAGCGGGCGGCAAAAAATTCGTCAAGTTCTAAATTTCATGCCAGTATGATTTTCGGGATGTCGTTTCGGGAAATATCTTCCCGAAACGACCATGTTTGGCGGGGAATACGGCTATTTTTTGAGCAGGCGGCTGTTCATGTTTTTGACAAGCTTTTCGACGGACGTTTCTCCCAGAAGGAATTTCTGCGTTTCGAGCAGCCACATCTTATCCGCCCCTTTTTCGCCGAAACCGGCTTCAAACGAAAACGCCTGAATAATCGGCTGGCTCTGTTTTCTCTGTGCGGCTAATGCGCTGTATAAGCTTTCTTGAGGGATGTCCACATCAATCACCGGATATGGGCTTTGCACGTAACGCGCCCACGATTCAGCCGCTTGCGGCGTCATCAAAAATTCCAGAAATTTTTTGGCCTCGTCCACATGCTGGCTGGCTTTGTTGATGCCATACCCCGCAGGCCATTGAATTTCATAGACGTTGTTCCCCTTGCCGTCTTTCGGCGTCGGCCAATCCAGCACACCGATCTGGCCGCGATCACGCTCTGTTGCGGCAAATTTGCCGTAAATCCACGTGCCGCAGAAATTGATCGCCGCCTTGCCGTCCGTCACTTCAAAAATCCCATCGGAAAGGGAAAGTTTCAGCAGGTTTTCTGGATTGTACGCCTGCGCGTCAATCACCTGTTTCCAGAAAGTCAGCGCATTCGTCATATCCGGGTCGGAGAAATTGATGTCGCCCCGGAATAATTGCGCGATTTTTTCCGCCCCGGCAAACCGCAGCATCATGTTGATAATCGGCAGGCCGTATTTGAAATCCGCGTCCGTGCCGCCCTCGCCGATAGGCGTGATTCCGGCGGCGCGTAGCGCGCGAATGATTTCCAGAAATTCATCAGTCGTCAAAGGCCGGTCAGTCGGCAGCGTGATGTTAGCTTGCTGAAAAAGCTCTTTGTTGTAGTAAATCGCGCTGGCCGCGCCTTCAATCGGCAGGAAATTCTGCGGATCGCCGCCCATGTTGCCTAATTTCCAACTTGGATCAAGCTTGCCCGCGAATGTCAGGCCGTCCAACGGCAGCAAAAGCTTCTTCACGCGGGGGAGGTTGAATTCATAGTCAATGTAGCTGATGTCCGGCTCTGGTTTTCCCAATGTAATTTCCAATTTGTCGCGCAAGTCATACTTTTTCATCCAGACGATTTCGACCTTGACGCCGGTCTCTTTTTCAAACGCCTCGGCGACGGCATGGACGAAATTCTTTTTGACCGGCTCGTCAATCCAATGACTCCAGACCACCAACTTTTTTTCCTGCGCAAACGCCGCAGAACACATCATGCTCACGGTTAGACTGCCCAATACCACTCGTTTCCACCACTGTTTCATGAACATATTCGGCCTCGCAAAAGATAAGTGTAGATGAGTGAACGGGTTTCACGACGAGGAAAAAAATACATGCGGACGGAGCGAATTGTCAAGAATTATTCACAAACATTATGCGGTGGAAAAAGTTGTCAGACACCTCCAA
>CAZCGG010000238.1:0-6462 GCA_964498135.1 uncultured Candidatus Moduliflexus sp.
AGAAGCTGAAAAATACAAAATGTATGAAATGTATCAAGACCGCGTCGGCGATGTCGTGCTTGGCACGGTGCAACGGATTGATAACGGAGTGGTCGTCCATCTCGGCGATGTCGAGGCGATTCTGCCCCGGCGCGAGCAGATTCCGGGAGAATTTTACAAGCGTGGGGATAAGATTCGGGCGTTCATCACCGAAGTGCGGCTGGGATCGTCAGGGAAATGGCCGCAAATCCTGCTGTCGCGCACCTGCGATGACTTTCTGTTCCGGCTGTTCGAGATTGAAGTTCCCGAAATTGCGGACGGAACGGTCGAATTAATCAGCGTGGCGCGCGATCCCGGCGTCCGCGCCAAAATCGGCGTGCTGTCGCATGACCGGAATGTTGACCCGGTTGGCGCCTGCGTCGGATTGCGCGGCGCGCGGATTCAATCCATCGTGCGCGAGTTGCGGGGGGAAAAAATTGACATTATCGAATGGACGGACGATCCCGGCGAATTGATCAGCCGGGCAATCACGCCCGCCAAAGTGCAAAGCGCGCAAGTCCATTCCGCCGAACGCGCGGTTGATATTGTCGTCGCCGACGATCAATTAGCGTTAGCTATCGGGAAACGCGGACAAAACGCCAAGCTTGCTGTCCGATTGACCAAATGGAGAATAAATATTTTAAGTGAGTCTGAACGAAAAGTAGCGGCGCAAGCCTCGTTTGAACGCGCATTTTCGCAAGCAGATGTTGACGAACCGGATTTAGAAGATGACGACACCAATCCCTCTCTCAACGACGATAACAACGACGTGACAGATGAGCGTGATGATGCTGATTCCGAACTCTAAATCGCGGAGGTGAGAGTGGATGAGTAATAGAATTTATGATTTAGCCAAACAATACAATATTCATTCGAAAGAGATTCTTGATTTGTTAAAGCAGCACAATATTGAGGTAAAGAGCCACATGAGTACGGTGGACGACGCCGCGCTTGCGCTGATTCGGAAACGCTTTGAACCCGCCGCGTCGCGCGAAGCGGAAGCATCCGACGATGCCGCGAAGAAGGCCGGCGCCGGTTCGCTCACGTACATTCCTCCCCGCAAACACAAAAAGAAACGACCGCTTTCGCATTTCGCGGGCGGACGATCCCTTGAAACGGCGGAAGATGAATTCGAAGCAAATGAACGGCTTGTGACGCCGCCCGTTGAACGGGAAGCGAAAGAACGCATTCCGGCCGTGACGGCTGAGCCGCCGACAGTTGCGGCGACTACGCCGAAAGCAGGCGCGAAGCCAGAACCGGCGATTCCGGTGCCGCCTGCGCCTGAACGCGCGCCGCGCCAAGAACCGCGCCCGCCTCATGAAGGCCGCCCGTTCCAAAAGCCAGAGCCAGGCAAAGAGCGGAAAATTTTCGTGCAATCAAAATCCCGCGATACCTATGAACGGCGCACGGTCAGCGAAACGAAACCGGCAGCGCCGCGCGAAGATCTTCGGCGCACGACGCGCGACGAGCATCGCGGTCGGCGCGAGGATCAACGTGCGCCGCGAGACAATCAGCAGCGCGCGCCCCGCGATGACCAGCGCAAGCCGCGTGACGAGCAACAGCGCGCGCCCCGCGAAGGCCAGCAAGGCGCGCGCGAAGAATATCGAAAAGAAGGGCGCGAACGTTATCAAGGCAAGAAGCCGTTCCCGCGTCCCGGACAGCCCGGCGCAGCGCCGCATCACAGAGACGCCCGCAAGCCGGGCGCGCCGACAAACGAAAAAGCCGCGACTGAAGGGGACGCCAAAAAGCCCTTCGTCAAACGGCCAGGAGTTGGGCGTCCAACCGACAATGCAGAGGCGCAGAAGCCACGACGCCATCGAGTTGATGCCACCAAGCAAGGCAAAAAAGATGAACGTCCGGGGGGAGACAGCGCGGAAGCGGGAAAAGCGCGACGCGACAAAACTGTGACGAAACGGCACGGCACGCGCAATGAGCACGTCGCCGACAAACGGACGTCTGAGCCGGAAGAAGATTTTGAATTTCGGAATTTAGCGCATCGCCCGTCGCGCCCAAAGAAAAAATCGCCCACCAAAACGGCTGTCCACAAAGCGGCTCAAGCGGCTCGCCTCCAGATTCAGCCCCCAGCAGAACAGGAAGGGCCAAAACGCCTGAATATTACGGAGATGACGACCGTGAAGGATTTGGCGGAAAAAATGAATATCCCGCCTGCCAAAATTATCGCCCATTTAATGACCAACGGCATTATGGCGAACGTCAATCAAGGCTTGGATATGGAGGCCGCGGTTTCTTTGGCGCAGCATTTCGGCTTCGAAGTCAGCACGATTTCCCTTGAAGAAGAAATCGAGCGTCAGGAAGAAGCGGTGGATGTCTCGAAACTTCGGCATCGCTCGCCGGTCGTGACAATCATGGGGCATGTTGATCACGGCAAAACCACCTTGTTAGACTCGATCCGCGAATCGAAAATTATCGACACCGAATTCGGCGGAATTACGCAGCATATCGGCGCGTATGCGGTTGAAGCGCGCGGGCAGCGCATCGTGTTTCTCGATACGCCGGGACACGAGGCGTTTACCGCGATGCGCGCGCGCGGGGCAAAAGTGACGGATGAAGTCGTACTGGTGGTCGCGGCGGATGACGGCATCATGCCGCAAACGATTGAAGCGATTGATCACGCGCGCGCCGCGAAAGTGCCGATTATCGTGGCGATCAATAAAATTGACGCGCCCGGCGCAAACCCGGATCGCGTCATGCAGGAAATGACAAAATACGGCCTCACGCCCGAAGAATGGGGCGGCGACACGATTTGCGTCAAAGTGTCGGCAAAGAAGCGCACCAATTTAGACGATTTATTGGAAATGATTCTGCTGCAAGCGGAAATCCTCGAATTGAAGGCCGATCCGGATCGGCTGGCGCGCGGCGTCATCGTGGAAGCGTTATTGGACAAAGGGCGCGGGCCGGTTGCGACCGTGCTTGTGCAAAATGGCACGTTGCGGATTGGCGATCCATTCGTGGTCGGGCAATATTACGGGCGCGTCCGCGCGATGCTTGATGATCGCGGCAATCGCGTGGAAGAGGCCGGTCCAGCGACGCCGGTTGAAGTGCTCGGTTTGGCGGGCGTGCCGACGGCCGGAGATTCGTTCATCGTCGTGGACAACGAACGCAAAGCCCGACAAATCGCCGAATCTCGGCAAGAGCAGCAGCAGAAGACCGAGTTCGCCAAAACCGCGAGAATTACGCTGGAAGAATTGCATCACCATATTCAAGACGGCCAAGTGCAAGAGTTGCGCATTGTCATCAAAGCCGACGTGCATGGCTCGGTTGAGGCGCTGACCGCCGCGCTCGAAAAGCTCAGCACGGAGCAGGTGCGACTTCAGGTGATTCACGGCGGCGTCGGCGCGATTAACGAATCGGATGTCATGTTAGCGTCCGCGTCGAACGCGATTGTGTTAGGGTTCAATGTCCGGCCGATTGCCAAAGCCATTGAAATGGCGGAGAAAGAACAAATTGACGTGCGGCTCTACAACATCATTTACAAGGCGATTGACGAGGTGAAAAAGGCGATGGAAGGCTTACTGCAGCCGGTTTATAAAGAAGTGCAGATCGGACAGGCGCAAGTGCTGCAAGTCTTTAACCTGCCGAAAGGCGGGACAATCGCCGGATGCCGAGTGCTTGACGGGAAGATTACACGGAGCGCAATCATTCACCAGATTCGCGAGAATAAAGACATTTTCAAAGGCACGATTGCCTCGCTGCGGCGCGTGAAAGATGATGTCCGCGAAGTGTTGGCCGGGTTTGAATGCGGCCTGCGTTTGGAGGGGCATAACGACGTGCTTGTGAATGACATTCTCCAAGCGTATACGACGGAAAAAGTGACGATGACCTTGGAAGAAGCGGCGGCAAAACCCCGAAAAGAGGCATGAACTTCCACTCGATAGAACGCTTGAGACGCTCCGTTTTTTGAAGAAACGGAGCGTCTTCGTGTCACGCGCTTCTTTGAGCGCGTTATTGATGTTATGGTTCTCGGAATTTGCACTATCGAATTGTATCTTGCGGATAACCATTCGTTAAAAGGAAAACGCCAGATTATTAAAAGTTTAACCGGAAAAATTCAACATCGTTTTAACGTTTCCGTCGCAGAAATTGACCATTTAAATGTATGGCAGCGCGCGACAATCGGCGTGGCGATGATTAGCACCGAACATGCGCATGTGAACCGCGAACTGAGCAAAGTGATCAATTTTATCGAAGCCTCAAATTTCGCGCCATATTTCTTAGATTACGCTATCGAATTTTTATAAGGACGCCTGAGAATATGAAAAGCTATAAACGCGCAGATCGCGTCAAACAGCTACTCCAGCAAGAAGTGAGCCGCATTCTGCAATTTGACATGAAAGACCCGCGCGTCAAGCTGCTGTCCGTGACGGCGGTGACGCTGACGAGCGATCTGCGAGAAGCAAAAATCTTTGTTTCCAGCCTCGATCCCGGTGTTGAGCCGCAGGTATGTCTCGCCGTCCTGCGCCGGGCGGTTGGGTATATACGAGGCGAGTTAGGCCGACGGTTGACCTTGCGCTTCGTGCCAGCGTTGACGTTCCAATTTGACGATTCGTTAGACCGGCAAGAGCGGATTCTCTCGCTGATTGACGAGATTCATCATGATGAGGAAGATCGCTTCAGCGAAGACGACTCCTCTGATGAGGGTTCTTATTAACGCAGAGCGTTTTTTCTTGACTCTCAGAAAAGATTTTTCTATAGATGATAGAACCGACTATTTACACCATCTCATGCGTCGGAAAACATGACGCCGTTCAGCCGGGCGATAGATGAACGGCGAGCTTCTTGCATCACGAGGTATTATTCATGAGTTATCGAATTCTGATTGTTGAAGATGAACCGGGCATGATTGAATTGCTGACGGTAGCCCTTGAAGACGAGGGGTATAGCATCTCTATTGCAAACAATGGACAGCAAGGGCTGAAAAAGGTGGACGAAGAAAGCCCCGACCTGATCATTTCCGACGTGATGATGCCCGACATGAACGGCTATGATTTTTGCCAGCAGTTGCGTGAAAATCCCAAAACCGCAGCCATCCCGTTCATTTTTCTGACCGCCAAAAAAGATGTGTCTGATAGGGTTCGAGGCTTGAATTTAGGGGCGGACGATTATATTAGCAAACCATTTCACGTCGTGGAAGTCGTCGCTCGCATCAAAACGCTCATGCAGCGCGTGAAACGGGCGCGTCCCACGCAAGCGCAAGCCACGATCTCCGAACCGGAAGCTGCGTTTGCGGGCGATCTGGAAAAAATGAGCATCGGTGAAGTGGTGCAGACCATTGCGCTCACGCGAAAAAATGGCCGCCTGTTAGTGGTCAACACGGGGCGACGCGGAGAGGTCTATTTTCAGGAAGGCATGGTCACGTATGCCGATGTTGACCGGAAAAAAGGGGAAGAGGCAGTGTATCGCCTGCTTGCTTGGAAAAATGGGCAGTTCAAATTCGATTCCGGCGTCACGGCGAAAACGCGCAATCTGCAAAAATCGGCGGAAGGCTTGCTGATGGAAGGCATGCGGCGGATTGATGAATATAACCGGCTGCTGGATCGTTTTCCCTCGCGCGAGACCATGTTTGAGGCAGTTTCGGTCACGGAGGGCGATTTGACCCCTGAAGAACTGCAAGTGCTGAATTACGTCAATCAATATGCCGCGTTGATGGACGTGATTGATCATAGTAAATTTGGAGATTTAAAGACCTTACAGATTCTGGTCAAATTATATTCGGGAAATATTATTGCCATTAAAAATCAGCAAACTGATACGCCGGAAGAGGCGATGGATTACGACCAGTTGGCAGAAGACTTGTTCGGATGAGGCATCGTCGGAACTGCCGCGTTATCAGGGGAAAAGAGACCATCAGGAGCATTGGAACTTAAGAGGAGGACGCTATGTTATATCCGCAAGGAAAAACCGTGATCGGTGATTTAAAAACCGCTTTTGTCAACATTGATGGCGTGTTGCAGGAATTAAAAACTGAAAAATTTACCGGATATGTCAAAATCTCGTCGGAAAATTATCACGGCGTTGTGATTTATGAAAACGGCGATCCGGTGGAAAGCGTTGAGAATTATACGGATGGACGTCCTCGCGTTGATGGCATTAAAGCCATGAATAACGTCATCACGAAGACCAAAGAGGGCGGCGGCTTGCTGAATATTCAGGAACTTCCCTCTAATGTCGTCAACATGATGCTGCGCGCCATCCACAGCAAGGTCATTTACAAAGATTTGCTGTCGGAATTCACGCAGATTAAAAATCTGTTGGTCACGTTGAAAACAAAGCAGTTGACCGGCCATATCGAAATCGAGATGAATGATGGGGCCGGGGAAGCCTTTATCTTCTTGGAAGACGGCAAACTCATCGAAAGCTTGTTCAGCGGTGGCGACGGCACGACGTTTTCCGGAAAAAAAGGGTTAGCGAAAATTCTGGAAGTCG
>CAZCGG010000239.1:0-6450 GCA_964498135.1 uncultured Candidatus Moduliflexus sp.
TTGATGTGTGGCATGGTTTCCGCCGCGAGCGCCGAATTGAAAGTCGGCATGGTGTTCGATGTCGGCGGCAAAGGGGATCAATCGTTCAACGATTTCGCGTATCGCGGCTTGGTGTGGGCGGCGGATACCCTGGGGATTAAGCATGTGGAAATCGAGCCGGGCGCGGACGCTGACCGCGAAACCGGCCTGCGGATGATTGCGAGCCAAGGGTTTGATCTCGTGATCGGCGTCGGCTTCCTGTTTACCGATGCGATTACCGCCGTTGCGCAGGAATTTCCCGACACGAAATTTGGGATTGTGGACGGCGTGATTCCGGATCAGCCAAACGTGTCGTCGCTGACGTTTACCGAAAACGACGGCTCATTCTTAGTCGGCGTGATGGCGGGCGTAAAAGCCAAAGCCGATGGCAAAGACACACTCGGCTTCGTCGGCGGCATGGATATTCCGTTGATTCACAAATTCGAGGCGGGCTACCGCGAAGGCGTGAAATATGCCTGCCCGGATTGCAAGTTGCTGAGCGATTACGCCGGTTCGACGCCGCAGGCGTTCGCGGATCCGGTGAAAGGCAAAGAACTGGCGCTCGCCCAGATTGACAAGGGCGCGTACGTGATTTATCACGCTGCTGGATTGACCGGCGCGGGCGTGTATGAAGCCTGCAAAGAGCGCAAAGTCTTCGTCATTGGCGTGGATTCCAATCAGAATTATCTCGGCAACGTGAAAGAGACCGGCGAGAATTTCGGCCTGACGAGCATGTTGAAACAGGTGGATGTCGCCGTGTATCTGACGATTAAAGATTTGATTGACGGCAAATTTCAGGCGGGCGTGAGAAGTTTCGGCCTCGCGGATACCGTCACGATTCAAGATGTGACGTATCATGGCGTGTATTATGCGATGGACGACTACAATAAGGCGCTTGTGACGCCGGACATGATTGAGAAAGTCACCGAAGCCGAAAAGAAAATCGTCGCCAAAGAAATTGTCGTGCCGCAGGAATAACCTGAACCATGTATTTTTTACCACAGATTCACACAGATTTTTGTGCGAATCTGTGGTAAAAGAGGAGCATTATGTTCAAAAACGTCTGGGCAATGTTGTGCGGCGTTCTCCTGTTTTTGGGGGGGATGAGTTCCGCGAGCGCTGAGTTGAAAGTCGGCATGGTGTTCGACATCGGCGGCCGAGGAGATCAATCCTTCAACGATTCCGCCTATCGCGGCTTGGAATGGGCAACGGACGCCTTCGGCATCACGCATATCGAGATTGAGCCGGGCGCGGACGCTGACCGCGAAAGCGGCTTGCGCATGGTGGCGAGCCAAGGGTTTGATCTCATCATCGGCGTCGGTTTCCTGTTCGCCGATTCAATGACCGCGGTTGCGAAGGAGTTCCCGAACACAAAATTCGCCATCGTGGACGGCGTGATTCCGGATCTGCCGAATGTCTCGTCGCTGACGTTCATTGAAAATGACGGCTCGTTCTTGGTCGGCGTGATGGCGGGCATGAAAGCCAAAGCCGACGGCAAAGACACGCTCGGTTTCGTCGGCGGCATGGATATTCCGTTGATTCACAAATTCAATGCGGGCTACCGCGAAGGCGTCAAATATGCCTGCCCGGAATGCAAATTGTTGAGCGATTACGCCGGTTCGACGCCGCAAGCGTTCGCGGATCCGGTGAAAGGCAAAGAGCTTGCGCTCGCGCAGATTGACAAGGGCGCGCATGTGATTTTTCAGGCGGCCGGTCTGACCGGCATGGGCGTGTATGAAGCCTGCAAAGAGCGCAAAACGCTCGTCATCGGCACGGATTCAAATCAGAATTATCTTGCCAACATCAAAGAAACCGGCGAGAATTTCGGTTTGACGAGCATGTTGAAACAGGTGGATGTCGCCGTGTATCTGACGATTCAAGATGTGCTTGACGGCAAATTTCAGGCGGGCGTGAGAAATTTCGGCCTCGCGGATACGGTCACAATCAAAGACGTGACGTATCACGGCGTCTATTACGCGATGGATGACTACAACAAGGCGCTTGTGACGCCGGACATGATTGAGAAAGTCACCGAAGCCGAAAAGAAAATCGTCGCCAAAGAAATTGTCGTGCCGCAGGAATAGAACTCTTGCAGAAGTCATTATTTCCTCGACAACCCGTTCGCCCTGAGCGTGTCGAAGGGTGCGCTTGACCGTTGAAATACGCTCTTCGACAAGCTCAGAGCGAACGGAAGAGACGTTTGCAAGAGGTCTAATACGCTGGAAAATTGAGCATGACCCCTGACAGGTCTTCGAAGACCTGTCAGGGATTGACAGAAGCGCATCGTATCAACCGCAGCAACACATCACCATTGACATGGGAGGAACAGTTATGAACATTCGACGCATATATCAATTCACGATCAGCGGCCTCAGCCTGTTGGGAATCTGCCTGACGGCGGCTTCGGCAGGGCAGGCGCAGTGGGTGCAATCGGGCAGCAACATGTATTACACCAAAGGGAATATCAGCATCGGCACGACCACGCCGTTCGGACAATTCACCATAGGGAATTATACGTTAGGCTCCCCTTACGGATCGTTCATTTTCAATCAAGGCGCGTTCACGCTCAAGGGGCTGAAAAACAGCAATTATTTCCCCTATCTCGAATTCCGCGATGAAAATAACGCGCGGTCGTCCTATTTGGGCTGGGGCAGCAAATCCGGGAAATATCTGGATTGGCAGTTCGAAAATGGCTATAATTTAGCCATTAAAGGCGGCAAAGTCGGCATTGGCACGGCGCCGCTCACGAAATTTCACATCAAGGGCAGCGCGGCGCAGGATGCCGTTTTATTCATCCAGCCGGGCGAATGGAATTCAGCCGGCGATTACGGCGAATTGCGGTTTGGGGATACCGGCCACTATATTCGCGGAGAATATCAGACCGGCATGACGTTGTACGATGCCAATAAATTTCAATTCATGGGCGGAAATGTTGGCATTAAAACTGCTAATCCGCAAGCGGCATTACATGTAAATGGAAATGTCAGGCTTGATGGATACAGAACATATTTTGGATTGGATGGAACTAACCATCATTGGTTAGCTTTGAACAAAGGGAGTGAGCCGAGTCATCTGTTTATGGCGTTTACAAGTAATGATGGAGTGCAGGCAGAGAGTGTTCTTATTGCTCCAAAAGGAATTAGTGGCCTTATTGTAAGATCAACCGGAAATGTTGGGATTGGAACATATGATCCGGGTAGTTATAGATTAGCGGTTAATGGAACTATTCGCGCAAAAGAAGTTATTGTCAATACTGGTTGGGCCGATTTCGTATTCAATCAAAATTATCAGTTGATGCCCCTCAGCGAAGTTGAACAGCGCGTCAAGGCCGACAAACATCTGCCCGGCATTCCGTCCGCGAAAGAAATCGAGGCCAACGGCGTCAGCGTCGGCGACATGCAGGCCAAGCAGTTGCAGAAAATCGAGGAGTTGACGCTGTACATGATTGAAATGAATAAACAACTGTCGGCCTTGCAGCAGGAGAACGCCCGCCTGAACGCGGAAATCAACGCTTTGAAACAATCGCGTTAATGCGCGGAAGGAGGTTTTCGTATGAGAATGCGGAATATTCTTGTGCTGGCGGCGGTGTGTATCTGTCTGACCAGCCCCGCCTTCGGGTTAACCTATCTCAACTATGAACAGTGGGGCGGAACGTGGCAGGATGTCAATAAGAATTGGAATGATGATAGTAACTTATGCTGGGCGGCGGCAGCGTCAAATATTTTGGAATGGGCAGGGTGGGGAACTCCCGCCGACAGCATCGAGCAAAATATTTTTGATGAATTCAAAGAACACTGGACGAATCAGGGAAGTTTGGCCGAATATGGTTGGCGTTGGTGGCTGAATGGAATATTGCCGCCACAAGATGAAGGATGGGCGCAAGTCAATGTTTCCGGCGGCGGTAATTATTGGCCGAGCCTGAATTTTTACAATTACTATTATTGGGATGTGGATACGTCAACTATCATGTCATCTCTCCAAAGCTATCTTCGTAGCGGATATGGCGTAACCTTGGGTGTCTATACGAATGGAGGCGGACATGCTCTCACTGCATGGGGATATGATTACGATTCTTCAGGGAATTATATAGGCGTTTGGGTTTCGGATTCTGATGATAATTCTTCGACAATGAAACGATTATCTGTTTCATACAGTAATGGACAATGGAACCTTGGAGATAGTTATACTGGTTGGTATATTGGTAATGTTCAAGCTCTTGAACGCAACCCCAACGGAAATTCTTGCGGGGGAACGAACGTCACGCTGCAAAATGTCATCAGCGCGGGGCAGACGGTCAACTGTTACGCCACAAGCACATTGACCTTGAAACCCGGTTTCCACGCGCAGGCGGGCAGCGCGTTTCGCGGCTACATTCAGGCGGCGGGCGCGGGGTCGTCGCTGCTGGCGGAGATACAATCCGTTTCGCCGACAACGGCGATGGATATTCTGAGCGGCGGCGCGGGCGGTTCGGATGAGTATTGGCCGGTCGCGGGCAATGCGGCGGCTGAAACGGAGTCTCCCAATGCCACCGTGCCTGAGCCGACGACGCTCATGCTGCTCGGTTTCGGCCTGTTGAGCCTGTTGGCGTTCATGCGCAGAAAACGGCGATAGCGGGAGATCGCAGATTTCATAAACACCTGACAGGTCTTCGAAGACCTGTCAGGCGCTATATTGCGAAAGAGTAAAAATGGCCGCCTTTCAATAGATCTATTGCATACGTCATTATTTCCTCGACATCCCGTTCGCTCTGAGCCTGTCGAAGAGCGGATGTCAACGGTCAAGCGCGCCCTTCGACAAACTCAGGGCGAACGGAAGAGACGTTTGCAAGAGGTCTATCGCAATTTCAAGGCACAGGAGATGATGACATGATGCCGCGCATTACCGCAAATCCAAAAATTCTTGGTGGAAAGCCGATTATCAAAGGAACGCGAATTTCCGTAGAGTTCATGCTTGATCTATTGGCTTCGAACGTTTCGGAAGACGAAATTCTTGAGGATTATCCGCATCTCTCGAAAGAAGATATTCACGCATGTCTCAGATATGCCACTCCCGTTTATAAAAATTATGAAAATCAAAAAATTTTGGAGTGAATAAAAAGAGCTAAAATATGATAAAGCAACGGTTCATGATTTGCGTGAACAATGATGATTACTTAGCGTCATTGGAACTCTGGAAAGTTTATCGAACGCTCACGGACGCAGACGCGGCGCAGCATCATCTCGTTCGAGTTGTTGACGAATCCGGCGAAGATTATGTATATCCTGACACGTATTTTGCGCCAATAAAGCTGCCTCTCCCCGTAAAAAAGGCAATGCGTTCAAAAAGAATGACGATGGCATGAATCGAGGAGCGAGTCGGTTATGAGTCCTTCATTACATCATTCATATATTTGCGGCAATTTGATCGCCGCATTCCGCGCGCTCGGCGACTATTCCGTCTTTTCCGAATTACCCTTGCAAATCAATGGCAAAGACTATATTCCCGACCTGTCGCTCTATCCGAAACGCAAAATTAATCTTATTGAAGAAGACGTGATCAAAATGACCGAAATGCCCCTGCTGGCGTGCGAAGTGCTTTCTCCGACGCAGGGAACGCAAGACGTGTTAAGCAAATTTCCAATTTATTTCGGCGCGGGAATCAAATCGTGCTGGATGGTCGTTCCCCCACTGAGTTCCGTGCTGGTGTATTCCGCTCCGAATGCCGCGCAGGCATTCAAAACCGATGAAGTCGTAGATGCTGTGTTACATATTCGGCTTTCACTGCAAGAAATCTTTGAGTAAAGTTGAAAAAGGAGGTTTACCGTGACAGAATACGCAGTGCAAATGCTCAACATTACCAAGCAATTCCCCCGCGTCTTGGCGAATGATAACGTGACGCTGACGGTGCGGCGCGGCGAAATTCACGCGCTCGTCGGGGAAAACGGCGCGGGCAAATCCACGCTGATGAACATGCTGTACGGCCTGCTGCGGCCAGATTCAGGCAAAATCATTATTCATGGCAAGGAGCAGGCGTTTTCCGGCCCCGGCGACGCTATCGCCTGCGGCATCGGCATGGTGCATCAACATTTCATGCTGATTCCGCCGCTGACCGTCGCGGAAAACGTGATTTTAGGCCAAGAGCCGTCGCAGCGCGGCGTCGTGGACGTGGCGAAAGCGAACCAAATCGTGCGGGAACTTTCGGATCAATACGGCCTGAAAGTTGACCCGACCGTCAAAGTCGAAACCTTGAGCGTCGGCATCGAACAGCGCATCGAAATCATCAAAGTCCTCTATCGCGGCGCGGATATTCTGATTTTAGATGAGCCGACCGCCGTGCTGACGCCGCAGGAAGTGGAGGAACTCTTCGTCATTCTCCGCGCCCTGAAAGCGCAGGGGAAAACGATGATTTTGATTACGCACAAGCTGCAAGAAGTCATGGCGATTTCCGACAACG
>CAZCGG010000240.1:0-6440 GCA_964498135.1 uncultured Candidatus Moduliflexus sp.
AACCTTCCGCAATGCGCAGACCTGACAGGTTTTCAAAACCTGTCAGGTCTTAAAAAATAACCGTTCCAGAACGCTGTCAGACGCCCTCGCAGGCGTTTGACAGCTACGGTTCATTTCTCCACATCATGCAAACCACGCTAACAGCCTCAGAAACGCCGCAGATGTCCATTTTATCAAGGCGTCTGATTACATTCGGCGCATTTTTCGCGTTTTTTCTGTTTGGATTCACCGATAATTTGAAAGGCTTAACCATTCCGCCGCTCTTGAAAGAATTGGGATTGACCTACGGGCAGGGCGGCGTCATCCTCTTTGGCGCGTATATCGGCTTTCTCGTCGCCACGCTCATCACTGGGCCGCTCGCGGACGCCGCCGGGAAAAAGGCGGTCATTCTGCTCTATTGCGCCTGCCTGCTGGTCGGCATGTCCGGGTACAGCGCGTCCAGCGCCTACGGCCTGCTCATCGCGGCGATGACGCTGATCGGCTTCGGCTTGGGCTGCGTAGAAGTCGGCGCGAATTTGGTGATTGTTGACCTATACCGCGACGCCAAAGGGCAATATCTGGTCATGCTCGCGTTTTTTCACGGACTCGGCTCGATGCTCGCGCCGCTTTATTCCGGGCAAATGCTCGAAGCCGGGCGTTCATGGCGCAATGTCTATCAATACAGCCTGCCATTAGCCGTGGCGCTGCTCGTCTTTTTCCTGCTGGTCAAATATCCACGCCGCCAATCGTCTGGTTCCGCCGAGTTTGACATTCACGCAATCCGCAAATCCGCTCTCACGAAGGACATGCTGCTTTTTTACGCCGCGATTGCGCTTTACGTCGCCGCCGAACTCGGCATCGCCTCGTGGTCGGGCGAATTCCTGCAAAACGCCCGAAAATTCTCCGTCACGCAAAGTTCCACATATCTCGCCCTGTTCTTCGCCGCGCTGACCGCCGGGCGGTTTATCGGCAGCTTTTTAGTCGAACGGATCGGCTACCTGAAAATCTTGACGTATGCGGCGGCGTCATCCGTCGTTTGCGTGGCTGTCGGGATTTTAGGCACGCCGCAAACAGTGATTTTCATTCCATTGACCGGATTGTTCTTTTCCATCATTTTCCCGACGATTATCGCCGCCGTCTCGGATTTGCATAAGGAAAACATTGGCACGATTTTGGGCGTTCTGTTCGCGTTTGCGGGTGCGGGCGGCGCGCTCGGCCCTTGGGTGATCGGCGTCTGCAATGACCATTTCGGCTTGCTGGCAGGCTTCGGCGTGAATATCGCGTTCTGCGCCCTCATGACTGTCATGTTCCTCATTTTGCTTGCCACCGCGAAACATCGCAAGAACGGGTAAGAATAAGAAGGCTGGTAGGTCATTGTAATGACATACACCTTTCAAGGTGTCTGACAGCTAATGATCAATAAATTCTTTAATTTCGCGCCAAGCCGCAAAGACGCCAAGGCTGTTGTTCAGACATTTTTGGCGTCATTGCGGCCGCGACGATAACTTTATGACTGCAAATTGGCTGGCTTCAAGCATTATCTATCAAATTTTCCCGGATCGCTTTCATATCGGGAACAACCTGACCGTTCACGACAAAATCAGGCGCGACCTCTACGCGGCGTCTGCGATTCCCAAAAATTGGGACGACCTGCCGCAGGTCTGTCATGAGCAGAGTTCGCACTTTTTCGGCGGCGATTTGGCCGGAATCATCGAAAAGCTCGACTACGTGCAGCAATTGGGCGCGAACGCGATTTATCTGACGCCGATTTTCCGCTCGCCGTCGTATCACAAATACGACGCGCTCGATTATCGGCAGATTGACCCCACGCTCGGCGATTTCGAGACCTTCGAACGCCTGATTCAGCAGGCGCATGCGAGAAATATCAAGATTATTATTGATATTGTCCTGAACCATCTTTCGAATCATCATCCCTATTTTCAGGACGCCATCAACAATCCGGCGTCGAAGTACCGCGAATTTTTTTCGTTCACCGACTATCCGCATACCTACAATTGCTGGTGGGGCTACAAAAACATGCCGGAACTGCGCCTTGAGCATCCGGCGGTGCAGGACGAGTTCATTACCGGACCAAACAGCGTCATTCGCTTCTGGCTGGAGCGCGGCGTGGACGGCATTCGCCTCGACTGCGCCAATGATTTGGGCATCGAGCCGTGCCGCCTGATTTATGAGACCGCGAAATCCATCAACCCGGACGCCGCGATTATCGGCGAACTCGCCGGTTTTGCGGCAGATTGGCTGAACAGGCTGGACGGTGTGCAGAGCTATTTCCCGACCGTTTCGATTTATTCGCTGCTGGACGGACAGATTTCCGCCGCGCAATTCGGCGCGAACCTCAGCGCGCTTTATGCGGCCGCCCCGCAGCGGCGGCATTATCATTCGTTCACCATGCTCTCGTCGCACGATTATCTCCGTGCGTTGACGCTTTTGAAGGGCGACATGCGGAAATACGCCACCGCGTTGATTTTGCAATTCACGCTGCCCGGCGCGCCGATGATTTATTACGGCGAAGAAATTGGCATGGAAGGCGAGCGCGACCCGATGAATCGCGCCCCAATGCGCTGGAATCCGGCGGATTGGAAACAGGACGTGTTGAGCTTGTATCGCCGCTTGATTCAGACGCGCCGCGAGCGGGCGGAATTGCAGCGCGGCGAATTTATGGAACTAAGCCAATGGTTGAATAACGGCGTTGTCGCGTATCTCCGCTATTTGCCGGACGATCCGAAACAGTTCGCGCTCATCGTCGTCAATCCGACAAACGAGCGCAAGCGTTTCCGGCTGTTCGTGCCGTATTCCTACTTTTTGTCGGATGTCATTATGATTGATATTTTCGGCGGCCAGAAAACGCAGAATATTGACGGCTATCTCGACATTGAGATCGAGGCCATGACCGGCACGCTCTCCCTGCCCGATTATCTGCACAAGCCGAATTATTCGTTTTATAAGCGCATCTAACATGCGTTGAATCTTACGCGCAAAGTCGCCAAGGCGCAAAGGTTTTTTCCGCGTTGAGGCGTCGGCAGCCCGCGCTGCGTCGCGGGCTGCCAAATTTTTTAAAATAATTATTTATTTTTCTTGACAAATTACGCAACCGGTTGCATTTTGTGCATTGTAAAGAGAAAAGAGATGTTCTTATTAAATAATTCGCCTGAATTCAGGCGTTTATTTTAGCGAACAATTGCAACCGGTTGCATTAACAACCGTAAGAGGAAAAAACATCATGTTTACCGCGATGGCGAATCAGCAAGAATCAGGTTTCCGAAAGAATATGATCTATTCCGAAGCGCTCCAGAAATTCGACACGGCGTATCTGATGAACTGGTTCTACAAAATCCTGAGTTTCTTGACGCGCCGCTCGTTCCGCATCCTCGAACTGAAATGCGAGGAAAGCAGCAAGCGCATCATCAATCGCCGCTACGATGGCTTGAAAACCGTGCCGCTGCATCAGATTCGCGGCAGCGAAAACCGCGCGAACGATTTTAATATTCATTTTCATCCGATGAACTTGCGCGACAGAGAACGCTGGGTGAACGTAGCGACCGCCATGATGGAAGATGCCGCGCTCCCGCCGATTGAGTTGATTCATGTGAACGGCACGTATTTCGTGCGCGACGGGCATCATCGCGTGTCTGTGGCGAAAATGATTGGACAGCAAGAAATTGACGCCATCGTGACAACATGGGTGTGCAAGCTGGCGGAAACGCCTTGCGCCAAACACGCAAAAAAAGAAAAATGGGCAACATTTTTCTTGACGAAATGGTTGCATTTTCCATATCGTGCAAACGGTTGCATTTATTAACTTATCAAAGTGAGGACGCATGACGGAAACCATCAAAACCATTGCGGATATTGCCAGAGTTGCCGGAGTTTCCAAATCAACGGTGTCGCGGGCGCTCAACGACAATCCGTTAATTCGGGAAGAGACGCGAGAAAAAATTAAGGCGATTGCCCGCGAGCATCGTTTTGAAGTGCATCAAGGCGCGCGATGTTTGAGCTTAAACCGGAGCAATACGATGGGCCTGATTATCCCGATTTCTCCTCACGCCGGGCATTTCATCACGGATCCGTTTTTCGCGGAATTGCTGCGAGGCATCATGTTTGCCATCGGCGACCATGGTTACGACTTGTTAATCGGCCAGCCGCGCAAGCACGATCCCAGCGAAATTTCTCGTTATATTGGCTCGAAGCGCACTGACGGCTTGATTATTATCGGCTGCGATTGGTACATTGACGCCGTTTCCGAATTGATTGGGCAGAAAATTCCCATTATCGTCTGGGGCGTCGAGCCGCGCAATGATTTCTGCACGGTGAACTGCGACAATATCAACGGAGGCCGCTTGGCGGCGCAGCATCTCATCCAGTTGGGGCGCAAGCGGATCGCGTTTTTAGGCGGAACGCAGGATGCGCAGGAAGTCATGCTGCGGTATCAGGGATACGAAAAAGCCCTTCAGAACGCGGGATTCAGCGTTGATCCCGCGCTGGTGACGCATGGCGATTACACGAGCCGCACGGGATATGAGCAGATGCAGAAATTGTTGCAGAAGCATGATGATATTGACGGCGTGTTCGCATGCAGCGATTTGATGGCGATTGGCGCGATGGAAGCCCTGCGCGAGCAGGGACGGCAAGTGCCGCAAGATGTCTCCGTCGTCGGCTTTGACGATATTCCTCTGGCGGAACATTGCAGCCCGCCGTTGACGACGATTCGCCAAAATATCGCCAAAACTGGGGAAATTCTGGTGCATAATCTCACGCAATACTTGCAGGACGGAATCATCAGCCGCGCGATTCTGCCCGTTGAGTTGGTCGTGCGCAAATCGTCGGCCACAAGTTGACCGGCGCATGCTGTTTTTATCAAAATGCAACCGATTGCGTTTCGTGATTATTTTTAAAATTGGAAAAATCTTTTGAATGACGTTCATGCTGCCGCGGGCGGCGCAGAGGCTTATGGCGAGGTTCTGCGCTGTTTGCGGCAAATAATTTATGCAATTTCCATCAAATTTTGTTTGGGGCGCGGCCGCCGCAGCCTATCAAATCGAAGGCGCGATGCAGGAAGACGGAAAAGGGCTGTCAGTGTGGGATGTCTTTTGCCGGAAAAAAGGCGCAATCTGGGGCGGACACACCGGCGACGCGGCGTGCGATCATTATCACCGCTACAAGGAAGATGTCGCTCTGATGAAATCATTAGGGCTGCCCGCGTACCGGCTGTCGGTGTCGTGGCCGCGCGTCATGCCGGACGGCGTCGGCGCGGTCAACGAGAAAGGGCTGGCGTTTTATGATCGCCTGATTGACGAACTGCTTGCCGCCGGAATCACGCCCTACGTGACGCTGTTTCATTGGGATTTTCCGCATGCGCTTTTTTGCAAAGGGGGCTGGCTGAACGCCGACAGCCCGAATTGGTTCGCGGAGTATGCGAAGGTTGTCGTTGACCGGCTTTCCGACCGGGTGCGGCATTGGATGACGTACAATGAGCCGAATATTTTCGTCTGGCTCGGCCATATCAGGGGGGATCATGCGCCGGGCTTGACGTTGGCGCTGCCGGATGCGCTGCGTGTGTCTCATCATGTGATGCTGGCGCATGGCAAAGGAATTCAGGCAATCCGAGCTGCGGCCAAAACGCCGTCACAGGCGGGCTGTGTCGTCACGACCGGCTATCTGGCGTGTCCGACCAGCAATCAGCCGGAAGAAATCGAGGCCGCCCGGCAAGCCATGTTTGCCATTCCCGACGGCTTGTGCATGCGGACATCGTGGTGGCTCGATCCGGTGCTGCTCGGCCGTTATCCCGAAGACGCGCTGAAATTGTTCGGACACGCCATGCCGAAGATGACGGACGCCGATTTGCAGACCATGCATCAGCCGGTGGATTTTGTCGGCGTGAACATCTATTCCGGCGAGCGCGTGCGTTCCGGCGCAGACGCCGGATTTCCGGTGGGGCATCCGCAAACGGCGTTCGGCTGGAATGTCACGCCGGAAAGCCTGTATTGGGGGCCGAAATTCATCTACGAGCGGTACGGCGTGCCGATTATCATTACGGAAAACGGCCTGTCCAATTTGGATTGGGTGTCGCTGGACGGCAAGGTGCATGACGCGCAGCGCATTGATTTTCTCCGCCGCTATCTGCTCGAACTTGGCCGCGCCTGCGCCGACGGCGTGGACGTGCGCGGTTATTTCCATTGGTCAATCATGGATAATTTCGAATGGGCGAACGGCTACAAAGAACGCTTCGGGTTGGTGTACGTGGATTACGAAACTCAACAGCGGACTCCGAAAGATTCCGCGTATTGGTATAAACAGGTCATTGCCTCAAACGGGCAATCGCTTTCTCTTTAAGATGGCGGGCGGTCAGGCGCGTTCAGGCGTCTGAACGCGCGTCAATATCAACAAGATGTTTCAAAAATATCAACAGGTGTCCCCTTTAACGCGAGGGGCGATGTTTTATG
>CAZCGG010000241.1:0-2140 GCA_964498135.1 uncultured Candidatus Moduliflexus sp.
TTGAAATTCCGCGCAGCATTTACCGGCAAGGGGTGAACAGCGTCACGTATTTTCTGACGTTTTTCGTGACGACGGCGGCAGCGTTCGGCCTCGTCATGGTCATGCTGTTAGAGCGGCTCGTGCTGTCGCGGTTAGCCCGGCTCAACCAGAATGTGCAGACGATTCGCGCCAACAATGACATTTCGATGCGCGTCACCACCAGCGGCAGCGATGAATTGGCGCATCTCGCCGACGCCATCAACGACATGCTGACCACGCTGGAACATTCTGAAATCTTGCTGCGGAACTTGGAAAAGGCCGTCGAAACCACGCAAGTCGGCATCACGATTTCGGATAACGACGGGCGCATTATGTACACGAATCCGGCGGACGCCGCCATGCACGGCTATTCCGTCGCGGAATTGATCGGGCAGCCCGCCAAAATTTTCGCGCCGCCCGCACAAGAGCGCGGCCTGACCATCCATGAGCGGCACGAGAATTTCACCTATTGGAAGCGCGAACGGCGCAATTCCCGCAAAGACGGCTCGACATTTCCGGCGCTGCTGATTTCCAATCCGATTACCGACCGGCACGGGCGGCCGCTGGGGAAAGTCGTCGTCTGCGAAGACATCACGGAGCAGCAGCAGGCGGAGGCGGAATTGCTCGCCGCGCACAAAGAATTGCAAGATAAAAATGCGCAATTGGCCGAACTGAACGCCAGCAAAGACAAATGGTTTTCGATTATCGCGCATGACCTGCGGACGCCGTTCACCGCGCTGATTGTGTTGACCGAAACAGTGCTGGAATATCTCGACGAATACAGCAAGGAAGAATTGCGCGAAAACATGCGGAAAATCAAGCGATCATCCGAAGCCATGTCCGCGCTGCTCGAAAATTTATTGGCGTGGTCGCGCTTGCAGCGCGGCGTGATGGAATACGCGCCGGAATATCTCAACTGCGTGGAATTAATCGTGGAAAACCTTGAATTATTCGCGTCAAAAGCGGAGCAAAAAGGGATTGCGCTGCGTAATAATTTGGATGAGGAATTGCTGGTGTACGCCGATTATCACATGACGAACACCGTGATTCGGAATCTTGCGTCGAACGCCCTGAAATTCACGCCATCCGGCGGCATGGTGGCGATTGCGGCGAGGCATCAGGGGCGGATGGTCGAATTTTCCATCACGGACACCGGCACGGGCATCAGCGCGGAGGATTTGGCGAAACTCTTCCGGCTCGACGCGCAATATACGAATATTGGCACGGCCGGAGAGCGCGGCACGGGCTTAGGCTTGAAACTCTGCAAAGACTTGATTGAAAAGCAAGGCGGGCAGATTTTGGCAGAAAGCGAACTGGGCAAAGGGACGACGTTCATGTTTACGCTGCCTCGCCATCCTCTCCAGCCGAATGAAAAAAAATAGCTGTCAGACACGTTGAGCGTGTCTGACAGCGTGAAAAAATCTGCGGATTAATTTTCGGCGGCAACAGCGTCTTGCGGCGCGACGGCGGGTTCAGCCGCGACTGCGCGGCGCCGGGCGATCCATTCCCGCGCCCCTTCAATCAGCGAATACAGCACCGGCACGATATACATCGTCATGACCGTTGAGGTGAACATGCCGCCGATTGACACGACCGCCATCGGCGAACGCATTTCGCCGCCCTGCCCTTGCCCCAGCGCCATCGGAATCATGGAGACGATGATCGCCACGTTCGTCATCAGCACCGGGCGGAGTTTCACGGCGCACGCCTGCACGATGATGTCGCGCCAATTTTCCCCTTTGCGCCGCAATTCTTGGATGTAATCAATCAACAGCAAGCCGTTGTTCACGACGATGCCGACCAGCATGACCACGCCCATCAGGGAGAACATGTTCAGGGTTTTGCCGGTGATCGCTAACGAAGTCAACACGCCGATTAACGCCAGCGGAATCGTGGACATGATTGTCAGCGAGTGAATCGCGGACTCCAGCAGAATCGAAAGCAGCATGTACGTCAGCGCAATGGCAAGGAAGAGCGCGACTGACATATCCACGAATGTTTCTTGCATCCTTTCCGTGTCGCCCGCCCAAGTCACGCTCACGCCCGCCGGAAGCTGCATGGCGTCAATTTTCGCCTGCAACGCGGTCGTCATCCCGTTGACGTTTGCGCCGGGGGCGGTATT
>CAZCGG010000241.1:2240-3679 GCA_964498135.1 uncultured Candidatus Moduliflexus sp.
TCGTCTTGCTTTTTCAGCAGTTTCGCCGCCAGCATCGGCGTCAGCGTAAACGAAATCAGCAGCGAAAACAGCGTCGCATAGACCGTCGTCATGCCAAATTCCGTGAAAAATTGTCCCACAAGGCTCGACATCGTGGCGATTGGGAAGAAAACCGCGAGGTTGGTTAAGGCCGAGCCGAAGACTGAGACCACAATTTCCGCCGTGCCGTTTTCCGCCGCTTCAACCGGAGAGGGCGCGCCTTCATGCAGATGGCGCTGAATGTTTTCCAACACGACGATGACGTTTGCGACAAGCACGCCGACCGACAACGCCAAGGCCATCAGCGACATCATGTTCGCGGTAAAGCCAGAGGCCAACACCACCATAAACGTGGCGATAATGGCAATCGGCAGCGAGATCGTGGCAATGACGGTCAGCCGCACGTCGTGCAAAAAGAGCAGCAGCACGAACGCGGTCAGCGCGATGCCCGCGATGAGGTTTGAAAACACGTCCGTAATCGAGTCGTTGATGACGGTTGATTTATCGTTAGCGAGAATGATTTGGAAATCTTCGGGCAGTTCCTGCCGAAATTTTGCCAGCAGTTTTTGCACGTTTTTCATGATTTCCAGCGTGTTTGCGCTGCTGGATTTCGTCAGCGACAAGCCGATGGCGGTTTGGCCGTTCATGCGGGCGATGCTGCGGACTTCTTCGTAGGTGTCTTGCACGGTGGCGACATCCGCGAGGCGAATCACGCCGCCGTCAATCGGAATTTCAAGCTGCTCAATCGCCTCTAATGAGGGAAATTCGCCTTGCAGTTTGACGTTGATTTCCTGCTCGCCTTCAATCACGCGCCCGGCCGGAAGTTTTAAGTTATACGCCGCGATCAGATTGTCAATATCGAGAATGCTCAACCCGAACGCTTCCAGCCGTTTCGAGGAGACGGACAGCACGATTTCGCGCTCTTTTTTGCCGAACAGTTCGACTTTTGCCAGCCCTTGCACCTGCGTCAAGCGATCCATCAGCTTGTGTTCATCAACCACTTGATAAATATCTTCTGCCGAACGCGGCGCAAGCACGGCCAACTGGGCAATCGGCAGCGCGCTGAGATCGAATTGCGCGACGGTCGGCTTCTTGGCGTCGCTGGGCAAATCATTGATAATCTGGTCTATTTCGGAGCGAACGTCGTTTTCAGCAAGATCGCCATCTACGGACAATTCAAATTCCGCGACAACCATAGATAAGCCGTCCTGCGACGTTGAGGTCTGCTTTTTCAAGCCGCTGACTGAGGCGACGGCTTCTTCAATTTTTTCCGTCACCTGCGTTTCGACCTCTTCCGGGCCTGCGCCGGGATAGACCGTAATGACGGCGATATACGGCACGTCTATTTTGGGGAATTGATCTTTGGCTAATTTGAGATACGAATACACGCCGAACAGCATGAACATGCCGAAAATCATGAT
>CAZCGG010000241.1:3779-6402 GCA_964498135.1 uncultured Candidatus Moduliflexus sp.
TGCGCGGCGGCGGTGTTCACCTGTTCTTCCGCGCTGCCCAGCCCGGCTTGCGCCACTTGCGAGGCATTTTTCATTTCATCCAGCGCCTGCCGTGAAATGAATCCTTTTTTATACAAGCCTTCGTAGCGTTTCAGCGTCGTGTCGGCGGTTTGATAATTCGACTGCGCCTGGTTCACGCCCGCTTTGGCGGCGTTTTTCGAGGCGACCGCTTGCTGTTTTTGAAATTGATAATCGCTGGCATCGAATTGCACAATCAAACTGCCCGCTTTCACGTACTCGCCTTCTTCGCCTTTCAGCGCAATGATTTTGCCGCCATGTTTGCCCTGCACGTTGGCTTCCGCGAACGGGGCGACCGTGCCGTAAAACGTCTGCGTAATCTCGATATTTTGCTGCGACACGCTCGCCACTTTGACCGGCTTGCCTTGATTCGCCTGAATTTCCTCGATGCTTTGCGCTTTGGGCGCAGCCTCTTTCGGCGTTTCACGATCCGATGCAAATAATGAATAGCCGCTAAACGCGCCGATTCCAAGAATGACAATGCCTGTCGTGATTAATCTGATATTTTTTTTCATAGTTTGTAGAACCCTGACCGGCTATTGGATAGCGATCAGGCTTCCTGAATGCGAGTGAATATGATGCGCCGCCGCCATTTTGGGCCGCCGCGCAGTGCTTGAACTGTTATGCGCTGCCGGAGCGTTCGCTTTCTCTGAGCGAATTCCCTGCCATAAATATTTCAGCAGCAAAGACGACACCTTGCGAGCTTTTTGAGGTGATTCTTCCCGCAAGGTCAATTGCGAACCGATAAAAATCGCGTCGAGCATGTCAGCGACCATTTCCATATCCGTTCCCGTTGGAAGTTCTCCATGCTCAATCGCTCTGTAAAGATAGGGGAGCATGAAACATCTATCGTCATGACCAGCTGGGACTTCGATCTTTTCGATGCCTTCTAAGTCGGGATACGCAAACAATAACTCGGCCACGCTGATTTCCGAAAATTTCAATCGCCCCTTTTCTTTCATAATGAACGACATAATTTCGCCCGTTGCCGCAGGATACGCTTCAAGCTGTTCTTCGCCGAATTTAAACCACGCTTCGATGACCTCCAAATTGGTCTTTTCGCGTTCCCAGCGCCGCAAACGCCACACGGCTTCATAATGCCAGAGTTGCAGCAAATAGACTAACACGTCGGTCTTTTCCGGGAAGTATTTATAAAACGTCACTTCGGAGATCGGCAGCGTGTCGCATACCTCTTTGACCGAAATGTCTTGCAGCCGTTTTTCTCTCAAGCGCTCACGAAATGCCCATGCCAATGAGACTTTCGTTTGAGCAAATTTTCGTTCGCGCAGTGAAACATCATGTATGTTATTCATCTTGTCTCCTTAATGTTTTAAGTTGTATGATGTAATAATATGCAATATATTATTTTTGTCAACAAAATTTTTATTATTTTTATAAAAAATTTAATATGACTTAATTATTTTATGCGTGGCATAAAAAAAGCTGCCAGGCGCCTCGAAGGTGTCTGACAGCGATGTCCATACAGTTGCGTCATTGGGATGGAAATGGCGAGAAACGACTCAGCGCAGCGTCACGATCTCATACGCGCGTTTGCCGACGCCGATCTGCTCGGCGTATTCGAGGATATTCCGCCCGCGCTTAAAGGCCGGCTTGCCTTTGCGTTGATCTAAAAGATCAAGACACGCCTGATCAATCGCCACCGGATCCGTCGCGGCAAATATGCCGAGATCGTCCGCAATCGGCGTCATCTTGCGCCCCATGCAGTCGCAGCCGTTCGTGATGTTGAGCGCGAACGAAATATAGAGATTTCGCTTGCCTTTCTGCGCGGCAAGGGCGTATTCCGCCATTTTTTCACGAAACGCATCAAACAACGTGGCACGCAAGGGATTAAAGAGAATCGCGTGATGCGGACAGATCGGCATGCACGAGGCGCAACCGAGGCATTTATCTCGATGGATACGTGGAAAACGACCGATGGTAATCGCATTCGCCGGGCAATGTTTTTCGCAGGCGTGACATTTTCTACAGGCAAGCGGATTGATAAACGGAATCGCGTCCGCATGCTGCGCCAACTTTCCGCCCCGCGCCGCGCAGCCCATCGCCAATTGTTTGAGCGCGCCGCCGAATCCGGCATACCCATGCCCTTTGAAATGGCTGACAACAATGAGTTGTTCCTGTTTGGCGATTTCGCGCCCGATTTTGCAGCGTGTAAAGCGTTTTTGGCCGATTTCCACCTCGTCGTAATCGTCGCCGGTTTCGCCGTCGGCAATCACGACCGGAATCTGCGTGAAGCCGTGCCGTTCCGCCAATTTGACATGCTGCGCGCGCGTCTGGCGTTCGCCGCGATACAGCACGTTCGTTTCCATGTAGCACGTTTCGACGTGCTGCGCGCGCAGATAGTCAATTATGCCGTCGAAATTTTTTGCGCCGATAAAGGTCTGATTTCCTTTTTCGCCGAAATGGACTTTGAGCGGCGCGACCGGCGCGAGCGTTACGTTTTCCCGCTCCACCAGCGTTTGCAGCAGCCTTCGCGCCCCGTCCGAGATGTCCTGCGTCTGCTGATACGATGCGACCGGCTTAAAATAGACCGTTGCCATTTTCTTTT
>CAZCGG010000242.1:0-6396 GCA_964498135.1 uncultured Candidatus Moduliflexus sp.
TTCTAAAACGGCCGCCGCGCTGCGCGCATGATCCCACGCAAACCAGACCGCCTCATCGCCTAATTCACCCTGTTCAAAGCGTTCCGCGAAGGTCGGCGTATCAAGCTTGTACGTCGCTTCAAATTTGCGCAAGCGGCGGCGATAGGTCGCCAATTTTTGTTCCAAAATGCGCTTGCCAAGCGCGAGGCTTTCTTGAATGCTCGGCAGCGCGGCTCGTTCGACATGAATTGTCGCATCTTTTTTCATGCTATTTATTCCTTTGTGGACATAGCTGTCAGACACCTTCGAGGTGTCTGACAGCTTTCTTTGATCACAACGTTCTGTGTCATGACAGCTAATTTTTATCTCTTCTTGCACTCATTCTTGTCGTTTTGAAGAATTGCAAGAAAAAAAGCGCGGCGGAAACAGGAAGACCTCCGTTTCCGCCGCGCTTTTTTCGTTCAAGCAAGCGGCGTTATCTGCGCGCGTCGCCGCTATTCGGCCAATCAAGGCCATACGCGCGGCGGACGATGTACGTGGGGCGGCGCTTGACTTCATCGTAAATGCGCCCGATGTATTCGCCGATGACGCCGAGCGAGATGAGTTGAATTCCGCCTAAAAACAGCACGACCGTCACGAGCGTCGGAAAGCCCTGTGGCTCATGGCCGACGAAGAGCTTTTTATACAGATAAACCGCGATGGCGAAAAAGCTGAGGCCGGACACCGCAAACCCCGTGTAACTGGCGAGTTGCAGCGGAAAATAGGAAAACGAAAAAATCCCATCCAACGCGAGCTTCATCAATTTGGAAAAGGTGTATTTCACTTCTCCGGCTTGACGCTTGTCGCGGTCATATTCCAGCCCAATCTGCCGGAAGCCGACCCAACTCCGCAAGCCCCGCACAAAGCGGTGGCGCTCATCCATGCTCTTAATCGTGTCCACCACGACGCGATCCATCAGGCAGAAATCGCCGGAATCAAGCGGGATCGGGATGTTGGAAATTTTCTGCAAAATGCGGTAAAACGCCCGGTACGCGAACTGTTTCAGCGCGTGTTCCTGCCGGGTTTTGCGGACGGCATACACGACATGATAGCCGTCTTCCCACGTTTTCAGGAATTGCGGCAAGAGTTCCGGCGGGTCTTGCAAATCCGCGTCCATCAAAATCACGGCGTCGCCGCCCGCCGCGTCCATTCCGGCGGTAATCGCCACCTGATGCCCGAAATTGCGCGAAAAGTCCACGATTTTGAAGCGCGGGTCTTCCTGATGATAGCGCGTCATCAATTCCAGCGAGCGGTCGCGGCTGCCGTCGTTGACTAAAATCACCTCAGCCTCATAGGGCAATTGCGTTAGCGCGCGCCGCACCCGCTCATACAGCATCGGCAGCACTTCTTCTTCGTTATATACGGGAAACACTAAAGAAATTCGTTTCATAGATGGGGAAAAGCTGTCAGACACCTTGAAGGCGTCTGACAGCTATGCCGTTAGGCTTTAATCAATTCGCGGATTTGCATAAGGCGTTCTTTCAATTGCGCGTCATCGGCCTGCGTTTTTTCGACTTTTTTGCAGGCATGCATGACCGTCGTATGGTCGCGGCCGCCGAAATTCCGGCCAATATCGGGCAGCGACATATTCGTCAATTCGCGGGCAAGATACATGGCAATCTGACGCGGCAGCGTCACGCGGCGATCCCGCGACGCGGAATTTAATTGCGCCGGTTCGACCTGATAATGGCGGGCCACGATTTGCTGCACCAACTCGACCGTCACCGGCCGCTTGATTTTTGCCTCGAACATGTCCGTCAACGCTTTTTGCGCCAACGCCACCGACAGCGGGGCTTTATAGAGCATGGCATACGCCCGAATTTTCGAGAGGCAGCCTTCTAATTCGCGGATGTTGGAGCGCACGTTCGAGGCGATGTACATTGCCACGTCATCCGGCAGATTGAGTCCCTGCCCGTCGGCTTTTTTCTTGAGAATGGCGATCCGCGTTTCCAAATCCGGCGGCTGAATGTCGGCAATCAAGCCCCATTCAAAGCGCGACCGAAGCTGCTCGGCAATCGTCGGAATCTTTTTGGGCGGGCAATCGCTGGTCAGCACGATCTGCTTTCCGGCCTGATACAGGGTGTTGAAGGTATGGAAAAATTCTTCCTGCGTCCGCTCTTTTCGGGCGATAAATTGAATGTCGTCCACTAACAGCAAATCAATGCTGCGGTATTTTTCCCGAAACCACGTCATGCGATCCTCGCGGATGGACGTGACGAGTTCGTTGACGAATTGCTCTGACGAGAGATAAAGGATGCGCGCATTCGGGCGAATCCGCCCGGCGTGATTGCCGATGGCATGCAGAATGTGCGTTTTGCCCAATCCGGCGCCGCCGTAAATAAAGAGCGGATTGTAATTTTCCGCCATCTGATCCGCGACGGCTAAGGCGGCGGCGTGGGCAAAGCGATTGCCGCTGCCGACGACATACGCGCTGAACGTGTAGGACGCATTCAAGGCTTCCGCCGGAATATGGCGCGGCGCGGCGTTCGGCGCGACGCTGACCGACGCAGTGGCCGCCATTGCGGGCGCGGCGGCGCCGCGCGTCTGCCGGACGGCGCGGGACGGCGGCTCTGGCGCAGTTTCAGACGCAAGCGCAACGCGAGCATGCGCCTGTTCGCGGACGGCCGACTTCGGGTCTTTTTTCGCGGCGGGCGCGGCGTGAACGCGAGTGGCGTGTTCGACAGGCGCAGAATGCTCGCCTGCGTTGTCCGCCGCCGTTTGCACGACAAATGAAATATCAGGTTGGTAGCCGAGCAGTTCCGTCAGAATATCCGTCATCAATGGCACGTAGTGTTCGCCCAGCCAGTACACGAACACATCGTTCGGCACGCCAATGCAGACCTGTTTCCGGCCAACCGAAAGGCAGGTGGTCGGCCGCAGCCATGTATTGAAACTTGGGCGATTGATTCGCTTTTCCAGTGTCGAGAGCACTTTTCCCCAGAGATCGTTTCGCATGATAGTTTGCCCAATATGATGAGATGAATTGACGACTTATCCACAATCATGTGGATAAGTGAATAAATAATGTAATGTTCACAACTTGCAATGTTTTTCAGCAGAATTATCCACAGGAAGATGTGAAAAACTCTTTATTTTCAATAACTTATCGTGACTGAGATTACGAAACGCCAATGAGTTTAGCAAGTTTTTTTGTTCGAAAATTTCTATCTGTCATGATTACGAGAAGTTGAACGAGGGAAAATCGCTTGTGAAATCTTTACGTATGAATGCTCAATGCGAAGACTCTCTGTTTTAAAAGTTGCGAGTGTTCCCTAAAAGACGACCAACCCGGTAGCCCCGCCCCTACGTGGCGGGGATGCGCGCCAATATCCCGCCACGTAGGGGCGGGGCTACCAGGTTGTTCATAATCTTTTAAAACAGCCTCTTAGGTTTTCAGTATATTCGCAAAAAATACTTGTCAAATTATGAGGCGCTCACAAGAAAGAACGTTGACGCAATAGCGCGTTTTCGAATGCCTCAAAAAACTCAACACGAGGGTTGGTATGCGTAGGATGTTGTTTCACGTTTGAATCATTCATCAAAGCGCCGGGCGGCGCTCACTCATCTGCCGGCACACGTCCGCATGTGCGGCCTTTTTGGACTCCTGATCTTCCTTGCGGCAGGCGTCTTCATTCGGTCGCTGCTGGCGTATGCTGGCGGCGACAATGCGGTCTGCGTTGATGTGGCGCATATCAACGTTAGCCCGCCGAAAGGAGATGCGGCATGTCTCGAAAATTCGAATCATTGACGCGGTTTTTTGGGTCGAGGACAGGAATTATCTTGGCCGGGGCGGTCATTGGGGTTCTGGCGCCTTTGCTGCAAAAGTTAGGCAATCCGAAGAATATGGGCGTTTGCGTGGCCTGTTTTGAGCGCGATATTGCTGGAGCGTTGGGGTTGCACCGGGCGGCGGTCGCGCAATATATTCGGCCGGAAATCATCGGCTTTGTGTTGGGGGCGATGCTCGCCGCGCTGCTGTTTCAGGAATTTAAAGCGAGAGCCGGTTCCGCGCCGCTTGCGCGCTTTTTCCTCGGCATCTTTGCGATGATTGGCGCGCTCGCGTTTTTGGGCTGCCCCTGGCGGGCATTGCTGCGGCTGGCGGGCGGCGACTTGAATGCGTTGTTGGGCTTGGCCGGGCTGACCGTCGGCATTGCCGTCGGCGTGCAATTCCTGAAAGCCGGTTACAATTTAGGCCGTTCCTATCCCACCGCGCCGGCGGCGGGATGGCTGATGCCCGCGCTGATGATTCTTCTGTTGCTCTTTCTCATCGTCAAGCCGCAATTCGGCGAAAACGCCCCGATTTTTTTCAGCGCAAGCGGGCCGGGTTCGCTGCGCGCTCCGTTGTTGATTTCCTTAGGCGTCGGCCTGTTGATTGGCATACTCGCGCAGCGCACCCGCTTCTGCACGATGGGCGCGATTCGGGATGTGATTCTGATGGGCGACACGCATCTGATGAGCGGCGTGGGGGCGTTGGTTGTGGCCGCGTTTCTCACGAATTTTGCGCTGGGACAAATCACATTCGGCTTTGCGGCGCAACCCATCGCGCACAGCAGCCATCTGTGGAATTTCTTCGGCATGGCGTTGGCGGGATTAGCATTTACGCTGGCGGGCGGCTGTCCGGGGCGGCAGCTTTTTCTGGCAGGCGAAGGCGATGGCGACGCCGGAATTTTTGTGCTGGGAATGCTTGTCGGCGCAGGCGTGGCGCATAACTTTGCGCTGGCCGGAAAGCCTGACGCGGTCGTTGATGGCATTCTGACGGTCGGCGGCATTTCATCTGCCGGAATGATCGCAATTTTTGGCGGCTTGTTGTTTTGCGTTGTTTTGGGCGTAACGATGAGAGCGAAATGAGTGATGAACCTTGAGCAATAAGAAGGAGGAAAGCGATGAGCGTTCAAATTGATGCGCGTGGATTATCCTGCCCGCAGCCCGTTATTTTGAGCAAACAAGCGATTCAGGCCGGGCAGTTTCCGATTGACGTGTTGGTGGATACGGTGACATCCCGCGAGAACGTCCGGCGGATGGCTGAAAAGGCCGGTTGCAAGGTGCGGATCGAAGAAGTCGGCAGCGAGTTTAAGATGGAATTGACGAAATAGCGAGATGTTTAAGCGCTGACAGGTTTCGAAAACCTGTCAGGTCTGCGGTCACGCAAGATAAAAGCTGTCAGACGCCCCGAAGGCGTCTGACAGCGATAATAGAATGGCAATCATCTATTTTGACAACGCGGCGACATCGTGGCCGAAACCGCCGGAGATGCAGGCGGCGATGAATGCGTTTAACGAACAGATCGGAGCGAGTCCGGGGCGTTCCGGGCATCGGCTGGCAATCGAGGCAGGGCGGATCGTCTATGCGGCGCGCGAGGCCGTCACCGAACTTTTCCATGCGCCCGATCCGTTGCGCGTCGTTTTCACGCAGAATGTCACGGCGGCGTTGAATATCGCGCTGAATGGCCTGCTCCACGCGGGCGATCATGTGATTGTCAGCGGCATGGAGCATAATTCCATGATGCGCCCATTGCGGGCGTTAGAACGGCAGGGCGCGCAGGTGACGGTTGCGCCCTGCGCGTCGGACGGCCTGCTGGATCCGCATACCATTGAAACCGCGATCAAGCACAACACCGCGCTGATTGCGCTGAATCATGCCTCAAATGTCGTCGGCACGATTCAGCCCATCGCCGATATTGGGCGCATCGCCCGCGCCCATGATCTGCTGTTTTTGCTTGACACCGCGCAGACCGCCGGGGCGTATCCGATTGACATGCAGGCGGATGCGATTGATTTATTGGGGTTTACCGGGCATAAATCGCTGTACGGGCCGACCGGCACGGGCGGATTGATTATCGGGGAGCGGGCTGACCGGCGCGGCTTTGAGCCGATAATGCGCGGCGGCACGGGCAGTTTTTCCGAATTTGAGGAACAACCGGCGTTTCTGCCCGATAAATTTGAAAGCGGCACGCTCAATGCGATTGGCTTGGCCGGGTTAGCCGCGAGCATTCGCTGGATTTTGGCGCGCGGCGTCAGCGCGATCAGGGCGCATGAAGTCGCGCTCACGCGGCAACTCATCGCGGGGCTGCGGCAGATTCCGGGCGTGATCGTGCATGGGACGCGAGACGCGGCGCGGCAAACGGCGACGGTTTCCTTTACCGCCAATCAATTGGACCCGTCCGCGATGGGCTTGCGCTTGGACGAAGAGCATGACATCTGCTGTCGGATCGGCCTGCATTGCGCGCCAACCGCCCATAAAACGCTCGACACGTTTCCGGCAGGAACGGTGCGGTTCGGCTTAGGCGCGTTTAACACTGCCGCGGAAGTGGCCGCCGCGCTGACCGCCGTAGAACGGCTGACACAAGATTTCCGAAACAATGGATAATCAACGCTATACCGT
>CAZCGG010000243.1:0-4212 GCA_964498135.1 uncultured Candidatus Moduliflexus sp.
AACGGGATTCAATACCGGACGCTGAACACGCGCAAAGGCCCGGCCGTGCAGGCGACGCGGGCGCAGGTTGACAAGCATCTCTACCGCCTGACGATGAAGGAAATCCTTGAAAATCAGCCGAATTTGGATATTAAGCAGGCGAGCGTCGAGAAAATTCTCGTGACGAACGGCCGCGCGCGCGGCGTGGAAACCGATCTCGGCATGCAATATCACGCTCCGGCGGTCATTTTGGCGACCGGCACGTTTCTGAACGGCCTGATTCATATCGGCGCGAAGCAGATTCCGGCGGGGCGCAGCGGCGAAGCTCCGGCGCTTGGCTTGACCGACAGCCTGCGGCAATTGGGCTTTCAGACGGGACGCTTGAAGACCGGCACGAATCCGCGCCTCGACGCCAAAACGATTGATTTCACGAATTTGCAGGCGCAGCCCGGCGACGAGCATCCAGAGCCGCTGTCGCTCTTTACCGAAAAAATCACGATGCCGCAAATTCCCTGCCATATCACCGCGACGAACGCGAAGACGCATGAAATCATTCGGAACAGCCTGCGCTTCAGTCCGCTCTATAACGGCACGATTACGGGCGTCAGCGCGCGCTATTGCCCGTCGCTGGAAGATAAAGTCGTCAAATTCGCCGACCGCGACAGCCACCGCATTTTTCTTGAGCCGGAAGGCTTGACGACGAAAGAAATTTACACGAACGGCACGGGGAACAGCCTGCCGCTTGAGATTCAAATCGAATTTCTCCGCACCATCGAGGGGCTGGAGAACGTCGAAATTATCCGCCCCGGTTACGCGATTGAATACGATTTCGTGCCGCCGACGCAATTAAAGTTGACATTGGAAACCAAGTTGGTTGAAGGGTTATACCATGCGGGGCAGATCAATGGCACGTCCGGCTACGAGGAAGCGGCAGCGCAAGGCTTTGCGGCGGGCGTGAACGCCGCGCTGAAACTGCGCGGAGAACCGCCGTTCATTCTGCACCGCTCCGACGCCTACATTGGCGTGATGATTGACGATCTTGTGACGCTCGGCACGGAAGAGCCGTACCGCATGTTCACGTCGCGCGCCGAACATCGCTTGCTGCTGCGGCAGGATAACGCCGATTTGCGGCTGCTGGAAAAAGGCTATCGGCTCGGCCTGATTTCGGAAAAACAATTCGCCGCATTTCAGGAAAAACAGGCCATGATTGCCGAGGAACTCGCCCGCTTGAAATCGGTGTGGGTGAAGCCGAATACTGCGTTGAACGCCATCTTGCGGGAGCGCGGCACGCCGGAAGTCGAGCAGCCCGCGTCGTTGGAGCAATTGCTGAAACGCCCGGAATTGACGTATGCCGACATTCGGGCGATTAACGCCGACGCGCCGACGCTGCCGCGCGCCGTCGCGCAGCAGGTGGAAATTCAATGCAAATACGAGGGGTATATTCAGCGCGAGTTCGAGCAGGTCGAAAAATTTAAGAAATTGGAGCATAAGCGGATCCCTGACGATTTTGTCTATGACGATATTCAGGGATTGTCCCGCGAACTGAAAGAACGCTTGAACGACGTGCGTCCGACTTCGCTTGGGCAGGCGTCCCGGCTTCCGGGCATGACTCCGGCTGCGCTTTCTATTGTGGCAATCTTGCTGGAAAAACGAAAAAAGGGGGGCGGGTAACTATGGTAGAGATTGAGCGCATGATGAATGACCGGGTGATGCTGGTGTTGAACAGTCATGAAGGCTTGAACAAAATCGGCATTGCGGAGAATCATTTTTACGCGAAATTAGTCGGTTATGACCGGATCGGCCTGTGGATCGAAAATCCCGAATTCACGACGACGCGGGTGCGCGACGATGACGGCCATATTATTCCGCCGGAAAAACGCAATCAGGAAATCTATTTGGCGAATATCCTGATTCCGTGGGGAAACATCCGTTCCATCGTGCAATTTCCCCACAGAGAAGGCTTTTCTTACGAAGAAGATGGCATCGGCAACCTTGGGCATGGGGTGTATTTATAACGCGCAAGACCTGCGAGGTTCAAAACCGGTCAGGTCTATGGAAAGGGTTCTATGAGCATGGGTGAAGAAAATCGGAGATTTCCGCGCATTCCGGTGAATGCGTTCGTGCGTTTTTATGAAGAAGTCCGCCTTTCCCGGAAATATCTGCACGGAATTATCAAAAATTACAGTCGCGGCGGCATGTTTATTGCGACAAAACATCTGCTTGCCAGAGGCACGATTGTCACGATTGAAATTCCATTAGAAACCGAAACGCAGGAATTGGCGATTGTGCAGGTGCGCGGCTTCGTGCGCCGGGTGCGCGATGAACGGGGCGAAGAAGGCATCGGCATCGAATTTTTTGAATTGCGCGACGGCGAACACGAGGCGTTTGAAAAATGGATGATGAGTCTCAGCCAGTAGCCGGGAACGCATTCTTTTCTTGACAAAATGCCCCGCATCTCTTGACGGCTTGTCGAGGACTTTTGCGAAAAACATGCTGCCTTACAAAAAGATGATAGTTTAGATATGTTGCTTCAAAACAGAGAAAAACCACGAAAAGAAGGAGCGTCAAATCTTGATTTGACAGGCGAAATAAACATTTCGCACTCCTGATTTATAAGGGAGAAGAATATGGAAACAATTAAAATAGGCGTAATTGGCGGAAGCGGGCTGTATGACATGGAGACGTTGCAGGATGTCAGTTCGATAAAACTCGACACCCCATTCGGCAGCCCGTCGGATGAATATATTGTCGGGACGTTAAGCGGCGCGCGCGTCGCGTTTTTGCCGCGTCATGGGCGCGGACATCGGCTCAGCCCGTCGGAACTGAATTTTCGGGCGAATATTTACGGCTTCAAAGCGCTCGGCGTGGAGCATATCATTTCGGTCAGCGCGGTCGGCAGCTTGAAAGAGCATATTCACCCGCAGAACGTCGTGATTCCCGATCAGTTTTTTGACCGGACGCGCGGGCGCGTCAGCACGTTTTTCGGCGACGGATTGGTCGCGCATGTCAGCTTTGCGGATCCGGTCTGCCCGTCTCTCTCGGATTTGCTGTATCACGCCGCCTTTGAACAGGGCGCGACCGTCCACAAAGGCGGCACGTATCTCTGCATGGAAGGCCCGGCGTTTTCCACCAGAGCCGAATCGCACGTGTATCGGAAATGGGACATGGACATTATCGGCATGACGAACCTGCAAGAAGCGAAATTAGCGCGGGAAGCCGAAATCTGCTACGCGACGATGGCAATGGTCACGGATTACGATTGCTGGCACGAAGAAGAAGAGGACGTGACCGTCGAGGCGATTATTGAGAATTTGAATAAAAACGCGGCGCTGGCAAAACGGGTCATTCAGACCGTCGTGCCGCGCATCTCCGCCGAACGCGCCTGCGTTTGCGCAAACGCGTTGCAATACGCGCTGCTGACCAATCCGTCCGTCATTCCCGCCGAAACCCGCGCCAAGCTCGATCTGCTGGTGAAAAAATATCTGAAATAATTGCGAGCGTTTCCCGCCGAGGCGCAGAGAAACACAGAGGTTTTTCCTCTGCGCCTCTGCGGTAAAAAAACATGATGACAACGTATGACGTGTTTGGCATGTGCAATGCCTTGATTGACATTCAAGCGTTCGTGGATGACACCTTTTTGGCGAGCATCGGCGTCAACAAAGGGATTATGCACTTGATTGACGAAGAGCGTTCGCGCTCGATTTTGAAGCGGCTGGAACACATTCCGCAAGAAATGCTGCCCGGCGGCAGCGGCGCAAATTCGATGAGCACGGTCGCCTTTCTCGGCGGGCATCCGATTTACACCGGCGTCGTGTCGCATGATGAATATGGTCGCGCGTATGAAGAAAAATTGACCGGATACGGCGTGAAAGCCTTGCTCCGCAAGGTCAATTACGGCTTGACCGGCAGCTCAATTATTTTGACCACGCCGGACGCGGAGCGCACGATGAACACGCACCTCGGCGTGTCGCGCGAATTTGAGCGGCAGGATATTGATTTGGATTTGCTGAAAGCGTCGCGCATTTTCCATTTGACCGGCTACATGTGGGACACGGAAAAGCAAAAAATCGCCGCGATTTACGCGATGGAACACGCGAAGCGCTTTGGCCTGAAAGTCAGCTTCGACCTCTCCGATCCCTTCCTGATTGAGCGTAATCGCGGCGAATTTCCGCACATTATCAAGGAATACGTGGATATTGTGTTCGGCAACGCGCAGGAAGTGATGATGCTCAC
>CAZCGG010000243.1:4312-6394 GCA_964498135.1 uncultured Candidatus Moduliflexus sp.
AAAGGCTTGGGGTTTCATTTGCTCGATAGGCAGGCGATTCGGCGCGAGTTGGGGCTGGCGTGAGGAAAAGATTTCTCGTTCGCGGAATTTTTCTGTTGACTCTTTCAGAAAACGCAGGTATGGTGCGAACAAAGAGGCATTCCTTTTGGAGAGAACGCTGTCAGAGACCGTCAAGGCATCTGGCAGCGACGCCATTTCGCGCGGTCAAATGAATCTGTCTGGAGCGGTCAAGCGGGAACGCGGCAGCGCGTTCTCTCTGCGATCTCGATGAGTATGCGGAAATCTATCTTCTGGCTTGGGCTTATCTGCCTGACAATCGGGGCGCATGCCCACGCGCAAACGGCGCAGCCGTCCCCGTACAGCGTTCCGATGGGCATTGTATTCGAGAGCATTCCGGGAAACATGACCACCGTGGGCGTGGTCAATACCAATAACGCGGGGCCGCAATGGTTTTTGCTCAGGGGCGACGGCAATCAGCATATCGGCTCGATTTCGCCCGGCTTCAATATCGTTGACGACATGAAAGCGTCGGAAAACGGGCAATATCTCGCCGTGCTTTCCGTCGGAGAAGGACATCCGGTCGTGGACGTGATTGACGTGAATGCGCTGTTGGGGAAAAAAGCGTTTCAGGTGTTGCAGCACGTTGATCCGTATCCGGGAGTTGTCTCGCTTGACGGGTGGAATGGCGCGAACTTGATCATCAAAAGCGACATGCTGCTGACGGAGCGCGACATGAAAACCGGCCGGATGTCATCCGACATGCGCCTGTCGGCGGATGAAACGTTTGCGCTGAACATCGTGAGCGGACAGGTTTCCGCCGTGTCGGACGGCGCGAAAAATCCGGCGGAGCATTACGCCAAAATCCTGCTGGACGAAAACGCAGGCGATGCCGCCAAAAACGCCGCGCTCAACAAGCTGATGACGATGCATTCGAAAGAGCTTACGCTGCAATATTTGTTAAAAGTCTTGGATCAGGAAAAAAATCCCGAACGCATCAACCGGCTCTTAGACCTGATTAACAAACTGCGAGAATAATGCGCGCTCTGCCCGTCCCGCCAACGCTGCCGGATGACCTTGACGCCTATCTTGCAGGGCAAGAGGCGCGTTATGCCGATGTCGCCGCGTATGCGAAGAAAACGATTTGCTGGGCGGATGCGGCGCGGAAGCAGCGAACGCCGCTTGCCGTCGTGTATCTGCACGGCTTTTCCGCCAATCGTCAGGAAACCGCGCCGTTAGCCGATCTTGTCGCCGCGCGGCTTGGCGCGAATCTGTTTTATACGCGGCTGACCGGTCATGGCCGCCCGTCGCACGCGCTCGGCGAAGCGACGGTCGAGGAGTGGCTGGCCGATACGGTCGAGGCGATGGAAATCGCGCGGCGGCTCGGCGAAAAAATCGTCGTGATTGCCGTTTCGACCGGCGCAACGTTAGCGACATGGTTCGCCGCGCATGATCAATCGAACGACGTGCTCGCGCATGTCCTGCTTTCGCCGAATTTCATGCCCGCCAAACGCATGGCGAAATTCGTGACGTTCCCGTTCTCCCGCCGCATCATTCCCTTGCTCTTCGGCAAAACATGGCACTGGAAGCCCGCCAACGCGCTTCACGCCCAATATTGGTCGGGCGATTATCCGATGACGGCGAACATCACGATGATGCAGCTTGTGCGCCTCGTCCGCAAGGCCGATGTCGAACGCATTCATACGCCGGCGTTGTTTTTCCTCTCGCCGCATGATCAAGTCGTGAACCCGGCGGAAACCGAAAAAATGTTTGCGCGGTTCGGCTCGAACATCAAACGGAAAATCTATGTCACCGATTCGCAGGACGCGCGCGGCCACGTCCTCGCCGGTGATGTCTTCTCGCCCGCCACCACGCCCAAAATCGCCAGCCAGATCGTGAATTTCTTGACTGAGCTCCCGTGCACATAAATGTTCATGCAAGCGCGCATTCCCCTCCCATGAGGGGAATGATTTGCGCGATGCGTAAGTAAGGAAAAAGAGGGTTCATTCCAATCACCCGCCGCGTAGGGACGGGGTTACCGGTCAATCCCAGATTATTCGGGTAGCCCCGCGCTCCGTCGCGGGC
>CAZCGG010000244.1:0-6339 GCA_964498135.1 uncultured Candidatus Moduliflexus sp.
CTGTTTCAACGGACGGATGAAAAAATTAGCGCGTTAGACAGCAAATGGGGGCGATTCGTCGAAGGACTCGTCATGCCCGGCGTGAAGCGGCTCTTTCGTGAGCGCGGCATCGTGCTGAACAAAGTCTCGCCGCGCATGAATGCGCAAAAAAACGGCGATCATCTTGAAATCGATGTGTTCGGCGTTGGCGATGAGCATGTCGTGATGGTCGAGGTCAAAAGCACGTTAAGCGTGGATGACGTGAAAGAACATCTTGACGCTCTTAGCCGCTTCAAGACCTTTTTCCCAGAATATGCGGAGCGGCAACTGATCGGCGCGGTGGCGGGGATTGTGATTGATGACAACGTGAGCCGGTATGCCTACCAACAAGGCTTATTTGTGATCGGGCAAAGCGGCGATGCGGTGCGTTTCTTGAATGACGACAAATTCCGCCCGAAAGCATGGTGAGGGCATAAATGTAAATGATAGTGGCTCAGACATTTCTGTCTGAGCCGTCCGGCTGACCGACAGACACGAATGTCTGTCCCACCGCGCATCATTTACAATTATACCATTACCGAAATTCGGCGGGGCAGACATTCGTGTCTGCCCAGAATACGCAAGAATGCTTGCTGCATGCCTTATTTTTATGGATAACGCTCTTAAAATAAAAAACTCCCGAAGGCTGGCGCGCTTCGGGAGTTTTTTTGTGCGTAAAACGCCGATTAGCAGCAACAGCAGCCGCATTTGCCTTTCGGGGCGGCCTCAATCAGTTGCTCGACGCTCACAATCGCGCCGTATTTCGCCTTCAACGCTTCCAAGCCTTTGCGCTGCGCTTCATACACGGCGAACAGTTTCGGCGACACGTTTTTCTCTTTTTTGTACGCCTCTTCCTGCAACGCCAACCGCGCCAAAATGTTATCGCAATAGAACGCAAACTGCTTGTCATACAGGTCTTTCGGGTACTCTTTGTTGATGCCCGCAAACAGCGTTTTCAGGTCTTCATAGCACGGAATGAAGCCAATCGGCGTGTCAATCGCTTGCGCGTCGCCATTGGCATACAATTCGAGCCAGCCGAGCCAGACTTTCACGTCGCGTTTTTCGCCGAGCAGCTTTTTGCCTTCGCCGCCGCGCGCGCCGTGCGTCAGGAAGTAGTTCAAGCCCGCCATGACCAGTTTCTGTCTAATTTTCGGCGAGTTGAAGAAGATAAACTGCGCTTCCATGTAATCGGCCAACGCGCCGGGAATAAACGGCTCATTCGCCCAAGGCTGCCGCCGCACGCCGGACACGCCGACTTCCGTTGCCGTCGCCGCCGAGAGAACAGACGCGCCAATCGCCACGCCTTCATCCGCATTTTTCGCCACCACAATCGGCGGCATGGTGTCGCTGTCGCGGCCGCTATACGTAATGACTTTGAGCGGCACGCCTTTCGGGTCTTCGGCCATCTGCTGGTTGTAATTCGGCATGTTGGTGCTCAGCAGCGTGCAACGCGCATTTGGATTCGATGGCGGAATCGGTTTGCCGTCCTCATCCAATTTGCCTTCGTGCCATTCGCCGGTATAGTTCACGCCTTTTTTCGGCATCGGCTCGCCATGCCCGACCCAGTGCGGCACGCCCTTGTCGTCAATCAGGACGTTTGACCAGATCACTTCCGCGCCCGGTTCGCGCAGGCACTTCATGAGATATGGATCGCCTTCGCGGTTCACGTCTTCGACGATACCGAAAATACCGAATTCAGGGTTGACCGCCCGCACGATGCCCGCGTCGTCAATCCAGATTTGCGCGAGATCGTCGCCGATAAAATCCGTGCCGACCATCGCGGTCGTGGTTTTGCCGCAGCCCGACGGCGCCGCGCCCGCAAAATACGTTTTGCGGCCATTCGGCCCGGTAAGGCCGGTGATGAACATGTGTTCGGAAAGCTGCGATTCGCGTTGATAATACGTCGCCAAATCCACCGCGAAACGGTGATTCCCTTTTTTCATGAGCAGCGTGTTGCCCGCATAGGTGCAGAACATCGAATAGGTCGTGAGCCAACTGCGATCCATGAACACGCGCATTTTCGGGAAATCTTCGGGGCGGCCGGAGCCTTCGCTATGCACGTTCGTAATGACATACCCGGCGCGAGCGACTTCGGCGTCGAATTGTTCATAGGCCGTGCGATACAGCAAATTGGCGGAGTGCATGACGTAGGTTGACGTGGTGATTTCCATCGCAGGCAGCGACGCTTTCGCGCCAATCGGCCCCCGGCTGTAAAAGCCGATCAACAGCGTTTTGCCTTTGGCAATGCCAAGCATGTGCGTTTTGATATAATCGAACGCCTCGTTGCGGATGAGCTTTTTCGCCATCACGCTGATGTCTTCGCCTTCGTTGATGATGTACAGGGTTTTGTCAACGACGCGGCCTTGCTCTTTCGCGTAATCAAAATGGATTGTGTGATCTTTCATCGCCAACGGCTTTTCTTCGCCTTTCTCAAGGCTCATCTTGCGAATCGCCTGTTTATCGGCATCTGAGCCGGTGTTGACGAAGACGGCATCCGGCTGCATCATCGAAATCGCATTGGCGATTTTCAATCGAGCTTCCTCATTGGTAATTTTATTGAGTTTCGCCAGCGTTTCCTGATCGCATTTGCTTGCAAAGAGCGCGTTTGCGGCGTTTGCGCTGTTGATTCCGCCCAATTCCGTCAGAATGTCAATCCCTTTTTTTAATGGTAACATGCAAGGTCTCCTTTTGTGAAAAAAGTTCTAACATGCCTCTGCGAGGCGGCCGACACGACGTTACAATATCCCCCTGCTCCCCGTAAAACGCCTGCTTGCGCTTGAAACCAATAGACCTCTTACAGAAGTCGTTTTTGCCCCGTCATTCCGTTCGCCCTGAGCCTGTCGAAGGGCGGACGAACGCTTCTGACACCCGCCCTTCGACAGGCTCAGGGCGAACGGAATGGACTTTTGCAAGAGGTCTAATGAAGAACAGGCACGTTCGAATTTGAAGACCGTATAAAAATGACGAGAAGTTTGTCAACTGAAAAACGACAGGCGTTTATAAAAAATTCGGTGCGCTGAGCAACTCCGTTTCTTCAAGAAACTGAGTTGCTGATGGGAGGACAGGCATTCCTGCCTGTCACTGGACAAACAAGAATGTCCGTTCCACCAAGAACGCAACTAATTTAGGCGCAAGAAAATAAAAGAATGTCACGGCATCCCGAATTTCCGCTTGCGGTACATTTTGTAACGTTGATTCACGGCCTCAAAGCCGAGCGCGGCATCTTGCGGGGAGATTGTTTCGCTTTCGCCGAGAATCAGGAAACCATGCCGATCCAGCGAATCGAGAAACAGGCGGAAGGTTTGCGTTTGCAGCGCGGCATTGAAATAAATCAGCACATTGCGGCAGAGAATCAATTGAAATTCGTTCAGAATGCCGCTATTGACAAGGCTGTGCTGAAAAAACAGAATCTTGCTTTTCAACGTTTCATCGAATTTGATCATTTTCCCCATGCGCTCGAAATAGTTCAGCAAATCGCCCGTGCCGCCGCTCTTCCGGTAATTCGCCTGATCACTCTCGACGTTGCTGCTGCTGAATAAGCCGTTTTTCGCCTCAACGAGGACGTAAGGATTGATGTCCGTCGCGTAAATCTGCGTTTTTTTGAGGAGTCCGGCTTCGTGCAGCAGAATCGCCAGCGAATACGGCTCTTCGCCTGTCGAGCAGCCCGCGCACCAGATTTTAATATGCGGATACGTCTCCAAATGCGGAAAAATCTGCTCGCGGATTAGGGCAAACACTTCCGGGTTGCGGAAAAAATGCGTGACGTTGATGGAAAATTCCAGAAATAATTCTTCGAACAATTCCGGGTCTGCCAGCACTTGCGCCGTAAATTGGGGAAAGACGGTAAAACCGCGCTCAGCCATCGCTTTGTTCAGGCGGCGCGTGACGCTCTCGATGCTGTAATTTTGATAATCGTAGCCGTATTGCCGATGCAGCGCGGCGAGAAACTCCTTGATTTCCTGCTCCGGCAAGTCAAGCTCTTCCTTGCGAACCGTGCGCGCAAGGTAGCTGGTCAATTCCTGAATCGGAAATTTATAATCGTAGCAGCCCGTCAGCAGGCCGTTATTCGGCATGTCGCGAGCGGAGCAGTCCAGAGGATCTTCAATGATGATTCGCGCGCCTTTCGCGCGCAGCGTTTTCAGCGAATGGCTGCCGTCGCTGCCGTATCCGCAGAGCAAGACGGCCAGCAAGCCGCTCTGATATTCATGCGCCAACGATTCGAACATCACGTCAATCGAGGGGCGCGAAAAATTCACCGGCGGCTCTTTCGTCAGGCGGATGACGCCGTGTTCGACTTTCATGTGCGCGTCCGACGGCGCGATGTACATGACGTTCGGCTCAACCGGCGCGCCGTCTTCCGGCAGGCAGGTTTTATACGGCGTCCGATCTTGTAGCAGCGTATCCAAAATGTTGCGGGCGTCTTTTGGAAAATGCTGCACGATGAACACGCTGATGTCGGCCAGCGCCAAGCATTTCACGATGGCGAAAATTTTATCCAAACTTTCGGCGGAGCCGCCGATGGCAAGGGCTTTTACGCGCCGGTTCGAGGTTGGCACTAAGGTCTTTTCGAACACGAATTTGTTCGGAATGCCGAGCCGACTGAGATACATCGCCAAATGGCGGTGCAATACGAAAACTTTGAGCGGAATGCCGGGATATTGATCGAGGTGAAATTTCAGCGATTCAATCACCCCGCCGGGCAGCGTGCGCGTGTCGAAAAAGGTGACGTGCATCTCGGCGACGCCGCCGCGATCCCGCAAATGCGCGAGAAATTGGCGTTGATCTTCCTGAGCGTCCAAGCCGCCCATGACCGAAATATGCTTTTGATTTTTAATCAGTTCGGATTGAATCGTCGTCATGACTGCTGTTTGGCTTGCGTTGAATGAATAATCCATGCGACCTGCTGCACGAGGCGCTGCGGGTCAACCGGCTTGCTGATATATCCGATGCAGCCTGCGGCAAAGACTTTTTCCTGAATGTCTCTGGCCGCGTAGGCGCTGCACGCAATCACCGGAATCGCGGCGGTGGCGATGTTTTCTTTCAAATAATGCGTCGTTTCGAGGCCGTCCATGCCCGACATGCCGAGATCCATTAAAATCACGTCCGGCGCGAGTTGTCCAGTCATGGCGAGGCATTCTTTGCCGGAACGGGCGAGATGCACGGTGCGATTCGCCTGCTGAAAAATCGAGCGATGCAGATCAAGATTCATCTCGTCATCGTCAACAATCAGCACGGACGAAAAGACGCGCTCTTGAAAATCGGGCGGCACGATGATGTGAGCGTTTCCGGCATGCGGCGAAATAACGGACGAAATGGACGGCGATTCATCGGCGGCGGCGTTGAGCGGCACGGTCAGCCAAAAGAGCGTGCCTTTTCCGACCTGACTGCGCAGGCCGATTTCGATACGCAGCATTTCGCAGTAGCTTTTCGTGATGGCTAAGCCCAAGCCCGTGCCGCGAAATTTCTTCTTCGTCGAATTGTCGCCTTGCTTGAACAATTCGAAAATCACGCCGATTTTTTGGTCGGGGATTCCTTCGCCGGTGTCCTCGATTTCGATGCGCACGGCATGGCCGTCTTCGCGCAGCCGCGCCCGCACCGTCACGCTCCCTTCCGCCGTAAACTTCGCGGCGTTATTGACGAGATTGTCCAAAATCTGCTTCAGTTTGGCGTAATCACTCTGCACGAGCGGCACGTCGTCGGCAATCTCTTGGCGCAATTCGACCGGTTTTTCGCCGATCAGCGCCTCCGCCGCGATCACCACATCCTCAATCGCGTCGCGCAGTTCGACGTCTTCAATTTGAAGCTGCACCTTGCCCGCCTGAATTTTCGAAAAATCGAGGATGTCGTTGATCAGTTGCAGCAGGGCGCGGGCGGAGCGTTCCGCCTTGCGCAGATTCTCAAGATGCTCCGACGCGATGTTAGGCTGCAACGCGCTGATGGTCAGCGACGTGTAGCCAATCATGGCGTTGAGCGGCGTTCGCAGTTCATGGCTCATGCTCAACAAAAATTCATTCTTATATTGCCGCGCTTCGCATAATTCCTGCGTCAACGCTTCAATGCGGCTTTCTGCCTGCCGCAGGCGCTCTTCCAATGGCTGGCAGGCGGCTTGCGCCGGTTCGGCCTGCGCCTGCCGCGTTTCCTGATACTGCGTCGAATTCGTCATCATAGGCGTGATGTCCTCTATCGGCTTCCTGCGCCGGAACGTTGAGCAAATTCGGCCTGCGCTATCGCCAAAGCCTCTTTTTGCTGCCGAAGTTCTTCGCGTTGTTGTTCAAGTTGCTGCTGCTGCTCTTCCAATTGCGTATTCAATTGCTGCAATTC
>CAZCGG010000245.1:0-3996 GCA_964498135.1 uncultured Candidatus Moduliflexus sp.
GCCCTGAGCGCGTCGCTCATGCACCGCGTTGACCGCTATCTGCTGCAAGAATTGACCTCGCTCGCCGATGTCGGGCTGTACGGCGTAGGCTTCCGGTTTCCGTTCATGCTCAATTTTCTCATGCTGAGTTCCTTTGGCCGCATCTGGTACGCTTCCGGCATGTATGACGTGGCGAAACAGGAAAATTACCAGCAGACGCACGCCAAAATCGCCACCTATTTCGTCTCGACGTATATCATCTGCCAATATATGCTGGCGGTGATGGCGCCGACGATTATCAGAGTTTTGGCCGCGCCGGATTATTTCGAGGCGTGGAAGGTGTTGCAGGTGATTGCGCTGGCCTGCTGTTTTTATTCGATTCACCCGTTTTTCACGACTGCCGCGTTCATTAAAAATAAAACGTGGTATCTGCCGATTTCGCATTTGATTCCCGCGCTGCTCAGCATTGGGCTGAACTGGACGATGCTGCCGCGCTTTGGCTACATGGCGGCGGCCTTCACGACGATTGCGACCTATTCGCTGTACAGTTTCCTGAATTACCTGATTTGCCGGGCGTTTTACCCGATTAAATTTGAGTTTGGCCGAATGGCGGCGTTATTGGGCGTCTGCGTCCTCGTCGTCGGCGCAAGCGATCTGTTCCGATTGAATTATGTCATCGTGGAAGGCGTGCCGATTCTGGAAGGCGTGAAAGAAGTCGCGCTCGCTGTCCTGCTGCCGCTCGGCGTTGCGATCAGCCCGTATCTGCATGGAGATGAAAAACAGAGTTTGGCACGCGAGTTGGAAAAAGTGCATCCGCAGGTGGCCCGGCTCTATTTGAAATGCTCCGGCGCGAATTAGCTGTCAGACACGTACCAAAGACTTTTGAAATCTTGAAGACTTCAAAAGTCTCAATAACAGGACTTACGCAACACCTCACCCCCAGCCCCTCTCCAAAAGAGAGGGGGGAGGCGAATTTCCCCTCTCCTTCGGAGAGGGGCCGGGGTGAGGTGTTTAAAAATGCGTAAGTCCTAAATAATAAATGTGCGAAATAGTCGCTCCAAATATTTGGCTGCATGATGTCCGTTTAGACGGCTGCGACGTGCGCGGCGCGTTGATTGCAGGGCGCGAGCGCGCCGCCGTCTGGGATACGCTGTCGCATCCCGGCGACATGCGGCCGTTCTGGCCGATGCTTGAAAATCGGCAGCTTGTCGTTATTTACAGCCACGCCGATTGGGATCACGTTTGGGGAACGGCGGGGCTTTCTGATTCTCCGCTCATCATCGCGCAGGCCGCCTGCCGGACGCGCTTTGACGCTGACGTTCCCGCCATGCTGCGCGAAAAACAGGCCGAAACGCCCGGAAAATACGATGATGTGCGGCTTGTCCCGCCGAATTTGACGTTTCAGCGCGAGTTGTCGCTTGATCTCGGCGGCATCGCGTTGACGCTGCGCCATCTGCCGGGGCATACTTCCGATTCCATCGTCGCGTTTCTGCCGGAACGCGGCATGCTGCTGGCAGGCGACGCGGTGGAAACGCCGTTTCCGGCCATATCGCCGGATTGCCCGCTTCGCCCGTGGATTGATGAGCTTGAGCGTTGGGAGCGCGATCCCCGCGTCCAGACGGTCATTCCGTCGCACGGCGACATCGGCGGCAAGGCGATTCTCCGGCAGAATATCGCCTATCTGCGCGCGCTGCTGGATGGGCGCGCCGCGGCGCTTCCCGCCGCGCTCACCGAATTTTACCGCGAAACGCATCAGGAGAACCTGCGAATTTGCCGAAAATAGCGCAAAAAACACGTTGCCGCGCAAGATTTTTCTCTGGTTCTTCTGACTTTTCGCTTGACAAAATCAGAAGCGGCAACATAAAGAGGAAGGACTTCTGTTGAAGAAGACGCCGTTGATGTGTAACTAACTGCATGGAGGAGGGGCTTATGTCATCTGTATCCGTATCTTTCGAAGACGCCAGAGAGATTTTGAAAAATGAGAATGAGGAATTCGCGCGAATTGATAAAAGACACCGCGAATTGGACGAACGAATTGCTCATCTTGAAGAACAGCGTTTTCTCAGCCCCGAAGAAGAGGTTGAGGAAAAACAACTGAAGAAAGACAAACTGCGGCTGAAAGATCTGATGGCAGAGATGATCGAACAGTATCAGGCGAGTCATAAAACGACATAATATCGTTCTTGCCGATTGTGCATAACGCATCGTTTCGCCCCGACATCATTGAGCCGTTGTCCTAAAAAAGGCTGCTGTTCAATGGTGTCGGGGTTTTTTTTCTATTTGGGGCGTCATCGTGATGAACGGCCGCTGCGCCCTTCATCACGTCAGACTCGGAGAGGTTGAACTCATGAAAATGACAGGCGCGCGCATTTTGTTGGAATGTTGGAAACGCGAAGGGGTGGAGTTGGTGTTCGGCTATCCCGGCGCGGTGATTTTGTCCATTCATGATCAAATCGAAGCATACGGCATCCGGTACGTGTTAGTGCGGCACGAGCAGGGCGCGATTCACGCGGCGACCGGATACGCCCGCGCCACAGGGAAAGTCGGCGTCTGTCTCGTCACGTCCGGCCCCGGCGCGACGAATATCGTGACCGGCATCACCGATGCCTTCATGGATTCCGTACCAGTCGTGGCGTTCACGGGGCAGGTGCCGCGCCTGATGATTGGCAACGACGCCTTTCAAGAAGCCGATATTGTCGGCATCACCCGTTCCGTGACCAAGCATAATTATTTGGTGAAAGAGGTCAACGATTTCGCCAACACAATCCGCTCGGCGTTCCATATCGCCCGCACAGGCCGCCCCGGGCCGGTCTTGGTGGACATGCCGAAAGACATTCTGATTTCGGAAACGGAATTTGTGTATCCCGAAGAGGTCAAGATTCGCGGCTACAATCCGAATTATTACGGCAACGCCCGGCAGATTAAGCGCGCGGCGGACGCGATTACAGCCGCGAAACGCCCGGTCGCGTACACCGGCGGCGGCGTGATTAGCTCCAATGCCGCCGAAGAATTGTGGGAATTCATCAATAAAACGAACATGCCGATCACCTCAACGCTGATGGGATTGGGCGCGTTTCCGTCCGATGATCCGCGCTTCCTCGGCATGTTGGGCATGCACGGCACGCAATACGCGAACCTCGCCGTGACCGGCTGCGATCTGCTTGTCGCCATCGGCGCGCGTTTCGATGACCGCGTGACCGGCAATTTGAAGATGTTTGCGCCGGACGCTACGATTATTCACATTGACATTGATCCGTCCGCCATCAGCAAGACAATCAAGGTGGATATTCCGATTGTCGGCGATGTCAAAAACGTGCTGGTGGAGTTGAATAAAATCGTCGAGGGCGGGAATTACGCCGATTGGCAGGCGCAGATTGCGGCGTGGAAAGCGGAAAAGCCGTTGACGTATAAGACAGTTGACGGCCAGATTAAGCCGCAGCAGGTGATCGAAACGATTGCCGAGTTGACCAAAGGCGAGGCGATTATCACCACCGAAGTCGGCCAGCACCAGATGTGGGCGGCGCTGTATGGCCTGTATCGCCACCCGCGCAGTTTCATTTCGTCCGGCGGGCTGGGCGTGATGGGCTTCGGTTTTCCGGCGGCCATCGGCGCGCAGGCTGGAAAGCCCGACAAACTCGTGATTGACATCGCGGGCGACGGCAGCATTCAGATGGTGGTGCAGGAGCTTGCGACCGCCGTGTGCGGCGATTTCCCCGTCAAAGTCGTGATTTTCAACAACGGTTTTCTCGGCATGATCCGGCAATGGCAGGATCTCTTTTTCGGCAAGCGCCTCTGCCATTCGTGTTTGCGCATGGCCTCGTCCGGCAAGTTTTTGCCGGATTTCGTGAAATTGGCGGAAGCCTACGGCGCGGTCGGCATGCGGATTGAGAAGCCGGAAGAGTTGCGCTCAAAGCTTCAAGAAGCCTTTTCGATTCAGGGGCCGGTGTTTGTGGATGTGATTGTGAACGAAGAAGAAAAGGTCTTCCCGATGGTTCCGGCGGGCGCGGGCATCATGGA
>CAZCGG010000245.1:4096-6337 GCA_964498135.1 uncultured Candidatus Moduliflexus sp.
GAGGGGATGTTATGAAAATTACAGGGTCTCAACTCATTATTGAATTATTGAAAAAACAGGGCGTTGACCTGATTTTCGGCTATCCCGGCGGCCAGATCATGCCGATTTACGACGCGCTCTATCAATGCGGCATTAAGCACGTGCTGACGCGCCATGAGCAGGGCGCGTGCCATGCCGCCGACGGTTACGCGAGAGTGACCGGACGCCCCGGCGTGGTCTTTGCCACGTCTGGCCCCGGCGCGACGAATCTTGTCACCGGCTTGGCGAACGCGCTGCTCGATTCAATCCCGATTGTGGCGATTACCGGGCAAGTGCCGACCCGCGCGATTGGCACGGACGCCTTTCAAGAAGCCGATATTTACGGCATCACGATTCCGGTCACGAAATATAATTATCTCGTCAAAGACGTGAAATTGCTGCCGGAAATTTTCGCGGAAGCGTTTTACATCGCCACGACCGGCCGCCCCGGACCCGTGCTGATTGACGTGCCGAAGGACGTGCAATTCGCGTCAATCGAGTATGACCCGAACGCGGAGGTCAAGATTCCGCTGCTGAAATACGCGCGCGAGCCGCAGCGCCATTACGAAAAGGCGTTGGATAAGGTAATTGAATGGATCGCCGCCGCCAAGCGTCCTGTGCTGTATGTCGGCGGCGGCTCAGCGACATCCGGCGCGTTCGAGCAGGTGCGCGCATTTGCGCGGCAGGCGCATCTGCCGGTGACGACGACGCTGATGGGCATGGGGGAATTTCCTGCGCAGGATGACCTGTTTTTGGGGATGCCCGGCATGCACGGCACGCGCTGCGCGAATGAGGCGATTCATCAGGCGGATGTGCTGATTGCCGCAGGCGCGCGCTTCGATGACCGCGTGACCGGCGACGTGTCGCAATTTGCGAAACAGGCGAAAATCGTGCATATTGATATTGATCCGGCGGAGCATGGCAAAGTGATTCACCCGCATCTGCCGCTCTCCGGCGATTTAAAGGAAATCCTCGCCGTGCTGCTGCAAAAAATGAGCGGTATGACGTTTGACCGGCGCGAGGCGTGGCTGCGGCAGATCGCGGAATGGAAACAGCAATATCCGTTGCGATACGCGCAATCGGACGGGGCGATTAAGCCGCAATACCTCATCGAGCAGGTATCGGATGTGACGCAAGGCGAGGCGATTGTCGTCACCGGCGTGGGGCAGCATCAAATGTGGGCGGCGCAATATTACAAGTTCAAACATGCCCGGCATTGGGTGTCGTCCGGCGGATTAGGGACCATGGGCTTCTGCCTGCCATCGTCTATCGGGGCGCAGCTTGGGCAGCCCAATCAAAAGGTGGTCTGCTTCACCGGCGACGGCAGCTTTCAGATGAATATTCAGGAATTGGCGACCGCCGCGTTTTACAACGCTCCGGTGAAAGTGTTCATTCTCGATAACGGCTATTTGGGCATGGTGCGGCAATGGCAGGAATTTTTCTTTCAGCGCCGCTATTCGGAGACGCATATCGAACACGGCAACCCCGATTTTGTCACGATTGCGCGCGGGTACGGCATCCAAGCGATGAAAATCAGCCGCCCGGACGAGGCGCGCCCGGCGATTGAACGCGCCCTCGCCGCGCCGGGGCCGTTCATTGTGCATTGCCTTGTGGAACAAGAAGAAAACGTCTATCCGATGATTCCGTCGGGAAAATCGGTGCATGAGACTATCGGATAAGGAGGATTCGCGCATGAATCAAGAACCCATCGTTCACGATCCAGAAGTGAAGCAATACACGCTCTCCATGCTCGTCAGAAACCATGCGGGCGTTCTCTCGCACGTCGCCGGGCTGTTCACGCGGCGCGGGTATAATATCGAAAGTATTTCTGCCGGAATCACGGAAAAGCCCGACGTGACGCGCATCACGATTGTCGTCACGGGCGACCAGCGCATTTTGGAGCAAGTCGTCAAGCAGTGCCGGAAATTGGTGGACGTGATTAAGGTTCACGCCCTGAAACATAATGAGTCCGTCGCCCGCGAATTGGCGATTATCGTCGTGCGCGCCTCGTTGGAAACGCGCTCGCGGATTATCGAAATCGCCGACGTGTTCAGCGCGAAAATCGTGGATATGGCGGAAGATGCCATCATGGTTGAAGTGACCGGCAACAGCCGCCAGATCAATTCCATCATCAATCTGCTGTCGCCGTTCGGCATCGAAGAAATGGGGCGAACCGGCGTGGTCGCGCTGCAATACCGCAGCAAAATCGCGCCGATTTATTAA
>CAZCGG010000246.1:0-6311 GCA_964498135.1 uncultured Candidatus Moduliflexus sp.
CGGGACGAAAAACTTTCTTGACAGGAAAAGAGCGCCGTCGCTTTGATGGATGCGACGTCGAACTGTTGAAAGAAAAACCTCGTGAGCGTTTTTTGAGAAACAAAGCTTCTTGAAAAAACGTCGTACTGAACAGGACTTACGCAGACCCCGCCCCACCCTCCCCTTAATCAGGGGAGGAGAGCACATGGAGATTTTTCACCATCCCCTGATTTGAGGGCGGGGGTGGGGTGCGTAAGTCCTGACCCGTTCAAATCTAAAAAATTATGGAACACGAACAGATGACCGAAGAGCAGGAATCTTCGACCAATTATAAAGCTATTTTGTACGATTGGGGCAAAACCATCGCTCTTTCGATTATCATCGCGCTGTTTGTGCGCCTCACGATGATCGGCGCGTATTACGTCCCGACCGGCTCGATGCGCCCAACTATCGGCGTCGGCGACCGGCTGATCGGCTGGAAATTCCTCTATCGCCTGCGCGAGCCGCATATTGGGGAAATTGTCGTCTTTAAGCCGCCGCAGAAGGCGCAAGCCGACGTGCCGCGTTTTGTCAAGCGCGTCGTCGCGGTGGCCGGAGATGTCGTTGAGGTGAAAGCAGGCGCGTTATATGTCAACGAAACGCGGCAGGATGAGCCGTATGCGTCCACGCCGTTTTACGAAATGCCGCCGATTACCGTCCCGGCAGGCCAGCTTTTCGTGCTGGGGGATAACCGCAACAACAGCGCCGACGGCCATGTGTGGGGCTTTCTGCCGGAAGAAAATGTGGAGGCGAAAATCGTCTTTCGCTTCTGGCCGCTCACGCGCATCGGGATGGTTGAATAATGCTCGTGTCCGATTTCGATTACGTCCTTCCGCCTGAATTGATTGCGCAGCAGCCCGCGCCGGAGCGCGAAGCGTCGCGGCTGATGCTCGTCAACCGCCGCACGGCCGAAATTCGCCACGCCCAATTTTCCGAGATTATCGAGGCGCTTACGCCATCCGATGTCTTCATCGTGAATAACACGAAAGTCATTCCGGCGCGGCTGATCGGGAAAAAGCGGCAGACCGGCGGGAAAATCGAAATTTTCCTGCTGCGCGCCGCGCGGGAAAATGTCTGGGATGTCCTGATTGGCGGCAAAGCGCAGCCAGGCGCGATTGTGGAATTCGGCGGCGGCGCGCTTTTCTGCCGGGTGCTTGAAAAAGACGCGAGCGGCAAAGGCGTCGTCGAGTTCGCGCCGTGCGCGGACTTGAAAGCGCGTCTCGACGAATTCGGCGCGATCCCGCTGCCGCCGTATATCAAGCGCGACGGCGGCGCGTCAGACGCCGACCGGACGCGCTATCAAACCGTGTACGCCTCGCAAGAAGGCGCAGTCGCCGCGCCGACCGCCGGATTGCATTTCTCCGAAGCCCTCCTTGACGCGATTCGCCAAAAGGGGATTGACATCATTCCCGTCACGTTGCATGTCGGCATCGGCACGTTTCAGCCGGTCAAAGTCGAGCGCGTCGAAGACCATCAGATTCATGCGGAATGGTATGAAATCACCCCTGACGCGGCGCAGCGCATTGCGGAAGCCCTGACGCAGCGCCGCCGCATCATCACGGTTGGCACGACCAGCGCGCGCGTCGTTGAGGCGGTGTATCGGCAATACGGGCGCATTCAGGCCGGAAGCGGCTGGGCGGATATTTTCATTTATCCCGGTTTCGCATTTCAGGTCACGCAGGCGCTCGTCACAAATTTTCATCTGCCCAAATCCTCGCTGCTGATGCTCGTGTCGGCATTCGGCGGCATGGAATTGATTCGGAAAGCCTATCAGGAAGCTATTTCTCGGCAATATCGCTTTTACAGCTACGGCGACGCCATGCTGATTTATTAAAAGAAGAATCTTTTTTACCACAAAGACACAACGGTCACAAAGAAAGGCAATTTCAGCCGTTTTCTTTGTGACCGTTGTGTCTTTGTGGTGGATGAAAATTCATCCTTTTGCCAATCAGCGCGGGATGAAATCGGTATCTGCCGACAACGACCGCACGAACGCGGCAATCAGATTCGCCGCCTGTTCCACGTCAGACAGCGCGACCATTTCGCTCGGCGAGTGCATATAGCGGCAGGGAATTGAAATGACCGCCGTTGCCACGCCGCCGCGCGAGATGTGAATCGCGTCCGCGTCCGTGCCGGTGCGGCGCGGCGAAATCTGCACGGCATACGGAATCTTTTCCCGCTCGCAGATGTCAAGCAGCATGTCGAACATCACCGGGCTGTTGGCCGCGCCGCGCGACAACACCGGCCCGCCGCCGAGTTTCACGTCGCCATGCTGTTTCTTGTCAGAATCCGGGTAATCGGTCGCATGCGTGACGTCAACGGCAATCGCCACCTGCGGCTCAAAGCTGAATGCGCTGGTGTGCGCCCCCGCCATCGTGATTTCTTCCTGACACGTCGCCACGGCCGCGACCATCGCCGCCGGACGCTGCTGCGACAGCAGGCGCAAGGCTTCCAGCACGGTAAACGCGCCGATCCGGTCATCCAAGCCCCGCGACGCAATGCGGTCATTCGGCAGTTCTTTGACGCCGCCGTCCACCACGCCGACCGTGCCGATCCGCACGAGTTCTTCGGCTTCCTGCCGGTTTTTCACGCCGAGGTCAATCCACAGATTTTTGATCTCCGACACTTTTTTCCGCTCGTCCTCTTCCATCAAATGAATCGGCTTTTTGCCGACAACGCCGATGACTTCGCCCTTTTTCCCAAGCAAGCGGATGCGCTGCCCGACTAACACTTGCGGATCCCAGCCGCCGATGCCCGAAAAGAACAGGAAACCGTCGTCGTCAATATAGCTGACCATCACGCCGATTTCATCAATATGCCCGGCCAGCAAGACGCGCGGAACGTCGCCGCGCAGAATCGCAAAAGAATTGCCGCGCACGTCGGCGCGCACGTCATCCGCGAACGCGCGGGCTTCTTCGCGCCAAACGCGGCTGATGGCGGCTTCATCCCCAGATGGGCTTGGCGTGGCGAGCAATTGCTTCAAAAAATTTCGCTGCTGTTCGTTCATCTCCTCCTCCTTGTTCGTGTTTCTTGTGTCACCTCAGCCTCAGACCTGACAGGTTTTCGAAACCTGTCAGGTCTTGAAGAAACGCCGTTTCTCAGGCGTTATTGCAAATGGGCGTCCCGAATGCGCACGTCCGCCGGATTCGGCATTTCTTCATAATAAATTTCGAGCCGCAGCGTCGAATTGGCGCGCTGCTTCCTGTAAGATACGCTGAAACGCTGCCAGCCCGGAACGGCGTCATATTGCTGCATGGCGTTGACATTCGGCCCGCCGCCCAATTCCCAAATCGTCATCGTAATGTTCGTGCCGGGAATCACCGCCGACACTTCGGCGTCAAACGTGTAGGTTCGCCCGGCCGGAAGCCCCTTGAGGTCTTGATACACGCTGGGCGACGCGATTCTGTGATCTGCGTTGTTTGTCGCTAAAAATGGAATGCCGTCCTCTCCCCGATAAATCGCCAAGTTCGTCGCATTGCGATTCCAGCCCGCCGCGCCTTGCGCAAAATTTCCGTTGCGGAGCAGATTTGTCGTGATTCTTGACTGCGGCGTCGGCGTAAGAATCGGTGTCATGGTGCGATCTTCGTCATCAACCGCCCGTCCGGTGGCGCGCGTTTGATATTCGCCAAGCAAATCGGCAAGCTCCCGCGCCGCCCGCGCGTCTCGGCCGCGCCCGCGCCCCATCGCGCTCAACTGATTCTGCAACGCCCCGGCGGTCTGCGGATTCTCCTTCACCAACTCCTGAATCCGGTAGGCGTCATTATTGTCCACCGCCGTCGTAAATTCATCATAAAATTCTTGTACGGACAACTGACCGGTTGGCGCATTTTCCGGGACATTTTGGCGTTCCGGCGGCGTCGAGCCAACTGTTTGGCTCGGCGTTGCTGAAAACTCCATCGTCCATTGCGGCGTCTGCACTTCGTCGCCTTCGGGGAAACTCGTGCGGATCGGCTGCGCCGCTTTTGCTCGAATATTTTCCCACGTCGGCGAGCTTGACGCAAGTTCACGATATAAGACGTTCAAAAATTGCAGGGTGAACGCGCCGCCGTTCCGTTTTGCCGCCGAGACTTCGCCGGTTGACGCGCTGGCGGCGATAATGACGCCCGACGGCGACGCGAACAGCTTGCGAAAACTTTCCGTGTTCAAGCCGCTGGACGTGGTTGATTTTTTCGTCGCCGAAAGCAGGTCGCCGCTGTCGAGAATCCCCGTCGCTCGGTCGCAGGCGTCGGCCAGGGCGATCAGCAAGCGCGGCTGTTTCTCGGCCAGCGAATAAATCACGTCGTTAAATTCAATCGTCGCGGCGCGCACGGCGTCTTGGCTAAAGTTCTGCGTCCGCAAAATGCCCGAATTGAGAATCAGCGTCGGCAGCGGCGACGTCTGATCTTTCCGCCGGTCGCCATGCCCTGAAAAATAAAACAGCAGCAAATCATCCGCCCTGACGGCAAGCCCGTCAATCGCGGATTCCAAATTGCTCACCGTGCTTTTTGATCGGTCTAACAGCACCCGGTTCAGCGTCATATCCGTGCTTGACGCCACCAATTCGGCCAAATCGCTGATATTGCGCAGGTCTTTATAGACAGATGACCCGATAGACGGGTCATTCGTGTCCGCGATAATGATGGCGTGAAGCGTTGCGCCGAACGAGGCGGCGGGCTGAACGAGCAAGGCCGCGCTGACGCCAATCGCCGCCAAAATCATTTTCACGCAGCATATCTTCTTCATAATCTCCTCCATGTCAAAAATGTTCTCATTTTTTACCGCAGAGACGCGGAAAACGCTGAGAAGAAAGGGCTTTTCTCCCGCGATCTCCGCGTCTCTGCGGTAAAAATCACTACAGACTTATTCAGGTTGTTGAAATGGAACAAGCGCGTCGCTGTTCTCGATCCATGCCGCGAAATACGGCTGCGCCGCGCCTTGCCGCATCAGCAGAACCAAGAACGGCTGATCAAACACGAATTGACGCGGCGGCAGCGCGGAAATCAAGGCGGCTTCCGATTCCAGCGCCGCGCCGGTTTCGTCTAATTTAAAGCGAATGCGCTGCGTCACGCGGCTGAATTGCGCCCCGTTCGCCGCCGGATTCTGCGACATAATTTTGCGGCCTTGCAATTCCTGAAATTCGCGCATCCGCTCAAAATCAATGACCGGAATCGCCAGCGTCTCCGATTTGGCAAGCGTTCCGGGCTGCGCCTGCGCCGTCCGGCTGAGCGCGGCGCTCATCGTCTCTTTCAGCGTCTTGCCGGGCGCGATTTTCGCCAGAATCAGGCGATCCTGCGCCGACGTGGTTTTCAGTTCGATCACGAAATCGTTGTTCGTTTTGTAATCCAAAATCACCACCTGAGCGGCCATTTTATCCAGCGCCGCGTCGCCGGGAACGTGCTGCTGAACGCCGAAGTAGGCGACATCCTGCCCTGCGAACGCCTGCGGCATTTCGAAGCGCGTGAACGCCCACGCAAACGGGAGCGTTTTCTGCATGAACGCATACGTCATGATTGAGCCTTGCGGCAGCGTTCCGGCGTCATCCATCATCGGCGCGTCAAATTTCTGTTTCGCGTTTTCGATTTCCGAAAGCGTCTCCACGCCGACCGCGCCGGCAATCACGACGGAACTTTCCGCGTCAATTTCGATATTCGTTGCGGTCTGCTGATTCAGCATCGTGGCAAGCGGCGAATCGCCTTCCATTTGGATAACGCCGCCGGTTCCGGCAAACGCGGCGAGTTTATTCCAAGCTAATTGCAGCGTGGCGCACCACACCAAATTTTTTCCGGCCGTCAGAGGCTCATCAAGATAAGGCGCAATCATCGTCAATTCGTTTCCAAGCTGGGCAGGCATGATTTTTTCCTCCGGCGTCGCGGTGTCTGCGGGCGTCGCCGTCATTTCCGGCGTTTTCGCCGCCGGAGTTTCCTGTTTCGGCGTCTGCGCGTCCGGTGATTTCTCCGATTTTTTGCACGCGCCAAACATCAGGCACGCGCTCAATGCAATCAACAAAAACCGCCATCGTCTGGGGTTTCTTCTCATATAAACGTCCTCCATCATTCAATTTGTTCGTCGTAGAAAATATCTGAGAAACGTTGCTGTTACAGCGTTTTGGCTCTCGCCAATGCAACAAAAATGCAAAAAATATGCCAGCAGTCATGCGCGGCAATCCCGGCTGGAATTCCTCTTTGCGTCGCATGAATTGCTCATCACGCTGCTTCTTTATTGACAAAATGCGCTTTTATATGTATATGATGTGAAAGGGAAACTTGTCAAGAATAATTCGGAAATCGTCATGCAACGCTCGATTTCACGCAACC
>CAZCGG010000247.1:0-2696 GCA_964498135.1 uncultured Candidatus Moduliflexus sp.
GCGACGACGCTATGCGGCACGTTCGCCGGAATCACGACCGACGTTCCGACCGCATAGGGGATGGCTTGTTCGCCTAACATGGCCGTGCCGACGCCGCTGACCACTTCATGCAGTTCCAATTTATCCGCGTGAACATGCGTGCTGAGTTGGCAGCCCGCCGCGACTTTGACGAGATGGCAGCTTAATTGCCCGTTCGTCGCGCTGCCGGTGACGAGATGTTTGAGCGACACGCCCGGATAGGTCGGATGCGGATTCCATTTTGCGTCGGCGACGCGCGCTTCTTCGAGCCCCAAGACCACTTTTCCTTCTGTCATAAGCGTTGCGATGTATTCCATAAGTTTGTTGATGGCGCTTCCGCGCGCCGCATGTGCGGAATCGCGCTGACCGGCCATCATTCCTTTCTAAAAACGGTGATAAATTTGACTGAATCGCATCATACAACGCTCATATACATCCTGCGAGAACATTTGTCTTGAACGATCTTGCGCTTTTCAAAAAATTGTTGCGCCGCGATTTACGCGATGCCGTATTTTTCCATTTTGCGATACAGCGTCCGGCGCGGAATGCCCAATTTCGTCGCCGCTTTGCTTTTATTCCAGCGATATTCTTCCAGCACTTCAAGAATCAATTTCTTCTCGAAATCATCCATCACGTCATGAAATTCGCCGCCTTTCGGCTTGATTTTCGGCTCAACAATGAGCCGGGATTTGCCCGCCTCCTCTTTTTTCCGCTCGATTAAATTGAGCGGCTGCCCGCTCAAATAGCGTTGCAGCACGTTCTGAAACTCGCGCACATTGCCCGGCCAATCGTAATGATAGAATGCATCCAGCACGTCGCCGGGAATGGCGGGCGGCTGCTCTTCGCCGCAGAAACGCTGCACGAACGCTTCCAACAGGAGCGGAATGTCCTCTTTGCGCTCTCGCAGAGGCGGTACAGTGATGGTGAACACGTGAATCCGAAAGAAAAAATCTTCGCGCACGACTTTCCGGCGGCGCAAATCCTCAAGATTACGGTTTGTCGCGGCAATAATCCGCACGTCGGTTTTTTTGACGCTTGTGTCGCCGATGGGCGTAAATTCCCCTTCATCAAGGACGCGCAGGAGCTTGACCTGCATGGCGGGCGGCAGTTCGCCCAATTCATCGAGAAAGAGCGTCCCTTTGTGCGCGACGGCGAAAAAGCCCTGCTTATCCCGAAACGCGCCCGTGAACGCGCCGCGCCGATGCCCAAAAAATTCGCTTTCAAACAGATTTTCAGGAATCGCGCCGCAGTTCACCGGAATAAATTTGTAGTCATGCCGCTTGCTCATGTCGTGAATCGTGCGGGCAATCAACTCTTTGCCGGTGCCGGATTCGCCGTAAATAAAGACGCTCGCGTCGGTGGCGGCGGCTTTCATGACCTGCTCGTAAATCTCCTGCATGGCCGCGCTTTTCCCGATAATGCTGCCGAAGCGGTACCGCTCTTTCATCGAAGATTTCAGTACGGTAATCTCTTTTCGCAGGCGTTTTCGCTCATTTTCCAGCGCGATATTTTGCAGTTTATGCTCCGTAATATCTTTGACGGTCAGCAGCGTCGCGGCCTGCGCTTCCCAATCCATCGCCCGAAATTCCCCTTCAATCCAGAGCGTCCGCCCCGTCTTCGAGACGCCTTGCGCCAAAAACGGCCCCGACATGCCGGAGGGTTTGACTTCGTTGAAAATCGCCCGCACGTCATTCCGGTATTCCTGATGAATCAGGCTGAACGGGTCAACGCCGATCATCTGCCCGTCGGCAAAGCCAAACAGCACGGTTAAGGCGACGTTCGCAAAGACGAATTTTCCGTCTTGAATAATCCCGATGCCATCGGAAAGATTTTGCGCTAAAATGCGATATTGCCGCTCCGTTTCTTGCAGCGCCTCGCCGACGCGCCTGCGCTGTTCGACTTCTTCGCGCAGTTGCTCGGCGGTCAAGTGCAGTTTCGTCGTCTGCTGTCGGACTAAGCCTTCGAGCGTGTCATGCGCCTGCCGGCGTTCGCTGATGTCGCTCACCGTTGTCCAGCATTGGCCGGTATAGCGTTCGTCATGGCGCAGGCAGCTTTCTAATTGGGCGTAAAACGGCGCGCCGTCGGCTCGGCGCAGGCGGATTTCGCAATGCTGCGGCGTTTTCGCGGTAAATAATTGGCCAAGATGCTGGATGAAAATTTCCTGATCGTCTTCGAGAATATATTGAAACAACGGCGTTTTAATCAGCCCCTCGCGCTCAACCCCTAATAATTGGGCGAAAGTGACATTCGCATGCAGAATGAGGCCGTCTTTATAAAACGTGCAGCAGCCAACCGGCGCAAAATCATATAAATCAACATAATAGCGATGATAGGTTTCTAATTCTTGCTGACCATGCCGCAGCGTCTCGGCCTCAATTTCCAATTCCACCTGACGCACCCATAATTCATGCACCAATTTGACGATTTCCTCATCCGACATCCGCTCCAAAATCGTGGTTGTCAAATGGAAATTTTCCTGCATTCTCCGCCTAAATTCAATGAGCGTTTCCATACACTCCTGCTAAACGTTGTGGTCAAGGAAAGTTGTCAGACACCTTGAAAGTGTCTGACAACTGCGAATCTGCGACAAAATCCTCCGAAAAACCAACATACGCAGCCGTCCTTCTCGCGTCAATCTTTAACGCGGAAAATCATCTGTTGCCAATGGCTTTCGCCGT
>CAZCGG010000247.1:2796-6310 GCA_964498135.1 uncultured Candidatus Moduliflexus sp.
GTTGAGGAGTTATAATGAAGTCACCGCTCATGATCGCACAAGACAGTCGGGGGTTGAGCGAAGAGCTCGAACCTCCATCGCTACCTCTTATCGAACCCCGCGAGACAGAACCATATAGGCAGATTTCTTTCCTCGAAAATCTTCCCCCGACCGAATTCGGGCAGATTCGCGTGATTCGGGGCGGGAAACCGCGTTTCGCGCAGAGCGCGAAAGCTGCGGAATTTCGGAAACATTATTTCCCACAAGCCACGCAAGCGGAATGGAATGATTGGCGCTGGCAGATTCGCCACCGCATTCACGACCTGACCACGCTGGCCGCCATGCTCGATTTGTCGCAAGAAGAACGCGACGCGATTGCCGGGCATCATGGCTCGCTGCCGGTCAGCATTACCCCGTATTACGCCAGCCTGCTTGACAAAAGCGATCCGATGCAGCCGTTGCGCCGCACTGTCGTGCCGGTCACGGGAGAATTCTTGACCTCGCCCGGCGAATCGCCGGATCCGCTTGGCGAAGAGCATACCAGTCCGGCACCGGGCTTAGTTCATCGGTATCCGGATCGCGTGTTGTTTCTTGTGACGGATTTTTGCTCGACCTGCTGCCGCTATTGCACGCGTTCCCGCATGATTGGGGACGATTCGCAGCGCGTGAACATGCGCCGCTGGGAGCAGGCGATTGAATATATCGCGAACACGCCGACCGTGCGGGACGTGCTGATTTCAGGCGGCGATCCGTTGACGCTGCCGGATGAGAAAATTGAGTGGCTCTTGTGGCGGCTGCGCCGGATTGAGCATGTCGAAATGATCCGCATCGGCACGAAAGCGCCGGTCGTGCTGCCGCAGCGCATTACGCCCGCGCTGACGCGCATGTTGAAGAAATATCACCCGTTGTGGATGAGCATTCATTTTACGCATCCCGACGAAATCACGCCGGAAGTGCAGCAAGCCTGCGGGCGGCTCGCGGACGCGGGCATTCCGCTCGGCAGCCAGACCGTGTTGCTGTCCGGCATTAACGATCAGGTCGAAACGATGACGCGGCTCGTGCATGGGCTGGTCAAAACGCGCGTCAGGCCGTATTATTTGTACCAGTGCGACCCGATCAGCGGCTCGGCGCATTTTCGCACGCCGGTTTCGAAAGGGCTGGAAATCATTCAGGGCTTGCGCGGCCATACCACCGGCTACGCGGTGCCGAATTACGTGATTGACGCCCCCGGCGGCGGCGGGAAAATTCCGTTGCTGCCCGAATATGTCGCCGGGTATGACGGCAAAGACCTGTTGCTGAAAAACTATGAAGGGAAAACCTACCGGTATCCCGATTATTGCGAATAACCCGCCTCTGTTTCCTTCTCAAAGCCGAGAAACTCAGTTTCTTCGAGAAACTGAGTTTCTTCGCGCTGCCATGATTTTTTCTTGACAAACCTGATGATGCGTTCATCATCACGCCGATACGCTCACGCGCAGACATCAGCCGAAACCAGCTATTCCACTTTCACACTAAGAACGGATTTGTGTCAGGAATTTGCGGCGTATTGCGCCGGGTATTCCTCATACAAAATCCTTCCCGTCTATGGACAATTTCACGAAATTGCATCAACTTTGGCAGCAGTTGTACGCCTCGAAGCACGAAGAGCAATTCCGCCGATTGACGGACGAATTGACCGCGATCAAGCGGCGGCATTTCGCGGAAGCCCGCCCGATTGACACGCTCTGGTATAAAGACGCCATCGTCTATTCCACTTACGCCGACCTGTTTCACCACGACATCAACGGCTTGCGAGAAAAATTGCCCTATTTGCAGGCGTTGGGCGTCACCTGCTTGTGGCTGCTGCCGATTTTGGAATCGCCGATGAAAGACGCCGGGTTCGATATTTCCAATTACGAGCAAATTCGCGCGAATTTATTGGGCTTGCCGGATACCGCGTCCACCGAAGAGCGGGATCGCGTGTTCGCCGACTTTCTGAATGACGCGCACGCTCGCGGGATTCGCCTGATTTTCGACATCGCCATCAACCACAGTTCAACCGAACACCCTTGGTTTCAAGAAGCGCGGCAATCTAAAGACTCGCCGAAACGGGATTTTTACATTTGGAGCGACTCGCCGGAACGCTTCCAGCAGGCGCGGCTGCTGATGAAAGGGATGGAAGATTGCAACTGGGAATGGGATGAGGCGGCGGGGCAGTATTATTTTCACCGCTTTTTCCGCATCCAGCCGGATTTGAACTATCATTCGCCGGAATTGCTCATCGAGATGACGAAGATGCTGATTCGCTGGAAAATCAAAGGCGTGGACGGCATCCGCGCCGACGCCGTGCCGTTCCTTTGGAAAGAGGACGGGACGACCTGCGAAAGCCTGCCGCAGGTGCATGTGATCATGAAATTTTTCCGCGCCGCGCTCGATTATCTTGAACCCGGCACGTTGATTTTAGCGGAAGCCTGCCAGCCGCCGAAAGATGTCGTCGCCTATTTCAGCGCGGGCGACGAATGCCACGCCGCGTATCATTTCCCGGTCATGCCGCGCATTTACGGCGCGATGGCGGAAGAACAGGCGGCGCCGGTGGAAATGGTGATGAATCCGGCGGTGACGCCCGCCATTCCTGATGAATGCCAATGGTTCATGTTCCTGCGCTGCCACGACGAATTGAGTTTGGAAATGGTGACGCCGGAAGAGCGCGAGTTTATTTTCAATTATTACACGAAAGACCCGCGCTGGAATTACCGCAAAGGCGAGGGCATTTCGGCGCGCCTCGCCAACTTGTTCGGCCACGATATTCGCAAAATCCGGCTCGCGTATTCGATCATGTTCACGCTGCCGGGGACGCCGATTATTTACTACGGCGACGAAGCGGCGAAGTCGAATGACGAGGCGTTTTATCAAGAAATGTTTGCCCATTCCGGCTACCCGGATTCGCGCTATTTCGCGCGCGGGCGCATTGATTGGGCGCAGGTTGAGCGCGACTTGAACAATCCCGACTCGCTGGCGGCGCAAGTGTATCAGGCGTTGAAAACCATGATTGCGGCGCGGAAAACGTCTCCGGCGTTCAGCCGCGGCAGCCTCGAGTTTGCCGCGTTTGCGGACGAAAGCGGCGCGCGCAATCCGCATATTTTGGCGTATTACCGGAAATACGCGGGCGAAACGCGCCTGATTCTGCACAATCTTTCGGCGCGGGAACAGCGCGTTTCCCTTCCTGAATCGGTCAAGCCGGTGGACATGCTTGGGCAGAGCGCGGCGATGCAAGGCAAGCAGTTGATTCTCCCGCCGTATGGAGTGTATTGGCTGTAAAAACGGAACTGTGGCTGCTACAACTTACGCAGCGTCTCCGCGATTCCCCTACAGGGAGGGGCAAGGGGTGGGTTCGTCATGCAATGATTCCCTCGCCTCGCCAACCCACCCCCAGCCCCTCCCATGAGGGGAGTTTGTGGTCATTCGCATCGAATCGGCTGCATAACATGAATTATTAATCGCATTGAACAGTGAGCGAGACTTTTGAAGTCTTGAAGACTTCAAAAGTCTAAGGAGC
>CAZCGG010000248.1:0-3257 GCA_964498135.1 uncultured Candidatus Moduliflexus sp.
CGGGAACGTTGACGATAATGGATTCGGTGAAGGCTTTCGCTTCCCGCAATTCCTCATTGACGCGCTTGAACTCGGTGATGTCGGTCAGCACCACGACGCCGCCGGTATAAATCCCGGTCTGATTGAACAATGGCTGCGGCGACGTAATCGTCGGGACGTTCGTGCCGTCCTGACGAGTCCACGCGATTTCTCGCGGCGGCAGGCGATGTTTCTTCGCGGCGCATTTTCGAATGCACTGCCGGATAATCTGTTCGTTGGCGTCATCCAGAAAATCTGTGAGCGGGCGATTCAGTATGTCATTGCGGGCGAAGCCGAGCATCTCGCAGAGCTTGGAATTGACGTAAAGAATGATTTCACAATCATCAAACGCAATCAGCCCTTCGTTCATCGTCTCAATCAGCAGTCGGTTATATTCTTCGCTCTCTCGCAGCGCCCGTTCCGCCTGCATCCGCTCCAGCACTTCATCTTCCAGCCGCCGCATATTGTCTTGAAGTTCCCGCGTCCGCTCATTCACTAGCGTTTCGAGATGCTGGTGGCGCAGGGCAAATTTTTTCGCGCGGAGCAGATACAGCAGCAGCAACCCGACAATAAAGGCGATTCGGGAAAACAGCAGCCATGCGCCTCCGTCAAAAAACGGCATCGTGAACATTTGGGCGGCCGCGCTGAACAGACGGCCGATACCGATAAATTTCACGACCGCGAACACGCCCAAAAAAATCAATACCTTGCGGAATGCTGGTTTCTGATAGAAATATTGCGTCATGTTCTCTAAAAAAAGCTGTGGTTTCATACGCGCCTTTTAGATATAAGTAATTATAACTAAATTTTTTTAATGTTCTCGCCAAGTCCGCCAAGCTCGCAAAGAAAGCGGTATTCAATAACTTTGCGGGCTTGGCGAGACACTCAAAATAATTATTTATAACCACTTAAGCATTGATTTTTATACGTTACGCCTTTTCCACGCCGCGAAAAGTCGGCAGATAGATGCTGAACGTGGTGTGACCGGGGCGGCTTTCAAGCTCGATGCGCCCCTGATGTTTTTCGATGATTTTCTTGACAATATCCAAGCCGAGTCCGCTCCCTTCGCCCGCCGGTTTCGTGGTGAAAAACGGCTCGAAGATGCGCTCTTTAATCTCATCGGGAATGCCGCAGCCGGAATCGGTGATCTTGACGACGACGCACGGCATCTCCCCTTCTTTAAAGGGATACGTGGCGGGCGACACGCTGATTTCCAGCGTTCCGCGCCCGTCCATCGCCTGCACCGCGTTATGAATGATGTTCGTCCAAACTTGATTCAACTCGTCGGGATAGCACCGGATAAGCGGAGTGTCTTGGTACTGCTTTTTGACGTCGATGCCGTGCTTCAATTGATTGTAATAGAGCGTCAGCACCACGTCAATCCCGTCCGTGACGCTCGCGGTCGCCATTTCCCCCGTGTAATCGAAATGCGCGTAGCTTTTGAGCGCAAAGACGATTTTCGCGGCGCGCTCAACCGCCGTCATGATGTTGTCGCTGTTATGCTGCTGCGCGGATAAATTATAGACGGCCTGCAAAATGTCCGCCGAACGCTGATGCCGCAGCATCCCCAAATAGGGGGCAATATTATCATAAATGCCGATGTCGGCGAGCGTGTCGGCGAGCGTGTCGGCGTCGTCAATCTGCTCCGCCTCAAGCTGATCGCGCAATTGCCGCTTGAGCAGCCGCTCTTCGCGGGAGGTCAATTGCAATTTCGTCTGCGACGCCCGTTCGATAAAGGCGAAAAACGTGGCCTGCTCTTCGACTGATAATCGCGGCAGCAAGCGCGGCAAGCCGATCAGCGTGTCGTTGAGCGCGCTCGCAATATTCCCGATAGACGCCCGAATCGCGCCGAGCGGCGTGTTGATTTCGTGCGCGACGCCGGCGATCAACTGCCCCAGCGCGGCCATTTTCTCCGACTGAATCAATTGCGATTGCGTGAGTTTCAAATGCTCCAGCGTTTCTTTCAACTCAATATTCATGTCAACCAGCACTTCTTCCGCATGTTTGCGCTCGGTGATGTCGCGGTTGATGCCGAGCAAGCCGGTCACATTGCCACCGTTTTTTTGCAGAGGAACGAGCGTCTTCGAAAACCAGATGGACTGGCCTTGAATCTCTAACAAGACTTCTTCCGAAAAGATCGGCTTGCCGGAGCGAATGACGCCTTGCTCTAACATGGCGGTCATTTTCGCCTGCGCTTCATGGAAAAAATCGTAAATGGTTTTGCCGATCACATCTTTAGGATGGCACCGCCCGATTTTTTCCGCGAACGCCATGTTGACGGTCAAAAAGCGTCCATCCGCATCTTTCAAATAGACCAGATCGGGGATCGTGTCGAGCAGCGTCCGCAGCAGGTTGCGCTCTTCGGCCAACGATTGCTCCGCGCGTTTAATCGGTGTGATGTCGGTCAACACGATCACGCCGCCGGTCACGTTGCCTTCATGATCAATCAGCGTTTGCGGCGACAAAATCGTCGTGAACGCCTTGCCATCGCGCTTCCATTCCAATTCATACGATTCGGATTGTTTTCCAGTCCGTCTCTGCCACTCGATATTTTTCAAAATGATGCCGCGGTTCTGCTCGCTGACATGTTCCAGAAAATCATGCCCGATAAATGCCTCGCGCGGCAAGTTGAACAGGCGGCAAAAGGCGGAGTTGACATAGGTAAATTTCGATTCGCTGTCAAAGGTCGCCAAGCCCTCGTTCATCGTCTCGATAATCACGCGGTTAAATTCTTCGCTCGCTTTCAGGGCTTCTTCGGCGCGTTTATGCTCGGTAATATCCTGAAACACGACAATCGAGCCTTGCCACTCGCCGCCTTTATCTATCAACGGGGAAATCGTGATGCTTACGGGAAAGGCGCGCTGCTCTTTCGTCAGCAAAATATGTTCGTCGGATCGGTACGCCTTGCCGGATTCGATTTCCATGCAAATGGCACAGTCGCCCCCCACGGCCACGCATGCGCCCCGATCTTCGTGAAACAGCACGTCATGCAGATGTTTGTTCAGCAGTTCGCTCCGCGCATAGCCGAGCATCCGCTCTGTGGCCGGATTCACGAACGTGATGCGATGCTGCTTATTCAACACGCACAGCCCTTCAAACATGTTATCGGTAATGCCTTGCAGCCGGTCGCGGCTTTGCAGAATCGCCTTGCGGTTGCGCTTGATTTGGGCGATGAACAGCATGGCCGAAAACAAAATCACGCTGGCAATCAGGGATTTCAGGATAAACGTATCGGTAAA
>CAZCGG010000248.1:3357-6290 GCA_964498135.1 uncultured Candidatus Moduliflexus sp.
CCGAAAACAAAATCACGCTGGCAATCAGGGATTTCAGGATAAACGTATCGGTAAACGTTCCCAGCGTGTCGTCGCGGCGGCACGAGACTAAAAACGCGATATGCGCGTCTCGCGTGTCGGAAAGCGGCAAAAACGCCACGACAAAATTCAGGCCGCCGTGCGCCAATAATTCCGGCGATAGCGAGGTCGCAAACGGCTTCTGCGCGGCGATGCCTTCGGCCAGCCGCCCGCGAATGAAATGCGTGATGCCGTCGATGACCCTCCGCATGTCCTTTTCATCCTCCTGATCGGGCGCGTCATGTTCATCGCTCAACAATTCCTGCACCGTTTTCGTCAGCCACAACTCTTCTTCAGGCACGACGTAGGCTTTGTTGAGTTCGCTGGTCACATATTTCCCTTTCAGTTTCGCGGCGCGCTGCGCGTTCGGCGTGAGCATGAAACTAAATTGCCGAATCAAGAAATTTTCCAACTGCGCTTGCAAATCTTGCAGCGACAGCCCGATTTCCAGACAGCCGAGATACTCGCCCTTGTCCTCAATCGGCAGCAGATAGCGATAGCCGATAAAGCCGCTCTCGCTTTCAAGGCCGGAGATGATTTTCCGGTCTTGCGTCGCGGCGACAACGGAAAGGCGGCGTTCGGGCGGATAATCGCCGCTCAGCACAGGGATGCTCATTTTCAAAAACGGCACGCCGTTCGGCAGATAGAAATTGAGCAGCGACACCTGCTGTTGCGCTTGATACGCGGCATACGTCGAGCGCAGGCGATAATAGAGCGTGGCGCGCAGCAGCGTTTGCCCGGTTGATGAGGCCGCGCCGTTGCGGGCTTCCCTAAGAATGCGAGTCGTTTCGGGAATCTCGATGATTTTTTGCGCGAACGCCTGCGCGTTGATGCCATAACTCTTGGTAATGGCCTGATACGCCATTTGGAGTTCCTTGACTTCGTTGGCAAAATAGGCTTCCCGCTTCGCCTGCAAACTGCGATGCAGCATCTTGATGCCGATCACGTCAAAAACCACAAATAGCGCGAGGAACATGCTGATAGGTTTTATCCAAGATTTCATAACTTGTTCCCATTCGTTAAAAATAAATGTAATGACACAGAACATTGTGGTCAAGGAAAGTTGTCAGACACCTTGGAAGTGTCTGACAGCTATACCCATAACCTTTGAGGTTGTGTCACCTTGCGCGGATTGAAGATCGGGAAGAACCGCCCCAAAAACGGAGCGACAACCGCCAAATATCTGCGGCGAAACATTAGACCTTTTGCATCAGTCGTTTTTGACTCGTCCTCCCGTTCGCCCTGAGCCTGTCGAAGGGCGAACGAACACTTCCTGCGCGCCCTTCGATAGGCTCAGGGCGAACGGAATGGACTTTTGCAAAAAGTCTATTCCCTCCTATTTAAACTCCATCGCTTCAACGCCTTGCCAAGTGTCTGGAACGCCCTGCACAAGGTATTGCGCGGAACGCTCGAGATAGAGCCGCGCCGGTTTGTCGCTCGGATGCTCTTTCAGCACATTTTTAAACACGACGGCGGCTTCGGCGAATTCTTTGGCGAAATAATGCGTCAACCCTTCCTCAAATAACGCTTTGGTGTTTAATTTCAATTCGATTTGCGCGGGAGGATCACCGTTATAAATCTCAAACACCGGCACGACGGTATTTTTTCCTTTGACCTGCACTTTCCCCAAAAATCGGGAATAATACTGCTCCGGCGTTTGCAGCGATTGCAGCGTCCGCTCGCTGATGAGCAGCGACGCGCCGAACACTTTCGTCAAGCCTTCCAGCCGCGAGGCAAGATTGACGGAATCGGAAATCACCGAGCCATCCATGCGGTCGGCCTCGCCGATAATGCCTAACATGACCGCGCCGGTGTTGATGCCGATGCCGATATGAATTGGAATGCGCCCCTGCTGCTGCCGCGCGTCATTATATTCGGCAAGCGTGCAGAGCATCTCAATCGCCGCGTTGACGGCATCGTCGGCTTTTTGCTGAAACACGGCCAGAATGCCGTCGCCTAAAAATTTATCAATCACGCCCTGATGCTGCCGGACAATCGGCCCCATCTGCCCCAAATACGCATTGATGAAGCGGAAATTATCGTCCGGCGTCATCTGCTCGGAAATCGAGGTGAAGCCGCGAATATCCGAAAAGAAAATCGTCATTTCCCGCTGCACTTGATCGCCCAACTGCACATCCAGAATGCTCTGCTTTTTCAGAAATCCTAAAAATTCGCGCGGGACGAACCGCTCATACGCCTGATTCAATTGAGCTAATTCTTGATTCATTTTGTGCAGCGCAACGTTCTGTTCTTCCACTTTTTTTTCTTGAAAATAACTGTGCAGCGCTTGCTCAATCGTTAACGTCAAATCCGTCGGATCCCAGGGCTTTGAAATATACCGGTACAGGTTGGCATGATTTACGGCCAGCCCGACCGCGTCGGCGTTCGCCTGCCCGGTCAGCATGATTTTCAGCGTCAACGGAAAGCGGCAATGAATTTCGCGCAAGAGTTCATGCCCTTTCATGCCCGGCATGATTTGATCTGCGATAATGACCGGAAAATCCACCGCCCGGTCATGCAGTTCTGCGAGAAATTCCAGCGCCTCTTCGCCGCTCTCGACTGTTTCAATCCGGTAATCTCCGCCGAACCGCCGCTTCAAATGCTCTTTTAAACTGCTCAGAATAATTTTTTCGTCGTCAACGCATAAAATCACAGGCTTCATACACGCACCTTTTCCAGTTCCATTTTCGGTCAATCGCTCTCAAGACATTTCGAGATGCTTGTCGCATCTTGGTTCTTTCGAGTCAAGCATTTTCCGCAACGCTCCCGATTTCCAGAGGTTGAACGCGATGGATGTGACAACATGATCTCTCGCAAAGGGCGCCATGCGCCGCAAAGATATTCGCGCATGCTTTTCTTCGCGGCGCTTCGCGGGC
>CAZCGG010000249.1:0-2936 GCA_964498135.1 uncultured Candidatus Moduliflexus sp.
GTGAGCGTAAAACCGAGATTTATTATCAGCGATCTGCATTTTGGAGAAGGGCGGCAAAGCCCGTTGGAAGATTTCAGCGAAGAGGCGGCCGCGCAGTTGGTGAAATTTTTTGGCGACGCGTCCGCGTTGGGCGGCGTGCGTGTGATTATCAACGGCGATTTCATTGATTTCCCCCAAATTCTGTTGGGAACGCTCTCCGATCCGCCGCAAAAATATTTAGGCACGACGGAAAGCGAATCCGCATTGAAACTCCAGAAAGCGATAGCCGGACACCCTGACGAATTCGAGGCGATCAAAAATTTTTTGGCGGGCAAAGGGAACGAGTTGCTCATCGTGCCGGGCAATCATGACGTGGATTTCGCGTGGAATCGCGTCTTAGGCATCTTGATGAAGCGCATCGGCGCGACCCCGAAAAATTTCAAATTCGGCATGGTGTATAAAGAAGGCGGCGTGTTCGTGACGCACGGGCATCAATATTCCGACGACAACCAGATTGACGTGCCGGTGAATGTGACCTTCAACCGCCTGAATAGCTGCTGGGGCACGTATTTTGTCGAGCATTTTTTCAACCAGATCGAAGCGCGCTGGCCGCTGCTCGATAACGCCCGCCCGATGTGGAAATCCGCCCTATCCGCCGCGCTGCACGACGAGGTTGTCGTCACGGCGAAATTTGCCGCAGAATTGCTGATTTTCTTGAAAAATTTCCGCGTGCCGTTGAAAGACTACGTGCAATCGTCGCTGTTCGGCGCGAAGCGCAAAACGCGCGCGCTGCGCCAACTGGATATGGACGACTTGACCGACGGCATCAAATTGAACGCCCTGCGCGAGCGGTTGCAGGAATTGCGCGGCAAACCGGCGTTTCGGCGGGAATTCGACGCCACCATGCAGGCGTTCAGCGAGACGCAATGGGAGCATGTTTTCGCGCGGCAGAGCGGCGTGGAATACGAGTTGCTCGACCAGATTCAGGATCGGGAAGCGCGGCCGCATTCGCGCGGCGTGTTCGATGATCTCGATCATTATCAGCAGGCCGCGAAACTGATCGCCCGACATCACCCCGACACGCGCTGCGTCATCATGGGGCATACGCATCACGCCGTGCCGTCCGCCGCGCTTGACATTGACGGCGCATCGCAGACGTTCACGTACATCAATACCGGCACATGGACGGCCAGTTATGCCATTCCGGCGTGGAGCCTGCCGAAATTGGAGACCTTGTGCGACGAGTCGGCGCATGCGCGGGAATTCGGCGTCGCGCGCTGCCTCGGCGAAGACGATGCGCTTGATGTGATGTATTTTGACGATTGGCGGAATGCGATGGCGGTTTCGTGACGCGCGGCGGCGGCTTGCAGATCATATCCTCCCATGTAAATCAGGAGTGCGAAATTTCAATTTCGCTGTCAAATCAAGATTGGCTCACAGCTATCAGGTGTTCAAACCTAGTGTCAGCCATGAAAGGGATTCGAAGCGCAAAACGCCGTCAGCGAGGACAAACCTCGCTGACGGCGTTTTTGTTTTCCACGCTAAGCTGTTACGCTGTCAGACACCTTGCAGATGTCTGACAGCTTCGAGCAATAATATGCCGAAGGGGGGACTCGAACCCCCACGGACAATGTCCGCTACCCCCTCAAGATAGTGTGTCTACCAATTTCACCACTTCGGCGTTGCGTGATGCACCATAAAAATCCCCCGCGTTGCTGTCAACAAAAAAATGCGGCAACTGCATCTTTTTCGCCATTGCAGGCATCCTGCGCATAGATGAAAAAACGGCGCGCCTGTCCGTTGCAAGTTCCTCTCATCCAAAACTTGACATTTCTTGCCGGAAAATTCCATTTATCCATTCATGGAGAAAAATTCTTCGCCCACGCAGGCGACTCAAAAATTGAAATCGTTCTGGCGCATCATCAAAAAAACGCTGTTCTGGGGCATGGCGGCGTGCTTCGTGCTGCTCGGTGTCAGCGTCGCCCTCTATTATTGGTGTTTCGCCGATGATGTTGACCGGTTTTTGACCGCGCAGGCGCAAAAGATTCTGACGGAGCAACTGCGCCGCGAAGTGACGATTGGGCAAGCGCATCTCAGCTTTCCGAACCCGAAACTTGTCATTTCCAACGTCGCTATCGCCCGCCATCACGCGCTCTCGGAAGGCGCGTTGTTTTCCGCAAAAACGCTGCAAGCCCGCGTGCTGCTCCGCAGCCTGATTTCCCGACATATCCTGATTGACGACATTCTCGTGGATACGCCAACGGTCTGGATCGAATTCGATGAGCAGGGGCAATCGAACCTGCCCGTGTTTGAGTCGAAAAAAGAAGAGCCGGAAACGCCGTCGAAATTCGACGCGAAAAAAATCGTGGAGCGGCTGAAATTCCCTGACATCAGGATCGTCAACGGCTCCGCGCATTTCGCGCACCGCGCCCAGCAATTGACGGTGGACGTGTCGCGCATCAACGCGACGCTGTCCGCGCAGTTGCTCGGCATGATTATTCGCGGCAATCTCGCGCTGGACGGCGGCGAAATCGAATATCAGGATCGCGGCAAAATACCGGCGGCGGTTGCGGCGGATTTCGAAATGCGCGGCCAAGATGTTTCGCTGTCCGCCTTGACCGTCAACGCGGGGCAATCCGCCATTTCCGTTCGCGGGACGGTCAAAAATATCGCGCAGCCCGAACTCGATTTGGCCGTCGTCGCGGACATCGCGCTGGATGAAATTGACCGGCTCGCCCAAATCAAGCAAAATTTGACCGGCCGCGCCCATTTTGACGGCGAGGTTGCCGGCCGCCTCGCGGAAATTACCGCCAGCGGCCGCCTCGATTGCCCTAAAGGGACGGCGTGGAAATTGGCGTTCGCGGAGCTTGGCGTGAACGCGCGTTACGCGGAAAATCAGCTGGCGTTGTCCGATTTGGCGGTGGCGATGTGGGATGGCCGGGCGAGCGGCGCGGCGC
>CAZCGG010000249.1:3036-6250 GCA_964498135.1 uncultured Candidatus Moduliflexus sp.
ACGCCACGCTGTTCATCAACGCGCTTGACGCGAACATTTTTCAGGGAACGGCGAAGGCGAGCGGAAATCTCGCGCTATCCGGTGATTTCGCGTATCACGCCACGCTTGACTTCGCCGCGCTTGACTTGGCCGACATCATGCGCTTGATTCCGCAGCCGCCCGCTGTCTCCGGCAAAGTCGGCGGCGCGATCACGGCGCAAGGCAGCCATTTCGATTTGCCGCATCTCGCGCTTGGCGGAAAGGTCGAGGTGACAGACCTCAACGCCTATGACGTGCGGGCGCAGCGCCTCGCCGCCGCCGTCAAAATTCAGGACAGCGCGCTAACGTTTTCCGACTTGGCCGCCGCGCTTTTCGACGGCGCGGTGAACGGCAGCGGCCAGCTTGTGCTTGCGGGCGAACGCTTGCCGAAATTTGAAACCGCGCTGCGACTCAAGAACATCTCTGTCGGGGCGATTTTGCGGCAATTCGCGCCGCAGGTCGCGCAGCAGGGCATCGCGTTGGCCGGAAATCTGAGCGGCAGCGTCGCGTGTTCGGGCAAAAGCTTCGCCTTGCCCGATATTCAGGGGAACGCGGCGCTTGAGGGCGCGGGCAGCGTCAGCGCGCAGAAAGGGCAAGCGCCGACGCCGTTTGACCTCCGCCTCGAAAGCGGGCTGCAAGACCAGCAGGTCAAAATCGCCGCGCTGCGCGTGAATTCCGCCATGCTCCAGATGAACGCTTCCGGCGCGATCAATTTGCGCGACATGGCGTTTGATCTCGCCTATGACATCGCCTCAGACAACCTGCAAACGCTGATGAAACAGGCGGCGGCGTTCATTCCGAATCTTCCGCACGATTCGCCGTTGACCAAATTTTCCGGCCAAATCAAGCGCATCGCCGGAACGCTGCGCGGCGCGGCGGCGGATTTGGAAATCGCGGCCAAGGCGGAATTGTCCCGCGTTGACCTCTTTTGGGCGCAATTGGACGAATTGGGCGCGGAAATCGAATTGAAGAAAAACGTCGTGACCGTCAAGCAGGCGCGCGCCGCCTACAAAAGCGCAAGCATCACGGCGCAAGGCACGGTTGATCTTGCCGGAAAATCGGGCGTGACGGTTGATATTCCGATCACGCTCGCCGCCGGGGAATTGGCCGATTATCTCGCCATCGGTAAGCAAACGCTGCCCGTGTCCGGCAAATTGAAACAGGTGAATCTGCATGTGCGCGGCGCGCTTGACGATTTGCAGGCCGACGCAGCCGTGAAAATCGTCAACGGGAGCGCGTGGGAGCAGAGTTTCGATGATCTGACCGCGCTCGCCAAATTAGCGGGCAACCGCGTGACGCTTTCGTCGCTGAAAATCAAAAAGAACGGCGGCGCGGTCGCGCTCAAAGGCTTTTACGATTTCGACCAGTCATTTCAGGCGGAAATGACCGTCAGCAAGCTGAATTTCCATGATATTGACCGCTCGAAATCCATCGCCGTCCAGTACGAAGGGAAAATGGACATGACGCTGACGGCGAGCGGCACGGCGCAGCAGCCGCAGGCGCAGGCGAAAATCGTCTTTAATTCGCTCAGCTACACGGGCAAGCCGATTGAAGATGTCGTCTGCGACATCTCGCTGAAAAATCAGGACATGCGGGCTATCGTGACGACGTTTCGGAAAAAGCTGATCGTGACGTTCGATCTCGGCTTGACGCCCGATTTGCCGTATCGCGCCGAATTATCCATGCGGCAGGCCGCCATCGAGCAAATTTTGTCGGTCGCCATGGAATGGAAAGACATGACCGGCATCATCACCGGCACCATCACGTCCACCGGCAGCCTGAACCGCCTGCGCGAGGCGTCGGCGGACGTGAAATTGAGCGAATTGCGGCTTGACGTGTACGGCCAGCAACTCAAGAACAGCCGCCCGATTGATTTTGTCGTGACGGAAAAAAATTTCACGGTCAATTCGCTGGAAATGCGCGGGAAGGAGCTTGGCCTCTTCGCGCAGGGCTTCCTGAATTTTCAGGGAGATTTCAACCTCGATCTCGATGGCATTATTGATTTGCGCGGCGTCGCGCCGTTTTTGCCGGATTCTGCCGGAATTTCCTCGCTGGCAGGCCGGGCGCAGGTGATTTGCAGCGTGCATGGCACGTTCGCGCAGCCGGAAATTGACGGCTTGCTGGAATTCACGGACGGCGCGGTGAAACACCGCGATTACCCCGACCCAGTGACCGGCTTGAATGGGAAAATTGCGTTTTCGCGCCAAAACATCGAAATCATCCGGCTCGGCGGGAACGTCAGCAAAGGATCGTTCGAAACATCGGGCAAAGTCGCGCTGGCGGGAACGACGCTGAAAGATTTCGCGGTCGAACTCACCGGCAATCACATCGCGGTGAAAAATGTGGTGGATTCGCTTGCCTTTACGGTGTCGCCGCGCATCCGCGTGGCCGGGTCGCTCCGCGAGCAGCGCGTCACAGGCGAAATCATGGTGAATCAGGCGCTCTACACGAAAGAACTTGATTTGAAATCGGTGATTGGGAACAAAAACCGCAATATTTCCCTTGTGCTGCCCGGCAGCGAGAAGCAGGCGAAAAGCACGCTGCTGCTCGATGTCGTCGTCAAAGCGCCGAAAGATATTCGCTTCAAAAATAAATTCGCCGATATTGAAATTCGCGCGAACGCGCTGCGCATTCAGGGCGAACCGACGAAACCGCGCATCGAAGGCCGCGTTGAGGTGGCGAAGGGCAAAATCGTCTTTGGCGACGTGCAATATGATATTTTGAGCGCGGTGTTTGATCTGCTCGATCCGTCGCGCCTGAACCCTGAAATGAACGTGCAGGCGCAGACGAAAATTCAAGACTACCTGATTACGCTGCAAATCGAGGGGAATCTGGATCAGTTTGCGTTGACGATGAATTCAGAGCCGCCGCTCTCGGACAGCGAAATCGCCCGCCTGCTCGCCATCGGCTCAGGAAGCGCGGCGAACGCGTCCAATTTGGTGCTGAAGCCGATTCAGACGATTATGGAAGGGCAATTGGAGCAAGCCTTGAAACTTGACCGCGTTTCGGTGGATGTTGACCCGCTTTTGTCGAAAAACGGGAGCAGTTCGACCGCGCCGAGCGTCACGCTGGCGAAACGATTTTTCGACGCGCTTTCATTATCGTACACGACAACGGTGGGCGGCACGGAAAAAAAGCAGGTGTTCGAAGTCGAATATGAGTTGTCGGATCGCTTGGCGATTACGGCCAGACGCAA
>CAZCGG010000250.1:0-6234 GCA_964498135.1 uncultured Candidatus Moduliflexus sp.
GAGCGGCTGCCTGCGAAGTCGGGCGCAAGCCGCGCCATAAGGCGGCGCAGCCTTCTGCGCCCGCCTTATGGTTAACGTGACATTATCCCATCTTACACTTCCTGCATCCGCTTCATAATGTCGGTTCTGACCGCATTCCCAAGCTCTTTCGGATCAATCAACACGCCGGTTTTCTTCTTCAAGCCTTCAAAATTCAGTTCTTTCAATTCTTTCACGGCTTGCTCGAAGATATACGCGCGCGTCAAATCCACACGGTTCATGCTTTGATAAAATGGCCGTTTATCATTCAAGAACAAGAACTTTTCCGGATCCTGTTCTTTAAATTTATAATAATTTCCGGCCTCCGCAAAAATCATTTTGAACATCAGCATCAGCATGTACCAAATCACCTTTTCTTCCTCAGTCAGCGCGTCAGCGCGGGCTTTGGTCGCCGCGTCGAAATGAATGACCTTCTGCAAAAACTTGTCGGTGACAATATTCTGTTTTTTCAGCAGTTTGTAGATCAGCCCCATCACGGCATACACGGAATCTTTTTTCATCTCGTCGCTCATGGTCTTTAGGCAGAAAAGTTGCCAGACGCTTACCCAAAGCGCCTGACAACTCTCACGCATGTATAATTGTTCTTAAAAAAGTTCTTGCTCGATTCTCGGAATAATTTTGTTGATTTGAAGACGCATTAAGCCCCAATTTAATTCATTCGCGTCAAGCACCAAAATGACGATATACTGCCCGCGAATGGTTTTCACCAAAAATCCGTAGCGATCCGTCACGAAATAGAGTTCATGCGGCTCTCCGGCATGAATGCCCGTCGCCCCTTTCTTGACCGCCCCAACAATCGCCGCGATTTCGGCCTCAGCGACCGTCAGTGGGAAATCCGGATCGCTGGTAAACGAGGTAATGCCGATGCCGTCAACGCCCGCAATGCTTCCGGCGATGCCGCCCGGAATTTCCATCACTAACAAGCGCAAGTGCTCGTCAAAGCTCAACGGCTCGCCCGTAGGCGATGTGTACACCTGTGGCTCTCGCGGCGGCTGTTGACGCTGCGGCTGCGGCGTCGGCATTCCGCCACCTTCGAGCATCCGCAGTTGATCTTCGATGCTCATTCCGGCGGGCGGTTTGGCAGACGGCGGAACCCCGCCGCCTTCGAGCATCCGCAGTTGATCTTCGATGCTCATTCCGGCGGGTGGCTTCACAGACGACGCGCCGCCGCCTTCGAGCATCCGAATTTGATCTTCAAGGCTCATGCCTCCGGCAGGCGGCGTCGGCGCTGATGGCTGAACAGGCGGCGCGGCGACTTCTTCCACCTCGTCTTCGGCTTCTTCTATGTCTTCTTCCTCATCTTCCTCATCGGCCGGAAGCCCTGCGGCAATACGGCGCAGCGTGCGTTTCAAAATTTTTCCGGTGATGTTTTTCGGAATTTCGTCAATCATCTCAATCGAGCGCGGCACTTTGTACGGCGCAAGCGATTGGCGGCAAAATTCCAACAAGTCTTTTTCATCAATGGTCGCCCCCATTTTCGGCACGATGTAGGCTTTGGGAACTTCTCCGCGAATCGGGTCTTCGATGCCGATGACCGCCGCATCGTCTACTGCCGGATGCTGCGTCAGCACGTTTTCGACTTCTTTCGGATACACGTTCTCACCGCCGACGATAATCATGTCTTTCTTGCGGTCGGCGATAAAGACAAAGCCATCGTCGTCCATGTAGCCTAAATCGCCGGTGCAGAACCACCGCTGGCGCGAATACGTCAGAATCAGTTCTTTATGCGCGTCAAGCGACTCTTTGCCAATCTTTTTCTCCAGCGTGGCTAAAAAGACGTTTTCATTCGTAAACTTTTTATTTTTAAACATTGCCAGCGTTTTCGTGATGTCGGCAGGCAATTTATGCGACTGATAATTTTTGAGCGATTCATCCGTCACGATCACCACGTCCTCGCCCCGAATCGCTTCTTTCGTGGCTTCTTCATTGTTGTAGTAGCCGATCATGACGTTCGGCCCGCTCACAATAATTTCGCCGACAGAATTGCGCGGCAGTTCGTTGCCGTTTTTGTCCGCGATTTTCCACGTCACGCGGTCGGCGGCCTTGCCGATTGAGCCGATTTTCCGGTTGCCCAACGGATTGACGGAGACGAGCGGCGCGCATTCCGAGAGGCCATAGCCTTCGTACAACGGCGCGGGAAAACGGGATTCGAATTTCTCGGCAATGGCGGTGGTCAACGGCGCGCCGCCGACGTAGCCGAGCCGGAGGTTGCTGACATCGTAGCGCGACAAATTCGGCATGTTCGCCAAAACCGCGAACATGGTCGGCACGCCGACGAAAATCGTGACTTTCCAATCGCTGAAGCCTTTTAACACCGGCTGCGGCAGGAACGTTTCGAGCAGAATGTTCGTCATGCCCGCGAAAATCGGCACCATCACGCAGGCGGTCATGGCGAGCGTGTGAAACATCGGGAGGCAGCAGAGCGGCACGTCTTTGCGGCTGGCGTTGACGGCTTTGCCGATGGCGACCGTGCTGCTTAAAATGTTGACGTGCGACAGCATCGCGCCTTTCGGCAGGCCAGTCGTGCCGGATGAATAATAAATTGCGGCCGGATCGGTCAGGTTGACGGAGGGTTTCAGGTTGGAAGCGTCATGCGAGGCCATAATCGGCTTGAACGGCTGTAATTCGTCATCATCGGGATCGTCTTCCAGTGTGAGAATATGCGTGACTTTCGGCAGATGCGGCTTCAGCATGGCCAACAAGCCATCATACGGCGGGGCGGCAATCAGGATTTTCGACTCGGAGTTATTGATGACGTAGGTGAGTTCTCGTCCGGTCAATAGCCCGTTGAGCGGAACAAACACCGCGCCAGCCTTGAGCGCGGCAAAGACGCCCATGACAAATTCAGGGCAATTCGGCATCAGCACGCCGACTTTATCATTATTTTTGATCCCCAGCGCATTCAACGCCCGCCCCAAGCGATTCGCATCGGCGTTCAATGCTTTGTACGTCACGCGTTGTTCTTTATAGACGATGGCGATTTTTTCGGGGTATTTCTCCGCACTCCGCTCAAGCATCTCCCCCAGTGTCATACTCCTGCCCTCCCTGGCAAAGAATTCGTCTCTGATTATTCGTTCCCGCGCAGCCCGGCATGTCCACGCCCCAATTTCTCTAAGTGCGCATTTTGCTTCACATACGTTAAATGCCTACCATACCGACTTTCCAGAAATTTGCAAGGAAAAAATGATGAACACGGAAAAAATGATGCGAACCTTGCGTCTTCGCAAGGGTGTGGTGAGGGAATGCTTTCAGGGGTTTTTTCGACTCTGCAAGGGCATCATGATTGTAGAAAGAGAACGCTCCGCACAATCAACGCCGACGGCGCGACATCCTGCCATCGGCGTTGAAGAAACTCTCCGTTCGTCCTGAGCCTGTCGAAGGACGAAGAGCGGTTCGACAGGCTCAGGACGAACGGTTATCTTGGCGAGAAACTCAGTTCCTTGAATTGCCGCAATAATCCTTATTTCTTCTGCTCGTCGCGCGAACGCTTGAGAGAGTCTATCGTTTGGCGGATTTTTTCGATCTCCTTCCGCCCAGCTTGCTCGCCAATCTCGACAATTTGGGGAAGATGGCGGAAATCGAAGAGGTCAAACGCCTCTAAATTCGGCTTGATGTGAATATCGAAATAGCGGGATTTCGTGCGGGTAATTTCCAGCCCTTCGATGGCGATGACGCGCATGACGATGCGCGGCAGCAGAATCGTGCCGAAGCGGGCTTTTACGTATTTGACGTAGCGCAGCAGCCGATCTTTGAAGGAAAGTTCAGAAAGATGCGTGGGCAGAGGGACGCGATGGTAGGGGATTAAATTCATTTCGCGCTCCGGCGTCACATCTACGGCAATCACCATGTCAATCCCTTGCTTTTTCAGCACGTCGCCGGGAACGTTATTGACCACGCCGCCATCCACAAGATACATATTTTCCATGATGACCGGCTCGAAAAAGCCGGGCAGCGCGCCGGTCGCCAAAATCGCTTTATACAGCTTGCCGCTGCCCAACACGACTTCCTGCCCAGCGACTAAATCCGCCGCCACGCAAAAGAACGGCAGAGGCAGATCTTCAATCAACACGTCGCCGAAAATATCATGCACGATATGATCAATCCGTTTCGCCTTGATAAACGCGATGCGCGGCATCGTCCAACTGACAGGGGAATTCAGCTTTTTCCAGGCGTCCGCCGTAATCGCTAAAATCTCGTCCACGCTTTTGCCCATGATGTAGAGCGCGCCGAGAAACGCGCCCATGCTCGTTCCGGCGATCAAATCCACCGGAATGCCCGCGTCTTCCAACACTTTCAGCACGCCTAAATGCGCATACGTCCGCGCCCCGCCGCCGCCCAACACCAAGCCGACGCTCACGTTTCCCAACCGCCGGGCGATCCGGCTGACATCTTTATTTTCTATCGGCGCGGCCTCTTTCACGTCAACGGAAACGCCGCTGGTCTGCTTGCGGAAGAGCGCGTGCGCCGATTCCCCGACGCGCAGATAATGAATGCGCGGGCGGTCAACATACTCGGCGAGACGCTCTGAAAACGAGGAATCCGGCGCGTCGCGCACGACAACCAACTCGAATTTTTTCATCAAGCTGGCTTGCTGATCGTGCAGGCGTTCCAACAGCGCAATATCCGCCGCGTTCCCCTGCGTGTCGGGCTGTTTCAGCAGATACAGAATCGTGTTGGCCTGCTCCACGATTTTCATCATGTCGTCATGCGCGACGGACGCGGCATGAATATGCACGATGACGAAATTGTAAAATTCTTTAAACAGGCTCAAAAGCGGGACAATGTAGGCCGAAAGCGGCGGCTCTTTTTGCAGCGGCGGCATGAAAAATTTCACGCCGTCGTCGTCCGTCCAGAGCAATTGCTCCAATTCGTCTTCTTGAATTTTGTCAATATTTTGGATAATCCAATACGCGCCTTTGCTTTCTTGATCCTCGCCATTGCCGCAAATGCGGCAGCCGACCGGCGCTAAATCGGTCAAAACGACGCGCCCGTTCGTCTCGGACACCAAGCGGCGGGCGAGATGAATCACGATGTCATGCCCCTGCGCGTCATGCGTCGTGTTGATAATTCCGATGATTTTATTTTGCCGCCCGGCGCGCTTGATGCTGAGATCGCGCAGGCGTTGGCTCAACACGTGGCTGAGCGTCAAGGCGATAGACGGATGCCGCGCAATCAGTTGATCGAAATCCTGCTTCGTCAGCATGAACAGTTCCGCGTCCATCGTCGTCATCACCGACGCGGAGCGCGGTTCGCCGGTCAGCAAGGCCATTTCGCCGAAATAACTGCCGCGCCCCAAATACGCCAGCACTTCATCCGCGTCGCCCTCTCCGGCGATGACCTTCACTTCGCCGGATTTGATGATGTACAGGCAATCGCCGGGATCATTGATTTTAAAAATCAGCGCGTCTTTCTGAAACGTGACGCTTTGCAACTGCGCCGCGATCAATTCAATCGCATCCAACGGCAGATCGCGGAACATCTGGACGTTTTGAATCGCTTCGCGGACGCGAAACGCGCTTTCTGAGATGGGAATTTCAATCGTGGGGCCGAGCAAGCGCTGCACAATGGCGAGGAATTGCTGTTTATCCCAGGGTTTTTCAAGGTAGCGATCCAGATCGGCGTGATTGATGGCGTACATGGCCGATTCTAAGCCAGCATAGCCCGTCAGCAGGACTTTGCGCGTGTCTGGAAAGCGCGTGTTCACGATTTCCAAAAATTCATCCCCTTTCATGCCGGGCATGACTTGATCGGAAATCACCACCAGCGTCGAGCCGCCCTCTTGCTTGATTTCTTCCATCAGCGACAGCGCTTCTTCCGCGCTTTCGGCGTATTCAATCATGCACAACTCGCCGAACGCCTCTTCCAATTGGTTCGAGAGTTGATTCAGAATAGACTGCTCATCATCAACGCAGATAATAAAATTTTTTTCTCGTGAAGCGAATCGTCGAGGTGTCATGCGCCCAATTCCTTACCGTTGAAATTCGGGAAACTCCGTGTCGGAGAAGTTCGCGCCCTGCTGTTTTAGATAGAACCATTCTAAAAAAGAAACGATATACTGTCAACGCCATAATTTTCCTTTTTCTGAAAATGCTTGTCAACGCATTCAAAAATGTCGGTTGACCGGAAAATCGCAGAAATCCTTTTTCCGTCCAGAAAAATTTTGACAGTTTTCTTGCATGCGTCAGGATGAGGCGC
>CAZCGG010000251.1:0-6197 GCA_964498135.1 uncultured Candidatus Moduliflexus sp.
TCCGAAATCTACTGCATCCGCGGCGATCTGTCAACCAAAAAAACGCATCTTCTGTTGTAACTGTTTTAAAAGTTGCGTGTGTTCCCCTGAAGACAAACAACCTGGTAGCCCGCCCCCACGTGGCGGGACATTGGCGCACATTCCCGCCACGTAGGGGCGGGGCTACCGTGTTCTTTGCCGCCGCCTAAATTTTCCAATATTTCGGCTTCCAGAAGCCGTCGTCCGTCTGCTCGAAATCGGCGAGAATCGTCGGCTCGGCCTCCAGCATGCGCTTGAGAATCACGCCGAATACGTAGGCGATTTCTTCTTCGGCGGCGGCATCCACGCGGACGGACAGCACATGCCGCACCGCCCGCAGATTGCCCGTCCAGACGCCGCCGGTCGCCACGCCCATGCCGATAATCCGGCGCATCATGGAGGTCAGCTTTTTCTTTTCCTTAAATTCGCGCAGCGCGTCAAGCTGCCAAATCTCCTCTAATTCGCGGTAATTTTCTTCCATCTGCCGGAACGCCCGCTCAAAGATGGCGCGCGTGCGGGCTTTGGCGTCCGCGATGTCCGGCGCGTCGCCGTCGCTTTCCCGAATCGAAAACGGCATCCAGAAAGGAATGTCGGCAAAGCGGATGTAGCGCATCGAGCCTTCGCTGATCGCCCAGCCTGCGCGGTGGCGATTCATTTCCGCCGTGAAGACGCGGCTGACGTTCTCAATCGCAAACGTGTACGTCGAATGCTCCAACACGCTGCCGTGCCGCGATTTCAGGATGTTTTCAATAAATTCCACCATGCTGCGGCGGACGCGGGTGACATTCGGATTCAAGCCCGGCTCGAACGAAAGATAGCAGCGTTTTCCGGCGAGCGTCGTCAATAATTCCGCGTTCGTGCCGTCCGTCGGAATGTCGTAGTCAGACGCGCCCAAATCATCGAGCCAGCGGCGGGCTTCGTCATGATCTACCTGAGATTTGGCGAGAATATACACAGCAGGTTCAACATGTCGCATAAAAAATCTCCCTTTTTTTGAATTCTTACGATATTCTACTTGAAAAATTCGCCTGCGCGCTTACATTACTGTTGGTATGTGTTTTGCGACGCAATAGCAATCGCGTCAAGAAGAAATTCTCGCGAAAAACCTGAACGTCATGCTTGCGTTTTGCTGAAATCCACGCATTTCAGCATGAACCGGCTGGAAATATGAAAATTCATTGTTATGAATGCGGCAGAGAATTTAAAATGACGACCGGATTTTACGTCGAACGGCGCGTCACGAATCCCGATGCGATTCCCGCCGAAACCGAATTGACCGGCTACGGCTACTGTTCGCCGGAATGCGCGGCGCGGCATCACATTCTGGAAGAGGATATCGAGCTTCAGGACATCGGCAATTATGAAGAAACCGACACGAGCCTCTTGATGACATCGCCCGACGGCGGCGTGCGCGGCGAAGTGTTGCAAATCGGCAACGTGCGGAAAAAGAAACGGCGTCAGCGAGCGACCGGAAAAGAATAAACGCAATCATGCACGAAAAATTGCTTACTCGCGCCCAGCTCGCCGAACGGGTTCATGCGCTGAAAGCGCAAAATAAAATCATTGTCACGACGAACGGCAGCTTTGATCTGCTGCATATCGGGCATGTCACGATGCTGCGCGAGGCGAAATCGCTCGGCGACGCCCTGATTGTGGGCGTCAACAGCGACCGCAGCATCAAGCGCTATAAAGGCAAAGCGCGCCCGATCTGCCCGGAAGCGCACCGCGTCGGCATGCTCGCCGCGCTCGAATGCACCGATTACATCACGGTCTTCGACGAACTCACGCCGCTTGGCCTGCTGGAAATCATTCAGCCGCATATTCACGTCAATTCGCCGGAACATGGCCGCGAATGCGTGGAGCGCGACGTGGTTGAGCGGCACGGCGGCCGGATTCATCTCGCCGCGCTCGTTGAAGGGATGTCCACGACCGATCTGCTCCGGCGCATCACGGAGAGCCTGAATCATCCGGGCTGCCGCGCCGCGTTTCTGCTCGCGCCGGATGCATGCGATCCCGCCACGCTGCATGCCTTGTTTGACAAGGGGTTTCGCGTATTTTTGAGCGGCGCGGAACGCTCGCCCGCATTTTCCAACGCGATCATCATGCCGCAGCCGGAATTGACGGCGGCGCTCGCGGAGCAGATGGCCGAAGCGCATGACCTGATTTTGGCGAAAAGCGTTATAATCAGCCGCGCAATGGCGGATATTCGCTTGGGGCGGGAACTCAACTGCAAAACCATTTTGTTAGCGGACGCCTCGCCCGCGCCTCTCGAATGCGCAAGCGGCGTCGCGCCGCATGTCGTGGCGCAAACGCTCGCGGAGGCGATTGCGGCGGCCTGATTGTGAATGTCGCGGAAAAACCCTTGACAGGAAATCGAGATTTTTTCACGTTTTGCGTTGACGTTGCTTGCAAACGTCTGTAAAATCGTGTTTACCCTATTATTACACACGTTTAATAAGGAGAGCATCATGGTTCCAATTGTGCCATTGTTAGCCATTATCGCCGGAGTTGCGATTTTAGTGCAGCCGAGATTTTTGAATTATATCGTTGCCGGTTTTCTCATCCTGTACGGAATTCTGAATTTAGGCATTATCAAGTTCTAAGTCAGCCATTCTGTTTGGATAAGGACAGGCAGACATGCCTGTCCTGCTTACAACATGCAGAAAAAGCATGTTTTTACAAAGGCGGAATCATGCTCACGGAAACATTAACGTTTGAAGTGTCGCAAGATCTCTTAGCATCGCTGAAAATTGGCATTCGAGATCTCTATCAATCCATGCGCCTTGTGACGGCGATTGCCTATTTTCAAGAGAAGAAACTCTCGTTGGGAAAGGCGGCGGAATTAGCCGGATTGAACCGGTTAGTCTTTATGGACATGCTCGCCCAGCGGGGACTTGTGATTTTCGATTATGATGAATCTGTCGCCGAGAGCGAATTGCGCGGCGTTTCGCAATTAACCGGCGGCGAGCTATGATTATCAGCAACGCAACGCCCCTGATTGCCTTTGCCCGTATTCATCAGCTTGAGATATTGCATGCAGTCACGCACGTAATTATTATTCCGCAAGCCGTTGCCGATGAAATTTCCAATTATAGCGAAACGCCATCATACGGCTCAATTGATTTAGCCCAAGAATCGTGGATTACGGTGCAGCATGTTCGATCAGACGCTCAGGTGCAACTGCTGTTGCCTTCATTGGATCGTGGAGAAGCTGAAGTGATCGCCTTAGCGTTGGAATCTCATCCCAGCCTTGTATTATTGGATGAATTGACCGGGCGCAAAGTTGCCGAATCATTGCGCCTTCCTGTATTAGGTTCTGTGGGCATCCTCATTCGAGCCAAGCAGATGGGAAGAATTACGCAGGTCAAGCCATTCCTCGATGAAATGGTTCAATGCGGCATTCGATATAGTCAACGATTTATCACGTCCATTTTACAGCAAATCGGAGAGATGTCATAACTCTGCCAGATTCGAATTACTTCCGAAAACGCCTGAAACACGGCGAAAATCACGATCAATAACGCGCTGACACGCCTGCGCGTTCCCGCCGTTTTCTCTTGACAAACTTTCGGCTCGTCCATATAAGGAAAAGAAATGTGAATCGTAAAAACGCCATTCCTTCAAGAAACGGCGTTTTGCTTCGCTAAACATTCACGCGGCAAGGAGAATCATGCATCGAACGCGGGTCATCACAAGCATCATCGGCGCAACGCTCATCATCGCCCTGATCGGGTGGGGCAGTTTCGCCCTATTTTGGCTGCTCATCAGCAGCGCGACCGTCATCGGGCTGCTGGAATTTTATAATTTAGCCAAGGGCGGCAACCTGCCAACGTACCGGCTGCCCGGCATGTTGGCGGGCTGGCTGCTCTCGCTGGCGCCGTTCGCGGCGATGGGCGTCCGAACGGGCGCGATGCTTCCATTCACGACCGCGCTTATTCTTTTTGCGGTGACGCTCATCGTGCTGGCGATGTTTTCGTACAGTTTGCTGACGAAACAGCCCGCGCAAGAGGCCATGACCGCGCTCGCCGTCACGCTGTTCGGCATTTTTTACGTCGCGTGGCTGTTCATGCACGTGACGCTGCTGCGTGACTTATCGCATGGCCGAGAATTCGTCTTTTACCTGTTGCTGCTCGTCTGGATGGGCGACACGGGCGCGTATTACGTCGGCAAATCGTTCGGCAAGCATCTGCTGTCGCCGGTCATCAGCCCGAAAAAGACCGTCGAGGGCGCGGTCGGCGGCTTGGCGGCCACGCTGCTCGCTTCGATTGTCGCCGCGTTCACGTTTTTGCCGCACATCCGCCTGATTCACGCCGTCATTCTCGGCGTGCTGCTGGCGGTGGTCGCGCAGATCGGCGATTTATGCGAATCGCTGCTGAAACGGTCGGTCAACGTGAAAGATTCCGGGACGCTGCTGCCGGGGCATGGCGGGATTCTTGACCGCGTGGATGGCCTGATTTTCGCCGCGCCGGTCTTATATTATTACGCGTTGGTGTTTTTGATTGCGTAGCGCATGAGGATTCAAAAGAAGCCGAGTTTCTTGGAGAAACTCAATTTCTCACTCCTTGATTTGACACGCAAAAACAAGGAGGCGCCTTTCTAAAAAAGCGTGGCACAAACGAATATATGCCGAAAAAAATTGCGATTTTAGGTTCTACCGGGTCAATCGGACTCAGCACGTTGAATATTGTCGAGCAGTTTCCCGACCATTTCGAAATTGTTGGGCTGGCGGTGCAGAAGAATATTCTAAAATTAGAGGAGCAAATCCGCAAACATCATCCGAAAGTCGTCTCCGTGGCCGATGAATCGCAGGTGGCGGAGCTTCGCTCGCGCTGCGCGGATCTTCAGGTGGAGATTCTCGGCGGCGAGGCCGGAACCGCGCAGGTGGCGACGCATCCTGACGTGGATTTGGTGGTCTGCGCCATCGTCGGCTTCGCGGGCTTAGTCCCGACGTATGAGGCGATTCGGGCAAAAAAACATCTCGCCTTAGCCAATAAAGAAACGCTGGTCGTCGCGGGATCGCTGATTATGCCGGAAGTCGCGGCGCAGGGCGTCACGCTGCTGCCGGTGGATAGCGAGCATAACGCCATCTTTCAGGCGTTGCAGGGGCATCGGCGCGAAGATGTCAGCAAAATCTGGCTGACCTGCTCCGGCGGCCCGTTCCAAAAATATTCCTACGAGCAGCTTCAAGCCGTGACGCCGCAGGAAGCGTTGCGCCATCCGAATTGGGACATGGGGCAGAAAATCACGATTGATTCCTCGACGCTGATGAATAAAGGGCTGGAAGTGATTGAGGCGCATTGGCTCTTCAACGCGGCGTTTTCGGATATTTGGGTCGTGATTCATCCGCAGAGCGTGATTCATTCGATGGTTGAATACCGCGACGGCTCGCTGATTGCGCAATTGGGTGTGCCGGACATGCGCATCCCAATCGCCTACGCCATGGCCTATCCCGAACGCCTGAGCATTGACGTGCCGAAATTGGACGTGACGGCGGTGGGCAGCATGATGTTTGAAGAGCCGGATTGGGATAAATTCCCGTGCCTCAGCTATGCCTTTGAAGCGGGCAAAACCGGCGGCACGATGCCCGCCGCGCTGAACGCCGCGAACGAAATCGCGGTCGAAGCGTTTCTGCAAGATCGCATCGCGTTTCTTGACATCAGCCGCGTGATCGCGCAAGTCATGGAGGCGCATGACGTGAAGCCGGTCGCCTCGATTGACGCCGCGATTGAGGCGGATCGCTGGGCGCGGAAATACGCGCGCATCTGCATTGACAAACAGGCGAAAGGCGTTCTGCTTGAGCAGAAAATCGAGCCGTTAGACGCCGCGCTGCCGCCTTCTGAACTTCAATAACTTCATGGAGATTATATGCTTATCACGATTCTTTCTTTTTTATTCGTCCTCAGCATTTTGGTGTTCGCGCATGAATTAGGGCATTTTCTCGCGGCAAAACGCGCCGGAGTGTATGTCGAAACATTCTCGCTTGGCATGGGGCCGAAAGTTCTCAAAAAAACTATCGGAGAAACCGAATACTGTCTTTCCGCCCTTCCCGTCGGCGGATATGTCAAAATGAAGGGCGAGAACCCGGATGAGCCTTCTACGGGCGCGGCGAACGAATTGCAGTCAAAATCTATCGCGGCGCGGTTCAGCATTTTTGTCGCCGGGCCGATGATGAATCTCGT
>CAZCGG010000252.1:0-6185 GCA_964498135.1 uncultured Candidatus Moduliflexus sp.
GGGAACTGCGCGGCACGCTGCGGGACGCCGACATGCCGATTCCGACGAGCGTGGAAAAGACCATCGAAAAGCGCTTCGAGCGGCTGAAAGAGGAGTTGCAGGAAACGTTGCAATACGCGAGCGTCAGCGGCGAGTCGTTCGATGCGGCGGTGTTGGCGCAGATGCTCCAGCGCGACGAATTGGCGCTGCTGAAGCAATTGCAGACTCTCGACCGCGTCTATGAATTCGTTCGCGAGCAGAAAACCGACGACCGCCCGGCGCGGGGTTCGGTCTATCAGTTCATCCATTCGCTGGTGCAGAAGGCGCTGTATGGCACGTTGAGCGACGGCATCAAGGTCAAGCTGCACGCGAAAGCGGCGGAGATCATCGAATCGCTCTATCCTGAGCAGCGCGAGGCGTTTGCGGAGGAGTTGGCGGCGCACTGGGAACGGGGGCGGGAATACGCCAAAGCCGCGCCGTATCTGCTGCTGGCGGCGCGGAAAGCAAACCGGCAGTCCGGCTATCAGGAAGCCAAAACCCACGCGCAGCGCGGATTGGATGCGCTGAAATCGGCGGGATTTTCCGCCATAGAGACGCGCGATGGAAGAACGCCACACGTAGAGACGCACGGCCGTGCGTCTCTACCCGGAACGCCGGATCAGGCGGCGCTGCGTGTGCAGATCGAATTGCTAATAGAATTGGCGACCGCCGAAGAAGCGATTGGCGAAACGAAAAATTCCATTGACCATGCTGAAGGTGCAGCGAAATTAGTAAATACGGTAGATGAACAAGGTTTTCAGGGAGAGGTATTTTATCAGATTGGCAAGGTTCTGGGATTGAACAAAACAACGGATTTGAACAGGGTTATTACATATTTAGAAAAAGCTCTTACAACATATTCAACAATCAAGGCGAATGAGTTTGTAGTTACTGTATTAGAAACCATGTATAAACCTTATTGGTCGTTAGGAAAAGGAGATACTTTTATTGCCCACTGTCAGGAGATAATTCGCCTGAACTATCAAGAGCAACAATTAAATATTAAGATTTTGAAACTTATTGCAAGGATGTTTTATGAACAAGGAAGACATCATGAAGCCTACCAGAATGTTTTGGAAGGTTTGACCATTGCAACAAAAATAGAAAATTCTACCGAACAAATAGAACTTTTACAATTTTTAGTTGAATATGCAATACGCTTGAACGATACCTCTAAAGCTATTGGACATTATGCCAACGCTAAAATCATATTAGAAAAACTAAATGAGCCAGAAAATAAAGATGTCATATTTTACAAATTAGGTGATATGGCTTTCTATTTAGGCAAATACGAAGAAGGGATCAGATATTGTGAGACCGCCAGAGAAATTGCTCATAAAAGGGGTGATTTAGAATTAGAAACAATGATTTTATCACTTTTGATTTATAGAATGAGAGATCAAAGGATGTTTGAGAAGACTCTCAAATATCAAATGGAACGTTTAGAAATTCTGCAAAAATTAGGACGAGTTAATGAAATTATGTTCGCTTTTAAAACCATAGGACTTACATTTCGACATCAGGGGCAACATGAGAAAGCCATTGAGATGTATCAACAATCGGAATCGTTAGCACGAAGATATGGAAGGGGACGAAACTTATCGGACTGCCTTATTACTTATAATATAGAGTTGCGTATGATAGGTAAATTTCAAGAAGCGATTACTAAAATTAGTGAGGCTGTAACTATAAATCAAAAGATAAATGATACCATTCAAGAGATATATATTCTGTCCAATTTAGCGATTAGCCATCTTTTGTTAGGACATATTGAAGAATCTCTGTTTGCCATAGATAAAGCTGTAAATCTACACCAAATGACCCAAGCAAAGATAACCTCAATTCTTTTGTGGTTGCACCATAGTTATATTCTGACAGGAGTTAGTAAGTTTAAAGAAGCACATGTTATCTTAGAAAGCACCATAGAGGATGCTATTAAACGGGATACATATTCTGGAGATATACATATCTATCTCATTAACTCTGCCAAAATTTATCTGATGTTTAATGAACCTGTTAAAAGTTTAGAGCGATTACAGCAAATAGAAGAATTTTTTAAAAGGAAAATATCAATTTGGGAAGCAACCGCTATGCTCAAAGACGCCTACGCGCAGGTCTATTTGGCGCAAGGCGACCTTGAGCAGGCGACCGCGTCCGTCAACGAAGCGATTGCGCTGTTTCAGCAGATGAACTCCTTCCGGCTCGGCGAAGCGTATCTGACGCTCGCCGCCATCGAACTCGCGCAGCGCCAGCCTGCCGCCGCCCTGCAACATGCCGTTGACGCCGGAAACATCTTCAAGGCTATCGAATATTATCGTTACGGCGAAACCGTCTTGATGGAAGCGCGGGCGCATTTCGCCCTGAAACAGTACGCCGACATGCAGACGCGCCTGAAAGCCGCTGCCGCCGAATTCAAACGCTTGCAGCAGCCCCACCATCTCGCCGAAGCCCAACTGCTGCATGGGCAAATGCTCGCGGCGGCAGGGCAGCCAGAAAAGGCGTTGCAAAACATGATAAGCGCGAAAAAGACGTTTGCGAAATTGGGCTTGAAACGCTTGGAAAATGAGGCGGAACGCTTGATTTCACGGATAACACATACGAAAGAATCGCGCGAAAAAGGAGAATGATCTATGTCTGAGATAAACAGTTTTACCATTCGAGTTGATCCGCTGCTCAAAGATGAGGTCGAACATGTCTTTACCGAGTTAGGCTTGTCAGCGGATGATGCGATTACCTTATTTTTTCAGCAGGTGAAAATGTGTCATAAATTGCCGTTTGAGATTGAACGACCGAATGCGCTGACTCGTCGCGTCTTCGAAAAAACCGACGCAGAACGCGAGTTAATTGCTTGTCACGATGCGGAGGACATGTTCAGGAAATTAGGAATATGACGTTGACGCCGATCTACACGACGCAGTTCGAAAAAGACCTCAACCGAATGCTGAAACGAGGCAAACGCGCCGAAAAAATCAAGCCGCTCATCATGCAGCTTTGTCGAAATGAGCGGCTTGACAGGCGATTTCGCGATCATAAATTAAGCGGAAACTATATCGGCAGAAGAGAGTGCCACATCGAACCGGATTGGTTGTTGGTCTATAAATTGACCGCGACGGATATTATCTTTGAGCGAACCGGAAGTCATGCCGATTTGTTCGAATAATCATCCGATAATTTCTGCCAGAAAGGCGCTAAAATATGAACGGAAACACTATGAAGACAACATCATGTTCTGATTGGACGCGGTTTGACGCGCTGACGGATGAGGAGATCGATACCTCCGATATTCCGCCGTTAGACGAAGAATTTTTTGCGCGAGCGACGTTGCGCCTGCCACATCCACAGGCCACCATCACGCTGCATCTTGACGCTGATGTTCTGGAATGGTTCGAAACGCAAGGGAAGGCATATCAACAGCGGATGAATGCCATTTTACGCTGGTATATGGAAAACCGCCGTCAGCAGGTCGGCGGAATGAAGACATGATGATTCCTCAGCAGTTTTGTCCATTATGTCATGGATTGATCGAACAGGGGCGTAGCACGTTCACCGTGAGGAACCTATGTTTATTCATGTGGCTGCTGTCGAATATCTCGACGACTACAAGCTTCATTTGCGCTTTAATACGGGCGCAGAGGGTGTTGTTGATTTAGAATCGGAATTATATGGCGCAATCTTCGAACCGTTGCGAGATACCGCGCTCTTTCGGCAGGTGCGTTTGGCGAGCCGCACGATAGAATGGCCGAATGGCGCGGATTTCGCCCCGGAATTTCTGCGTGAGATGACGCAAAAGCCTGCTGCGCCAAAGGCGCGGAAACGCCGTAAAACCCCTAAAATCCGGCATAAAACACCATTGCCCGCATGAACGAGGAAACATGGCATGCATTGCGATTCTTGGCGCGGGGCTGACCGGCTTGAGCGCGGCGCATCATCTGCGCGACGATTTCGACCTGTTTGAGCGCGAAGCCGACGTCGGCGGATTGTGCCGCACGATGCGGCGCGGCGGCTTTCTGTTCGATTATACCGGTCATCTGCTGCATCTCCGCAGCGACGACGCGAAACGGCTGATTCAGGAGCTTGCGCCGGACGGCTTCGCGCCGCATCGCCGGAAAGCGCAGATTTACACGCGCGGCCGTTTCATCGAATATCCGTTTCAGGCGAATCTCTCCGGCATGCCGCCGGACATTATAAAAGAGTGCATTCTCGGTTTTCTCGACGCGCTGCATTCCGACGAGAAAACGGGCGAAGGCGGGGAAGTGTCGTTTCAGGATTGGACGTTGCGCACGTTCGGGGCGGGCGTCGCCAAATATTTCATGTTCCCGTACAACCAAAAACTCTGGCAGATTCCCCTGCATGAGCTTGGTTCCGATTGGGTGTCGTGGTCAATTCCGCGGCCGACGCTCGATGAATTTTTGAACGGCGCGTTAGGCATCCGCAACCGCGATTTCGGCTATAATCCGACCTTTCTGTATCCGAAAACGGGCGGCATCGAACTGCTGCCGCGCGCGTTCGCGGAACGCCTGCCCGCCGCGCATCTCCATCTCGAAAAAGCGGCCATCCGCGTGGACGAATTGCGGCATGAAATCGCCTTTGCTGACGGGACGTCCGCCGCGTATCGCCACCTGATTTCGACGCTGCCGCTGCCGCGCTTCATTGACATGCTGGTTCATGCGCCGAAGGCCGTCCGCGCTGCCGCCCGCCGCCTGCGCGCGATTGCCGTGCAGAACGTGAATATCGGCGTGAGCCGGGCGAATCTCTCTGATCAGCATTGGCTCTATTTCCCTGAGCCGGAATTCTGCTTTTATCGCGTCGGCTTCCCGACGAATTTTTCCGCGAGCGTCGCGCCCGCCGGGTGCGGCTCGATGTATGTGGAAATCTCGGCGCAGCCCGACGAAACGATCCCCGAAGATCGCCTGCGCGAGGACGTGATCGGCGGCTTGCGGCGCTGCGGCATTCTGCGCCCGGATGATGACATCCTCGTTTGGGATGTCACGCGCATCGAACACGCCTACGTGCTATATGATTTCAACCGCGCCGCCGCGCTGTCCGCGATTTTTCCCTATCTGCGCGAGCATGGCATCATCTCGGCCGGGCGCTACGGCGCGTGGGAATATGATTCGATGGAAGGGGCGATCTTGGCGGGAAAAGCGGCGGCGGATGCCGCGAAAAATTGAGATGACGGACATTTTTCATACTCCGTGCTTGACATTTTTTCCTGCGTTTTGTAAGTGGATCTTTATACGCTCCAAAGAGGGCGATTGTTGTATCGGGCAGGTTCTTTCGTCCGACCGCAAGGATTGAGTGAGAAAGGGATTCACGCCAGAACGTGGATCCTTTTGTCATTTAATCCTTTGTTCTTTTTAGAGCAGGCGCGAAAGAGCATTCAGAGACGTGACACGCATAAGAAGGGAACACGCTATGGAAACGAATTACATGACGCGCAAATCCTGGGATGCCTTAAACAAAAAACTGCAAGAAAACCTTGACGCCATCAAACCGGGCGGCAAAATTGCGCAGGAAATCGGCAAAGCGGCCAGTTACGGCGATTTAAGCGAAAATGCGGAATGGGAAGCCGCGATCCAGAAAAAAGACATGTTGGGCAACGAAGTGAATAACTTGCGCCAACGGCTGTCAAACGTGCTGATTATTGATGATTTGAACATTGACACGTCGCGGGTGTCGCTCGGCACGAAGGTCTCGCTGTTCGATTTGAATTCCGACGAAGAGACGTTTTATCAGATTTTGAGCGGCGACGACGCGCAATTTTATCAAAATGCGATTTCCGCCAAATCCCCCATTGCGAAGGGATTGATCGGCAAGGAAGAAGGCGACGAAGTGAACGTCAGCGTTCCGGCGGGCGTGAAAAAATTCGAAGTCGTGAAAATCGAGCGGTTCTGCTGAAGTTCTCGCTTTTCAATAGATCTCTTGCAAAAGTCCATTCCGTTCGCCCTGAGCCTGTCGAAGGACAGATGAAGACTTCCTACGCCCGCCCTTCGACAGGCTCAGGGCGAACGGGATGACGGGTCAAAAACGACTTATGCAAGAGGTCTAATGAACAGAAACTCAGTTTCTCCAGAAGAAACTGAGTTTTTTTATGCCAGCTTCGCGGTTCTTCCTCACATTTCTCTTGCCAAAAATGGGCGAGTGCATGAAGATTACGGATGATAAAT
>CAZCGG010000253.1:0-6157 GCA_964498135.1 uncultured Candidatus Moduliflexus sp.
GTGCTTGTTCATGATCTTTGCGGCGGGAGAGACGCACGACCGTGCGTCTCTACTCAAGCCGCCAGCGGCAGCGCAAACACCGCCCGCGCCCCATGTTCCTGCCGATTTTCCAGCCGAATCGCGCCATGATGCAGGTGCGCGACCTCTTGAACGAAGTTCAAGCCCAAGCCTGTGCTTTTCTTGCCAGTGTCCGGGCGGTGCAGCGAAAAGAACTTATCGAAGACCTTCTCCCGCGCAAAATCGGGAATGCCGGGGCCGGCGTCTTCAATCACGACCTGCAACTGCCCCGCCTGCCTGAACGCGCGCATGCCGATCTCGCCGCGTTCCGGGCTGAATTCAATCGCATTTTGCAGCAGGTTGGAGAGCGCTTGATGCAGCAGAAACGCATCGCCGCGAATCGTCGCGCCCGCCTCAATCTGCGGCCTCACGTCCAGGCGCTTTTGCGACAGCATGGGGCGTTTGCTTTCAATCACCGAATCCGCCAGCGCGCGCATGTCAACCTCTTCGATTTTTTCCAACTGCTTCAAATTTTCGAGCGCGGCCAATTCCAGCATCCGATCCACGATCTGCTGAATGCGCGTGGCCGCGTCGCGAATGTTGGCGAGAAATTTGCCGCGCGATTCGGCGGGCATGTCCGGCTCTTCCAAAAGCTCCGCCGCGCCGCGAATCGCCGAAAGCGGGCTTTTCACCTCATGCGTCAGCGTTTGCACGTACTGCTCCACGTAATTTTTCCCTTCCAGCGCCTCTTGCATCAGGTGAAACGCCTGCCCCATCTGCCCGATTTCGCTGCGATCAAGCTTCGGGAACGGGACGCGCTTCCCTTCGCGCACGTCATGCGCGTAGCGGGTCAGCCGCTTGACCGGTCGCGTCAGCCAGAACGACGCCGCGAAACACAGCACAAGCCCCACGCCCGCCGCGAGCAGGCCGACATTGACAATCTGCGGGCGCGCATGCGCCAAAAAGCGGTTGATGTTCGTCATCGGCTTGGCCACGAACGCCGCGCCGCCCGGCATGCCTTTGAGGAGAATCGGCGACGCGACGTAGAAAAAGGGTTTCACGGCGGACGTTTGCGGATCGCTGTGCAGCAGCCGCATCATGCGCGTGCTGCGTTTATCATGCACCGTCGCCTCAACGTCGCGCCAAAAGTAAAACGCCCGGCCTTCCCGTTCCGGGTATTTCGAATCGAACGTCACCGTGCCAGATAGGTCGGTGATGAACACCCACAAATCCACGTGCGTTTTGACGACGGTGTAAATCTGCGCGGAAAGCGGCCGGGCGTAGGCGTGATCGAAGGCGGCATGCCAACTGCGCGGGCTGAATTGCGCCGTTTCCATCTCGCGCCCCGCGATGGCCGCGAAAATATTCGCTTGATCCACGAGCAATTCTTCGACGCCTTCCTGATAGCGCAGGCGCAGCGACTGAATCACCCACCAAATCGGGTAAGAAAAGCAGGTCACGACAATCAGAAAGGAGACGAGAAACATGCGCGTTCCTAATCGCATACGCCCTCCTTCAGCGAATAGCCCAGCCCGCGATGCGTGACGATAGGGTCGCATTCCGCGTTGACGGCTTTCAGCTTGGCGCGGAGATTTTTGATGTGCGCGTCAATCGTGCGATCCATGCTCGCGTCAGGGTCATCCCAGACGATTTCCATGAGTTGGTTGCGCGAAAACACGATGCCGGGGCGGCGGATGAAGGTCGTCAAGATTTTATATTCGTAGCGCGACAGGTCAAGCGCGCTGCCGAAATAGGTGATTTGGCATTTCGCCTCGTTGACCGCGAACGGCTGCGCTGAGGCCGAGCGCGGCGCGTCTCGCCGGGCGCGCCGGAGAATCGCCTTGACCCGCGCCAACAGTTCGCGCGGGCTGAACGGCTTGACGACGTAATCGTCCGCGCCGATTTCAAGCCCGACAACGCGGTCAATTTCATCTTTGCGGGCGGTCAGGAAAATGATTGGAATGGTGTATTTCTGGCGAATCAGCTTGCAGAGTTCCAAGCCGCTCACGTCCGGCAGGCCGATGTCTAAAATGATGAGATGCGCCGGTTCGCTTGCGAGAAGCGGCAACACGTCCATCCCGGCGGACAGCCATTTCGTCGCAAAGCCATCGCTTTCCAACACATATTGCACGGTGTCCACAATGCCCGGCTCGTCTTCGACAAGAAGGATCGTCGGTTTCATCTCGATGTCAAACATCTCCTTTTGGAAGGGGCAAAAGGCGCAATACATCCTCTCTTGGGATGGGCTGGAATCGGGATATTCCCTCTTGGGAGGGGTAAGGGGTGGGTAGATTTTGAACAGAATATTTACCCACCCCAGCCCCTCCCAAGAGGGGAATATCCCGTCCCGTTCCCAAAAGGGGAATGATCCGTCCTCGCCCTTTCAAGAGGGGATGTATCGCGGTCGTTCCCAAAATGGACACCCGCGCGCGTTTCGAAATAAAGAGACGCCAGACGCATCTTCTGCGTCCGGCGTCTGTCTGGTTGAAGCGGTTCAACGGATTACGCTTTGCTTTTCTTTGAAAGCACGTCAATGTACACGGCGACGACTAACACGAGGCCGCGAATAATGTACTGCCAGAAAATATCCATGTTCATGACGCTCATGCCGTTCTGCAAGCTCGCCATAATCAGCGAACCGACTAACGCGCCGAAAATCGTGCCTTCGCCGCCCATCGTGCTTGTGCCGCCGAGGATGCACGACGCAATCGCTAACAGTTCGTAGCCCGCGCCGCCGCCCGTCGTGCCTGCCGCGACGTAGCCGGTCAGGACGATGCCGCCCACGCCCGTCATCAAGCCCATCAGCACGAAGACCATGAAGATATTTTTCTTGATATTGACGCCGGACAAGCGCGTCGCTTCTTTATTGCCGCCGAGCGCGTAGCAGTACCGCCCGAATTTGGTGTTGTCCGTCAGATAAACGAACACTAACGCCATGACCGCCATCAGCAGCACGGGGTTTGGAATGCCGCGATATTGGTTCATGATATGGACGAACAGAATGACTAAGCCGGAGAACAGCACGGCTTTTGTCGCGTCCTGCGCCAGCGACGGGAGTTTAAATCCATAGCGGCCTTTCTGCATTCTGCTCCAAAAAATTCCGAAGAAAATCGCCGCAATGACGATAATTCCCAACGCCCAGCCGAGCGATTTCGGCACGTAGCCCTGCGCGATCAGCCGGAAATTGTCTTCAATCGGGACAATCGTTTTGCCCTGCGTCACGCCTAAAATGCCGCCCTGAAAAATCAACATCGCGCCGAGCGTCACGATAAACGCGGGGATATTTAAATACGCGATCACCGCGCCTTGCACGACGCCGTTCAGCAAACCAACCAAGAGGCCGACCAGAATGCTAATGATCGTAACTATCCAGCCGCGCAAGCCGATGGACATGCTCGCCAAGAGCGGCGGCAGCATGATCGCTTGCACATACGCGGCCACCGCGCTGACGAAGCCGGTCGCGTTTCCGGCTGACAAGTCAATGTTGCCGGTGACAATGACTAACACCATGCTCATCGCCAAGAATGACACAATCGTCATTTGGCGAAAGAGATTCGACATGTTCTGCGGTTTAAAAAAAATCCAATTCGTGAGATAGCCAAATAGCAGCCAAATAATGACTAAGGCTAAAATCATCGTGTACGTCTTCATGTTCGCCCGCACTTGCTTCATAATCATCGACATAAGGGTCTTGTCTTCCGCGCCTGCCGCCTGTTGCGTTTGCGTTGTCGTATTCATAGCCGTTCCTTTTGCTCTGTGGTTCGTCATGGCCTGCAACGCCTGGCGGTTCAACGCGCCGAGTTTTGCAGACCGGCAGCTTTTTTCGATGTGATGTTACAGCGAGAGTTTTTTCGAGGGACTCGATGGCTTCGAATCCGCAGCCTCTGGGACTAATCCCGTTCCTAACGCCATGATTTTTTCCTGCGTGGCGTCCGCTCGGTTCAGAATGCCCGTGCATTCCCCTTCGTGCATGACGAGAATGCGGTCACTCATGCCGAGAATTTCGGGGAGTTCGGACGAAATCATGATGATGGCGACGCCTTCTTCGGCCAATTGATTCATCAATTTGTAAATTTCATATTTTGCGCCGACATCAATGCCGCGCGTCGGCTCATCGAGAATCAGCACTTGCGGATCCGCGAGCAGCCATTTGGCGATAACGACTTTTTGCTGATTTCCGCCGCTCAAGGCGTTGACGGCGACATGCAGATGCGGGGCTTTCACCGTCAAATGCTTGGCAATCTTTTGGCATTCGTCATGTTCTTTATGTTTATTGATGGAAAACCATGTCGAAAAGCGGTCAAGATTGGCTAACGCGATATTTTCCAGAATGGACTTTTCCAACACCAGCCCCATGCGTTTGCGATCTTCCGGCACAAGGCTGATGCGGTTATTCATGGCATCCCGCGCTGATTTATTGTCAATCGGCTTGCCGCGCAGATGAATATCGCCGGTGCGGTTGCGCCCGTATTCGCCGAAAATCGTCATGACCAATTCGCTTCGTCCCGACCCCATCAAGCCCGCGACGCCGAGAATTTCACCGGCGCGAAGTTGGAACGAGACATTTTTCAACGTTTTCTTGCCGAGATGCGTCGGATGCTCCACGCTCAAATCCTTGACCTCCAGCACGACATCTCCGGCCTTGCGGTTGCCTTGCGGAAAGCGTTCTTTCATCTCGCGCCCAACCATCATGGCGACGAGTTTTTCATGATTCACATCTGTGGTGTTAACCGTCCCGACGACGCCGCCGTCGCGGAACACGGTAATCTCGTCGGTAATCCGAAAAAATTCTTCCATTTTATGCGTAATATACAGGCAGGTCACGCCGCGCGAACGCAATTGTTCAAGAATTTCCATCAATTTATCCACTTCGGCTTCTGTGAGGGCTGATGTGGGTTCGTCTAAAATCAATACTTTCGCGTTTTCGGACAACGCTTTGGCGATTTCAACCATTTGCTGCTTGCCCACGCTTAAATCTTCGATGCGGCTTGAAAATGGAATGTCGAGGTTGTATTCCGCAAGCACCTTATGCGTTTCCGCATACAGATGATTCCAATTGATTCCCAATGTTTTCGATGGTTCGCGCCCTAAAAAAATATTTTCGCCGACGGTAAGTTTCGGAATGAGGGCTAATTCCTGATACACGATGGCGATGCCGTGATGAATGGCGTCATGGATGGAATTATGCGTGAAACTGATGACCGCGCCGTTTAATTTAATATCGCCTTGATACGTATCTGCCGGATAGACGCCCGCGAGGATTTTCATGAGGGTGGATTTTCCCGCGCCGTTCTCGCCGCAGATCCCGTGAATCGTCCCCCGCCGCACTTTGAAGGAAATATCATTCAACGCGCGCACGCCGGGAAATTCTTTCGTGACATGTTCGATTTCAAGAATATAGTCGTGAGTGTTTGCCATGGCTCTCCATCCTGTGCGTGTCCGGTTCCTCCCCATGCGAGGGGAGGAACCGTTCAGGAGATCGTCTTGTATTATGAGAGATGCTTACGGTTTCGGCGGTCTCTTGTCTTCAGGAATGTCTTTGTAAATCTCATCATAGGGCTGGAAGCCGCTTTTGACAATGACATCATACACGTTGCTCTGATCAACTTCCACCACTTCCAAGAATTTGCATGGCACGTTGCCCGTCAAACTTTTGTCCAGCGTCAGTTCGGCCAACGGATAGCTCTGCAACCCTTCAATGGTTTCTTTCTTGGCCAATTTGATGGCCATTTCCATCGCCATCGGGGTCAAGAGGCGCACGTCTTTGTACACGGTCATCGTCAGTTCGCCTTCCACGATGGATTTGCAGCCGGCAGCCGTCGCATCCTGGCCGGAAATCGGCACTTTGCCCGACAATCCCTGCGCTTTAAGGGCTTGGAGCGCGCCTAAGGCCGTTCCGTCGTTCGATGCCACCACGGCGTCAACCGCATTGCCCTGCGCCGTCAGAATGTTTTCCATCAATTTGGTCGCATTGGCAGGCGCCCAGTTTTCTACCCACTGATCGGCAACGATGGTGATGTCGCCTTTGTCAACGAGCGGCTGAATCGCTTCCATCTGGCCTTTGCGGAACAGGATAGCGTTGTTGTCCGTCGGGCTGCCGCCTAACATGACGAATTTGCCTTTATTGACGCGCTTCAGCACGCCATTGCCTTGAGCGCGG
>CAZCGG010000254.1:0-6143 GCA_964498135.1 uncultured Candidatus Moduliflexus sp.
CGGATTTCATTCATTTGCTTCTGCAAGACAGCCGGAACGGGGCAGCCGTGTTCTTTCCTATATTGCCAAGCCACCCATTCTTTCTCGCCTGCGGTGTAAATGCGTTCTTGTCCCGGCGCTTTTTTGGAATTTCGCAAATCCCGCATAATGGCGCCAGCAATCCGCTTGAACACGTCCAGCCCCATAAAATTTTCAATATTGATGGCGATAAAGAAATGCCCCAACGGATAAGGAATCTTTTTGCCGTTGTCATCAAAACCGTTCAAGGCTTTCAGGAATGCGCCATCTTGCAAGGCCGCCGACAGCACTTCCACGACAGTCGCATAGCCATACCCTTTATAGCCCGCCGTTTCTTCGCCCAATCCGCCTAACGGCGTCAAGGCGGCTTTGCCTTTGGTTAAGTCAATCAGGACTTGTTTCGTGTCCGTGCGGGTGTTGCCGTTTTCATCAATGACCCAGCCCGGCGGCAGGTCTTTGCCAGCGCGATCATACGATTCGATTTTCCCGCGCTGCGTAACGGAGGTGGCGCAATCCAGAAGGAACGGAAATTCTTCATCGGTCGGGAAGCCGATGGTCAGCGGGTTGGTGCCCAGCATATTTTCCACGCCAAACGTGGGCGCGATTGACGGGCGGGCATTGGTGCCGGTCATGCCAATCATGCCAGCTTTAATCGCCATTAACGAATAATACCCGGCGATGCCGTAGTGCGTGGAATTGCGAACAACTGTCATGCCCATTCCATGCGCTTTGGCTTTGTCAATCGCCATTTGCATCGCTTTTTTCGAAACCACATGCCCCATGCCATTATTGCCGTCCAGCACGGCGGTTGTTTCGGTTTCTTTAATAATGTCAATCTTGGTGATCGGATTTTGAATGCCATCATCAATCCGGTCAAGATAAATCGGTTTTAAGCGTCCGATGCCATGCGAATCAATTCCGCGCTTATCCGATTCGATCAACACGTCGCCAACGATCTCCGCGTCAGCTCTTGGGACGCCAAAACAGACGAGCGCGTCTTTCATGAAACGCTCCAGCGTCTCAAAATCCATCCAAATACAATTTTTATACTCATCCTGATACGCCATAGTCTCCCGCTCCGCTAAGAAAAGAAATCCGTTTTCTTTTCTTTTGCTTCCGGTTCATCTCTGCTGTTGCCCCAGAGATGAACAGGCATCTCTGCTTTGCTTTCGGGTTGAGCCTGCCCTACTTCGATGAATGTTGATTCTGGTTTGACGTTGACACGTTTTTCTGACTCTCTCGCTTATGACACTTGTTTGATCGCCCATTCCAGCGCGTCTTGCAGCATCTGCTGAGGCGGCGGCGTGATCAAGCCTTCATGTAACAACGTGTTGACCGTATCGCGGGCATATTTAATGTCGGCGGCCGTCTTGGCAAAGGCTTCTTCGCGCGTCATCGTCACGCGAGCCAGTCCATCTTGAATCGCTTGCATAGCGACATCCGCCGCTTCATTCGGAAACACGTCGGTTTCTTCCATCGTCGCGATGATGCTGTCGGGGTGAATCCCGCGTTTTTCCGCAAACCCGGCCAAGGATTTCGCCGCCGCAATCGCCATTTCATCCGAGACTTTGCGGGCGCGCACTAACAACGCTCCCTTTAAAATTCCCGGAAAACCAACGGAATTATTGACCTGATTCGGGAAATCGCCGCGCCCGGTCGCCACGATAAACGCGCCGGCTTCTTTCGCCGCATACGGATAAATTTCCGGCACTGGATTGGCGCATGTAAAAACGATAGACTTCTTCGCCATTGACCTGATCCATTCCGGCTTGACCGTATCTGGGCCGGGCTTTGACAGCGCGATCAACACGTCCGCGCCATTCATGGCTTGGGCAAAATCTTTGATCCTTTTGGGGTTCGTCTGTTGGCACAATTCCCATTGCCGGTAAAATCCCGGATCGGCTTTGATGTCGTCCCGGTCTTTGCTGAGCGCGCCATTGACATCGAACAGGATCATGTTTTCTGGATTGCCGCCGGCCGCCAAGATAATGCGCGCAATCGTGGAATTGGCCGCCCCCGCCCCCAACAACACGACTCTGACCTTGCCGATTTCTTTATCGGCGAGTTTCAACGCATTGAGCAAGCCCGCCAGCGTCACGCTCGCCGTCCCTTGCGCGTCGTCATGCCAAACCGGAATGTCGCATTCTTCCCGCAGCGTATCCAGCACTTTGTAGCAATTCGGCTGGGAAATATCTTCTAAATTGATCGCGCCGAAGGTGGGCTGAACCATTTTGACAAACTCGATGATTTTGTCCGGATCATGCTCGCCTTTGGCATTCCGGCTATCCATGCACAAGGCCGTCGCGTCAATTCCCCCAAGATATTTCATGAGGAACGCCTTGCCTTCCATGACGCCCAAGCCGCCGGGAGGGGTGCAATCCCCGTCCCCCAAGACTCGAGTGGAATCGCTCACCACCGCCACGTAATTGCCCCGGTCGGAAAGTTCGTATGACAGTTCGTTATTATCCCGAATCATTGTCGAAATTTTTGAAACGCCCGGCGTGTACCAGACATTGAACCAATTAAAGCCAAATACGCCGGCTTTCGGCACGGTCTGCATTTTTCCGCCATAAAAGCGATGAGCGTGTTCTGAAAGATGCTTCAGAAAAAATGTTTTGGCTTTGGCCGTTTGCTCTGGGGTGAACTGCGAGGTAAGAATTTCGTTGAGATTATCAAGCGTCAAGTTGACCTGTTGCATATTGCTCGGCTCCCTTTTAGATATGCGTCATTTCTGATCTAAAAATTGGATGATAAAAGCAATTTAAAATGGGATATTTTTTTGTCAAGTTTTATTTTAAAAAAATATCGTTTTTATGAAATATTTTTTATGATAAAAAATTTCCAGAAATGAACATTTCTAACAGAATACAATTTGATAAAATAAAATCATAAATGATTTATTTTTATCTTGACAGTATTTAGAAGGTATTCTCATAATTTTTTGCTGGAACGATTTCACAGATTGGGGAAAAAGGAGAAATTTTTATGAGTGAATTTGCGCGTGTGTTGAGTGAAATTGTCGAGCGAGGCAGGCGAGGGCGAGCTTTCAACATTAAAGATCTCGCGCAGCAGGCGCAGATCACGCCGAGTTATTTGAGCAACCTGAAACAATCGAATCGCAAGCCGCCCGCCCACAAAACGCTCTATAAGCTCATTGACGGACTCCGGCAGCTGCATGTCTCGGAAAGCGATGTTCAGCAACTGCTTGAAGCATACAATCGTCAGCATTTAACCTATCAGGAGCAAGATGCGCAGGGCGGACTGCTCGAATCATTAAGCGATGAATATAAAGAAGAAGGCACCCTGTTTGCGCGCGTGAAGCAAGGCATTCAAACCAAGGGGTTAGTGCGGAAACGCTCCGCCGGGGCGCGCGACGTTCTGGCGCATGAACATCAGCAAATCGAATGCCGCGAGGGGGATCATCACGCATTTATCACGAACGCGATTGCGTTGCTTGAAACGGCGCATGAGCGCGGCGATCTCGGCGGCAAAATTTATATCACCTGGTTTCATCACGACTTGTTTGACGAAGAATTTAACCGAGAAAGAAACAATATGCGAGACATGCTGCGCAGTTTTCTCTGGGCGGATTCTCCGTTTCAGGCGCTTCATTTATGGGCTGGCGATATTACGCACGACATCACGGTCATTGCCGATTTTTTGGCGCAGTATATCGGCACGTCGCATTGCGTGTTGTATGAAATCCCGCACGGCGAGCATTTGCCCGAATATCTCGTGGTCGAGGGCGTGGGGTTTGTCGAAGCCAAACCTATTTCGGAACACCGGTATTGGATTCGTTACGCAACGATAAAATCCAGCGAGTCTGCGCAGGCCGATGAACTGCGCGCATTAGTCCAATATCTTGAATATCTGTTAGGGCCGCCGGAACAACGCCACCCTCTCGTCAGGACGAACGCGCCTGCCCGAAAATTTTCGATTACGCCGGTCACGCAAAAATTGTCTGAGACGGAAACGCTCAACCTGAAAGCCGAACTGCTGCTCATTAAATCGTCGCTTTCGGCGCGATTCCGCCCGGTCGAAGGGCTGCGCGCCGCGCTGGAAGCGTACGGCGCGCCGCAGGATCAAATTGACATCTATTTGGCGCATCACCTTGAGCGGCTGACCGCGCATGAACGGCATTTGCAAAGCGGAAAAGGGCGGTCAATCCATGAGCGCGACTTCCTGAAAGCCGAATTTCGAGAGATTCTGATCCATCTTGCGCCGACTGACTCAGCGCAAGGACATTTGCAGGCCATTGAAGCCCAATTATTTCGGGAGCAGATTCTGCGAGTCGCGCAGACGCTCGCGCATCATCCCAATATCCATTTTGCGCTGGCCGATCAAGAGTTTCTGATTCGGTTCTCGCTCAGCAACAATACCGCCTTTCTATCATTTGATCCGCCCGACTCGCAGGACGAATCGCCGTTGACGCGCGATGACGCGTTAGTCAGGGCATGGACAGAGCATCCAGATGTGGTGTATCAATTGCGCCACGAATTCAACCTCATCTGGAAAGACATTGATCCGCTCTGGCGAACTGACACAAAGCAAGGCCGCCGGAATGTGCTCAATTTTTTCATGGCAGAACCGCTCAAGGCATTATTGGATGCCGATCTTCCAGAAGCGGAACTCTGGGCGTTTATCAGCGATTTGATTGACCGGGCGGGCATGATGGAGGCCGAGTCCTTCATCCGAGAAGTCGGCATGCACGAACAAGGAGCGAAGGACATGCTGATGTTGAATAATCCGTTCCCACTGATTACCCTGCCGCTCGATGTCGGCCCCTGGGATTCCAGAAGTTCCATTCGGACTCGTCAACTGGTGTTTCACGCCTTGGTGAGGGAAATCAAACATGTGGAGTTCATTCTTTCCCAAAAAGATCTCGAAACGTATTGGGCGACCGGGCAATACGGGACGCATGCGTTTCCGCATGAATGGGTTAAACGGCATGTCGAGGCGTTTCAAACGCTGTTGCTCAAATTTCCAGAGAAGATCGCGGTGACGGTGATTCCGCATCGAGATCAGTTTCCGGTCAATGTTGAGATCATTAATAGTGAATATGTCTCGTTTCAAAAAGCTGAGACGGCTGACGAGAGCGGCGGCATTCTTCTCCATGACAGAGAGTTGGCGGATAAATTGCGAGCGTATATCCATCGCGGCATTTCTTCCGGCGATCACAAGCCGTTGAAAGGCGCAAAGCATGTCGCCAAATGGATTGAGAAGCATTTCGGCGTGGTCACTCCTTCTTGACATTGCGCGCGCCGCGCTAGGCATGACGCGGAAAATTCAGCGCGGCGTTCCCGCCGAAATCGCCCATGTTGAGGAGAAATTTTTCAAAAAATCGCGGATTTCCCCGCGCAGCAAGCGTTCTCGCATCTCGTTGAAAATAAATCACTTAGGCGTGGCATGGCTTGAAAAAGCCTGCTGCATAGGCGTCTTCAAGCAAAAAAAAGCAAACTTGCAGCACATTTCTGTTGACGTGATTGGCGACTTCTGATAGGGTATATTTTCATTGCAGAACGAGGAAACGCCTCATTCGGGAAATCTGCATGAGCAATGCGGGCGTCCCATGTTGTCCAGCAACGCGCATCAGATTGGGGAGGCTATCAAGGCGTCTTTGATCTCTGCGTATGTCTAACCGCAGCAAGCACAGCAAGGAGGAGTAGTCGTATGAATAAAGATTCTTTGATCGGCGTGATGGCTGAGAAATCCGGGTTAACGAGAAAAGATTGCGAAGTCGCCTTGAACGCCTTCGTGGATGGCATCAGCGACGCATTGGCGAAGAAAGAAAAAGTCACGTTAATCGGCTTCGGCACGTTTTCGGTCGTGACCCGCAAATCGCGGACAGGCCGCAACCCCAGCACGGGCGCGCCGATGGAAATTCCGGCCAAAGACGTTCCGAAATTCAGTCCGGGAACGAGCCTGAAAGAAAAAATCGGCGGAAAGTAAGCCATCCACGTTGACTTCGAAGGGCTGCAAACTGCTACAGTTGTCGAGCAAACGGTGAGTCGTGAGACTACAACAGGAGTTGGCACAATCGGAAGGAAAAAGCTGCAAAGTGGTTTGTTTACGGGGCAACGTAAACAAACCACAACTCTTCGCAACGACGAGGTTGGCGGAGAGCG
>CAZCGG010000255.1:0-6139 GCA_964498135.1 uncultured Candidatus Moduliflexus sp.
CATGCGCGCCTCGATGTTTCACCGCGCGTAAGTTCATCTTTCGCCGGTTGATGCTCGGTTTCATCATGAAACACATCAAATATCAAATTCTCGTCAATTTTTGCCTGATTGCGGCGTTCAGCATCGTGGTCTTGGCGGCGGTCGTCCTGAAAATCATGAACGACAGCGTTCTGCATCTGTCCGACAGTTTGGCGGCGGACATGACGCAGCGCACGTATGAAACGCTCAATCTGCCGCATCAAACCTTCGAAGCGCTGGTGCAAGAAGAGGTGTCGCGCAATTTGAGAGAAGCCATTGCCAGCCCCAGCCTCGCCGCGCATCTCGATGCCGGCCAGATCAAGCCCTTGCAAGCGGAACTCTTCAAGCAGGCGACCGGGCTGGAACTGGATTTTTTCGTGATGTTCAACCTGCAAGGCCAGATTGTCACCTCGTTTCCGACAGACCTCAGCAGCGCCGGCGTCGAGCAATTCTTCGCCAAAAGCGAACTCGGCAGCCAAATTGTCCGAGCGTTGCGAGACCATCCCGACAAGCTCCCCGCGCATTGGATGACGTTTATGCGGATGGACGCGCCGCTTCTCGGCAGTTTCGGCTTGCGTGAGCGCGACATTGAGGGGCAGGGCGGCTTGGCGATTGCCGCTGCCGCCGCGATGCTGAACGATTTTGACGAGCCGATTGGCCTTGCGCTGATTGGAAGGCTGCTGAACCGGTACGACGCGCCGTTGAAACGCCTGCAAAATGTTGCCGGATATTCCAGCGTCGTCTATCTCGATGCGACGCCGATTGCGCAGGTCGGGTTCGCCGCGCCGAACGCCGCCAAAACGTTCGATTTAACGACGCTGCGAATCCCGCCGAACATCCTAAACAAAATGACCGATGCGCCGCAAAAATCCAACCAAATTCTCGAACTGGCTGGGAAACGCTATCTGACCTCCTGCTCGACGCTGAAAAGCATGACCGGAAGGCCGGTCGGCAGATTGTGCGTCGGTCTGCCGGAAACCCGCATCACGCGGATACGCGACGCCATTTTTTCGGATGGCGCGGAAATGCGTCGCGCGCTGCAACGATGGATTATCGGTATCGGCGGCGCCGCGCTCGGCGTCTTTGCCGTGCTGTCGCTGCTGCTCGCCACGCGCATCGTCACACCGCTCACCCGATTAGTCGAGGTGGCGAAAACCACGGCCGATGGGAATTTGACCGAAACCAGCGACATCCGCCGCGACGATGAGACCGGCATACTCGCCGCGGCGCTGAACGCCATGGTGCGGCATCTCCGCCAAATCGTCGCCGACGTGAAGCGCGTCGCGCAAAATGTCTCGGAGCGCGGTCACACAATGAACGCGCATACGCAGATCATGCGAAATCGCGCCATGCAGCAGGCGGATTCGATGACGCAAGCGTCCTCGTCAATGGAAGAAATGGCGATCAATATCCGCCAGAATGCCGACAATGCGGCGCAAATGGAAATGCTTGCCATGAAATCCGCCGAAGACGCGCTGAAAAGCGAACAAGCGGTCGCCGATACGGTCAACGCCATGCGCGAGATTGTCAAACGCACCTCCATTATCGAGGATATTGCCCGCCAAACGCGGCTGCTGTCGCTGAATGCGACGATTGAGGCGTCTCACGCGGAAGAGTATGGCAAAGGGTTTGCGGTCGTGGCCGCCGAAGTCCGCGATTTGGCGGAATCCAGCCAGAACGCCGCGGAGGAAATCACGGAATTGACCGGTTCGGGAATTGCGATTGCCGAACGCGCCGGCGACATGTTGAAGCGTCTCGTGCCGGATATTCAGCAGACCGCCGCGATTGTGCAGGAAATCAGCGCGGCGACGCATGAGCAGACGAAAGGCGTCGAGCAGATCAATAACGCGATTCAAGAATTGGATGCGGTCACGCAGCAAAATTCCGTCACGTCGGAAGAATTGGCCGCGTCGGCGGAAGAATTGTCGGTGCAGGCGTCCCTGCTGTTGCAGGCCATCGAATTTTTCAAAACAGACTCCCCGCCGACATAGCTGTCAGACGCCTTGAAGGGTTTTCGCTTGCCTCTATATTATTTAGAAGCTGTTTTAAAAGTTGCGCGTGTTCCCCATAAGACGAAAAATCTGGTAGCCCCGCCCTACGTGGCGGGATATTGGCGCACATTCCCGCCACGTAGGGCGGGGCTACCGTGTCGCCCACGATCTTTTAAAACAGCCTCTTACACAATTTACACAAAGGAGATGTCATGAAAACACGCATTTGCAGAGGATGGCTGCTGGTCATGGCGTTCTGCGCGTTTGCCGGTCAGAGCGCCGCATTCGAAAAAAATCAGCGCATTCACGAAAAGGTTGAGGCGCTGCTCGCCGAAATGACGGTCGAAGAGAAGATCGGTCAGGTGTCGCAGATCAATATTCATTTTCTGATGACGAACGGCGAATTTAGCGAAGATTTGATGAATGAGGTCATCGTGAAATACGCGGTCGGCTCGATTCTGAGCGGCGGCAGCGGCTATCCTCCCATCAATTCGCCGCAGGAATGGGCGAAAATGACCAACATGGTTCAAAAATACACGGAACAGACGCGGCTGCGGATTCCCTTGATTTACGGCGTTGACGCCGTGCATGGGCATAACAACGTCAAAGGCGCGACGATTTTTCCGTATGACATCAATATTGCGGCCGCGTTCGATCCCGATCTCGCCGAAAAAAGCGCGGAATTGACCGCGAAGGCATTGCATGCGACCGGCATTCATTGGAATTTCGCGCCGGTGCTGGATATTGCCCGCAACCCGAAATGGGGGCGCACATACGAAACCTTCGGCGAAGACCCGTATTTGGCCGCCATCATGGGCGCGCGAATGATTCAGGGCTATCAAAAAAGCGGCCGCGTCGCGGCTTGCGCGAAACATTTTGTTGGCTACGGCGCAGCGGAAAGCGGACTGGATCGCCAACCGGCGGATGTCTCTGAACGGACATTCCGAGAAGTCCTGTTCCCGCCATTTAAGGCGGCGATTGACGCGGGCGTCCGCACAATCATGATCAATAGCGGCGAAGTCAATGGCGTTCCGGCGCACGCCTCGAAATGGCTGCTGACCGACATTCTCCGCAAGGAATTCGGCTTTCGCGGCATGGTGGTGTCGGATTGGCAAGACCTGCAAAAAATCGCCACGTATCACCGCGCCGCGCCGGATGTCAAACAGGCGATTGCGCGGTCGTTCAACGCGGGCATGGACATGAGCATGATTCCGATGACGCTTGACGAGATTGATCTGCTGAAAGAGGCTGTCAGCGAAGGGCTGATTTCTATGGAACGGCTCGACGACGCGGCGCGAAACATTTTATATGTGAAATATGAACTCGGCCTGTTTGAAAACCGGTACGTGGACGACACGCAGGCCGCCGCGATTTTTGCCGAACCGGAGCAGGCGGAAACCGCGCGGCAACTCGCCCGCGAATCCCTCACGCTGCTGAAAAATGCGTCGAACACGCTGCCGATTTCCAAAAAGGTCAAGCGGATTTTTATCGCCGGAAGCGGCGCGAACAGCAAAAGCGATTTCTGCGGCGGCTGGACGATTGATTGGATGGGCGCGCGCGAAGATGACCTGATTGTCGGGCAGAGCATGCTTGCCGCGATTCAAAAAAAAATCGGGGCGGAGCGCGTCGCGTTTCTGTCTGAATATGCCGGACGCGATCAACTGATTGAGGCTGGAAACGCGGCGGACGTGATTATTGCGGTTGTCGGCGAGCATTCTTACGCGGAGATGCGGGGCGACCGGCAGGATTTGTCGCTTGCGCCGGAACAGCAGGCCATGCTGGATGCCCTGAACGCCACCGGCAAACCGGTCGCGTTAGTCGTGGTGTCAGGCCGTCCGTTGCTGATTGGCGCGGCGGCAAAGATGGCGAAGGCGGTTCTTTACGCCTATCTGCCCGGCACGGAAGGCGGCGCGGCAGTGGCGGACGCGCTGTTTGGCGACGCCAATCCCGCCGGGCGGCTGCCTTTCTCGATTCCCAAGCATGTCGGGCAAACGCCGATGCGCTACAATGACCGCGTCAACGCGGCTTACGATCCGCTCTATCCGTTCGGCTTCGGCCTGAGCTACGCGACATTTCGCTACGGCAAGCTGCAAGCCCCGGCGAGCGTGAAATTCGGCGAGCCGCTGCGGGTGTCGCTTGAGGTGACGAATGGGGGGAACGTGGCCGGAGATGAGGCGGTCTTGATGTATTACGCCAACCGCTATGCGTCTGTGACGCCGCGCCGCCAGCAGTTGTGCGGATTTCAGCGCATTTCGCTGCGGCCGGGCGAGACGAAAACTGTCTCGTTTGAGGTGACGCCGGAGCAGTTGCTCGTGTATGATGAAACGCTGCGGCCTGTCGAGGAGGCGCGGCCAATCACCATCGAGATCGGCGCGCTGCGCAAGACGATTCACATCGTTTCCGATAAAGAATAAATTGGTCCGCCTACCACAGAGACACGGAGTTCACGGAAAAGAGTTCTTCAAGAAGGCGTTCTCCGTGAACTCCGTGTCTCCGTGGTGTTCCCAACGTTACCCGAACCGACACTCCTGCTTTCTATTTTTTAAACTCCGGAAACAGGGCGGTATCAAGCGCAAATTTGGCAATATCCGGGCTGCCGACTTTAAACGCCTTTTCGTAAAGCGCGCGATTCCGCTCAATCACCGTCGGCTTGACGACCCATTTCCCGCCGCGATACAGATATTGAATCGTCCAATAGCCGTAATACGAGCCGAATTCCGGGTGCGGCGGCGCGTCAAGCGGTTTCAACTGCGCGGCGTTGCAGGCTTGTTCCGTCTTGCCGGTGCGCAATTCTTCCTGAAACGGAATTTTCAACTCCGCCGCGTAGGGCGTGATGAGCGAATTTGTGGCGAGAATGTCAAACGACGTGAATTTCGTCGAAAATTTTCGGACGACCTGCGCATAGGCGACTGCGCCTTCGCCGTTCAGCAAAAGCTGCTGCGAGCATTTGGCCTGTTTTTGGACATCATACGCGCTTTCCATGCTGCTCGCGTGGCGGCTTCTGAGCTCCTCGAACGCCGCGACCAACGCGTTGGAATCCGGCGTCGCGCCCGCGTCCGGCGACTGCGAGGGCTCAATGCTTTTCGGCGTTGGCGCGGCGGCGGACTGCGTTTTCAGGCTTTCGACTTCTTGCGCCAGCGCGTCTTTCTGCTGCGTCAATGCCTGAATTTCCTGCGCCTGCTGGCTGACTTTCGCCTGCAAATCGGCGTTCTGAGTTTGCGCGTCCTGCAAAGCGGCGGAATCAGCCGCAGGCGCGGGCGGCGCGTCCGGCGCGGGGGCCGAGGAACTGCCGATAAACCAGCCGATGATTCCGGCGAGCAGCGCGCCGCAGACAAATCCGGCGACGACGAGCAGCACCATCTTGCGATCCGCGCTTTCTTCAGGCGTTTCGCCTTCGGCCGCGCTTTCCGGCGCGGATTCTTCAGGACGCGATTTTTTCTTGAACAACGAAGAAAGCGTGGGTTTTGGGCGCGGCGTTTCTTCTTCGCTGCTTTCTGGCTCAATTTCCTGCGTCTTCGCCGGTTTTGCGGGTTTTTTCTCAGCTTTTGGCTTTTTCAGCCCGGCCAAAAATCCAGCCAATTTGCCTTGTTTCGGCGCTTCGGCTTCTGCGGCGGCCTCAACTTCGGCGGTTTCGCCTTCCGCGCCAAAAATTTCTTCCGCCCCTTCGTCCGTTTCGGCGGCGCTCGCAGACGCATCCGCCGCCGAAAATCCGTCGAATTCATCCGACGGGCTGCTGCTTTCTTCCTCGACTTCGAGATGATCCGCACCGGGGAACGGCGTGTCGTCATCCAGCGACCAGTCTCCGCCCCCTTCCGGCGACGCGGCCAGATCGTCTGCGCCGGGCAGATCGTCCGGCGTGAACAGGTCTTCTTCCGGCGCGCCCGCGTCTTCAATCTGCATGCGCGCGCCCGCTTTTTCTAAAAACCCCTGCAATTTTTCCGCAACGGATCGCGGCACGTCGTCGGCGATGACGCACGGCGTCGAATTGACAAGCTCGTCCGGCGACTGCGGCAACCCTTTCACCTTTGAAAGCACTTGAATAACACGCGGCTGAAACTCTCCGGCATTCACCATTTTCAGTCTGACACGATCATTGGCGTCTCCCATACGTCCCTCCTTCAATCGTTCAC
>CAZCGG010000256.1:0-6100 GCA_964498135.1 uncultured Candidatus Moduliflexus sp.
GCTTTGTGGAAATCGTGCGGCGTCACGCCGGGAACGCGGCGTCCGACATGCGCGACGCCATCATGCAGGACGTGCTTACGTGGTGCGGCGGTCAGCGCGACGACGACATGTCGCTCGTCATCGTCCGGCGCAAGTAGGGGCGTTCAATTGAACGCCCCTACGACGCCTCGATTATTGACAGATCAGGATTTACGCACCCCGCCCACCCCTCCCCTCAATAAGGGGTGGGAAACAGCAGAGAAAAACTTCCCCTCCCCTTATTGAGGGGAGGGGTGGGCGGGGTGCGTAAATCCTGCTCCAGTTGAAAAAATATTGCGCGGGCGGCGTGTTTTTCTGTTGACAACGGGCGCGCAAAACCCCACCATGAAGCCACCATGTCAAGATTCGCCCGCTTCTATCACTATCTTTCGACGCGCTCGCTCACGCGCAAATTCATGCTGCTGCTGCTCGTGTTTTCGCTGACGCCGCTTGCGATTGTCGGCTACATGGCCTATTCGACCGCCTCCAACGCCTTGCGGAACGATGTTGAGGAAAAACTGCTGCAACTCAACGTCAACACGGTCAACACGATTGACCGCATTCTGTTCGAACGCTTTCAGGACGCGCGCGTCTGGTCAATGCTGGAAATTGCGAAATCGGCGACAGAAACCGGCTCAGGCGCGACCGGCGCGACGGAATTTGTCAACCGGCTCGCGCGGCAATACCGCATGTATCGCCTGTTGCTCATCCTCAACGCGGAAGGCGATTGCGTGACGGTCAACACCGTCAACCATAACGGGAAAATGATGCCGACGAATCGCCTGTTTCTCAGCCGGAATTTTGGAGAAGCGTCGTGGTTTCAAGAAGCCATGCGCGGAAAGCGTGTCGTGGCGACGGATTGGGGGAAAATTCCGCAGCTTGAGCAGCTTGCGGCGGAGCTTGGTCAGCCTCAGACAACGGCCTGTTCCATGATATTTGCCAGCGCTATCCGCGACGATAACGGCGGCGTTTCGGGCGTCTGGGCGAATGTGCTGGATTGGAAGAGCGTGCAAGAATTGCTGCAAGAGCGTCAAATGGAATTGTCGCCCGATTCCGGCGGCGTGGACGGCCTGCTGCTGCTTAGCGATAATGATACGGTGATCGCCTCGACCGGCCGCGCCGCGCCGGATCAGCAGCGCATTGAAGGGCAGCGGCTCTCCGTCGAACTGCGGCACCCGCGCCTGACCGAGCGGTTGAAATTGACGCATGAAGGGATGTTTTTTTCGACGTGGAACGGCGCGCCGAAAGCCTTCATCCTCACGCGGGAAGAGGGGTTCGAGCAGTACGATGGGCATGGCTGGAGCTATCTGATGATTGCCGATCTTCCTTCGAAAAGCAGGCAAATCACGCGGCTGCGCGCCCGCATGCTGGCTATCGCGGGCGGCGTTGCGCTGTTGTCGCTGTTGTTCGCGTATATGATCGGCAAACGCCTTTCCGCGCCGTTAGTCATGCTCTCCAACGCCGCCGCCACCGTCGCAGAGGGCGATCTGACAAAACAAATTCCGCAGCCGCAGAGCATGACAGGCAGGCCGTCGCCGCCGAATGAGACGAAACGACTGATCGCGTCATTCATGCAGATGACGCAGAATTTGCGCGAACTGCTCAAAAATATCAAACAGGCCAGCGGCTATCTGCATGGCGCCGCGACACGCATGACGACCGCGACGCGCCAGCAAACCAGCGTTTCGGAACGGCAAAAGGCCGAGATTGAACGCGCCATGAACACGATTGGCCAATTTCTCGCCAGCGCGACGGAAATCGCTGAAAATGCCGCCGCTGTCGCCGAATTTGCGAATTTAACCGAAGAGGAAGCGCATCAAGGCGTGCAGGCCGCCGTTGGCACGCTCGCCCGCATTCACGCGATTAAACAGGCGAACGACGAAAATATGCGGCATGTCATGGCGCTGCATGAGCGCTCGAAGGAAATCAACGCGATTGTTGACGTGATTACCAGCATTGCGGAACAGACGGATTTGATTGCGTTTAACGCGGCGTTAGAAGCGGCGAGCGCGGGCGAAAAGGGAACGCGGTTCGGCGTCGTCGCCAACGAAATCCGCCGGTTAGCCAATACTGTCGCCGATTCGGTCAAGGACATTCATCAGAAAACGACCGTGATTCAAGAGGGGATTCGGACGATGGCGGGCGCGTTTGAGGCCGAAACGCAACGCATCGAATGCGGCGTGACCGACATGAACATCACCGCCGTGTCACTGGAATCTATCTTGGAGCGCATCCAGAAAACGACGGAACTGCTGACGCATATTTCGCACGCGACGAGCGCGCAGCAAAGCCTGCATGAGCAGGTATTATCCGGCCTGCGCGAGATGTCGGCGGATATGTCGCAATTTCAAGACATTACCGGGCAAACGCAGGCGATTACGATGGAATTGGCCGACCTCTCGCAGACGCTTCAACAAACCGTCAATATCTTTAAAATCGAAGCCTAACGCGCAAGCTGTCAGACACCTTTGGAGGTGTCTGACAGCTTTTTTATTTATAGGACTTACGCAGACCCCACCCGTCCTCCCCTCAATCAGGGGAGGAGAGAAGACGAAGATTTTTCCCCCTCCCCTGATTTGAGGGGAGGGCCGAGGTGGGGTGCGTCAGTCCTAATTTACACGGATTGCGTCAATTCAATCAATGCCTGCAATTTTTTGAAGGCCGCGCCGTTGTCAATGCTCTCGGCGGCAAGGGCGGCGCCCTCCTTAATATTGGCGACTTTTCCGGAAAGATACAGCCCGGCGGCGGAATTCGCAAGCACGACATCGCGCATGACGCCTTTCGCGCCGAGCAGGATGTTGCGGGCGATTTCCGCGTTCTGTTCCGCGTCGCCGCCGGTGATGCTGTCGGCGGACGCGCTCAAGCCGAATTCGGCGGGCGTCACGTCAAATTCCCGAATTTCCCCATTTTTTACCTCCGCGACGCGCGTTTTTCCGGCGAGCGAAATTTCATCAAGCCCGTCTTCGCTATGCACGAGCCAGACATGCTCCGCGTCCAACTGCTGCAAGACTTCCGCGAGCAGCCGCGTCAGGCCGACTTCATAGACGCCGATCAATTGCCGTCTCGCTCCGGCCGGGCTGGTGATGGGGCCGAGAATGTTGAACACGGTGCGGACGCCGATTTCGCGGCGCGGGACAATCGCGTATTTCATCGCGCCGTGCAGTTTCGGCGCAAACAGGAAGGCGATGCCGACGTCATCCAGACAGCGCGACATCTGCGCGGCTTCCAAATCAATCTTGACGCCTAACGCCGCCAGCACGTCTGCCGCGCCGCATTTGCTGGACACGGAGCGGTTGCCGTGTTTGGCGACCAACGCGCCTGCCCCAGCGACGACGAACGACGAAATCGTGGACACGTTGATGGAATGCTTGCTGTCGCCGCCCGTGCCGACAATATCCAGAATCGGATCCGTCCGCGTCGTCGTGACTTTCGTGGCTTTGTTCCTCATGGATTGGGCAAATCCGGCAATTTCGGCGGGCGTTTCGCCTTTCATCCGCAGCGCGACGAGCAGCGCGCCGATTTGCGCGGGCGTCGCCTCGCCGGTCATGATGAGTTCCATAGTCTGAAAGGCTTCTTCGCGGGTTAAATCGTGGCGATCTATCACTTTTTGAAGCGCGGTGCGAATCATGATGTTTTCCTTTCCGCAATCAGGTTGAGAAAATTTTGCAGCATCGGCCTGCCGGAGACGGTCAGGAACGATTCAGGGTGAAATTGCACGCCATAGACCGGCAGCGTTTTGTGCTGAATGCCCATAATCACGCCGTCTCTGGTGTTCGCGGTTACGGTCAGGCATTGCGGCAGGCTCTCCGGCTCGACGACCAACGAATGGTAGCGCGTAGCGATGAGCGGGCTGGGCAAATCGGCGAAAATGCCGATGCCTTTATGGTAAATCTGCGACGTTTTGCCATGCATTAATTCTTTCGCGCGCACGATTTTGCCGCCGAACGCCTGCCCGATGGCCTGATGCCCCAAACAGACGCCGAAAATCGGGATAACGCCGGCATAGGCCGCGATCACGCTCAGCGTGATACCGGAATCGTCCGGCGTGCCGGGTCCGGGCGAAATGACGATGCCGTCCGGCGCAAGCTCGCCAATCGCGTCCACGCTGATGGCATTGTTGCGGAACACGCTCAAATTCGCGCCTAATTCGCCGAAATATTGCGCGAGATTATACGTAAAGCTATCGAAATTATCAATGACGAGAATATTCATGTCAAACCTCCATGCCGATGGAGAACATCTCGTCTAACGCATGGCGGGAATACGCCCGAAACGCCAGCATGGTTTCCGTTTTCTGGATGCCCTCGATTTTGCGGATGTGATCCGTCACCACGTCCGCGAGCGCGTCGTTATGCTTGACGCGGATGATGGCGATTAAATCATAGCGCCCGCCGACCGAATAGACTTCGGAAATCCCTTCTAATTCGGCCAATTGCTGCGCGACATTGTTAATTTTGCCGCGCTCAACGCTCATTAACGTGATTGCTGTTACCATACGCCTTGCTTGCCCGACGCCGCCAAGAACGATGGGCAAAGGCTGCCCGCCATTCTTGGCGGCGTGATGGCTGTTTGCGGTTGTTGCTTATATAGCAAGCCGAAATCAACGATGGTTCGACTCCGCTCACCATGACCGGTCACGCTGAGCGGAGTCGAAGCGTGAAGATGACAACTGATTTAGGATTGCTATAGTTGACGTGTAAGCCACGCCTTTGCCTCGTCTAACGTGCCAAACGTATTGACGATCAGCGCGGATTCTTTGAGTTCTTTCGCTTGCTTCAGCGCCTCCAACGACCATTTGGCGAACACGTCTTCAGGAATGACCGTTGCGACATATCGCACCCCGGCCTGAACAAATTGCGGAATTAATTCTTTTTCATGCCATTCCAAATCATCTTTCGTGACAACGCCTAATTTGCGCGTGTCCGCTAACCATTTTCGCGCCCGCGTGTTTCGCGCCAACTCCAGCCCTTTGACTAACGGCTTGCGGAAATCGTTTCCTTTGGCAAAACCGAGCCATTCGCCAACCACGCATTGCATTTGCTCATCCCAAAAAATACGTATGTGTGCGCTTTCAAAATACGGCGACGCATTTTTCATGCGAATGTCCTCCCATGTAAATTAGGAGTGCGAAATTTCAATTTCGCAGCCATTCTCTGTCAAATCAAGATTTGACACTCCTGTGTTCATTCCGCGCATATGTCATGGCATGCCATCAACAACTTCTGCGTTTCCAAAAGAGCGGATCACAAGCTGTTGAACGTCCTCAAGCCATGCCTTCCGTTGTTCCGCGCTGCTGGCGACAATCATTTGAAACATGCGGCGATGCACATGCTTCACGCCGCAGAATTCAAAAATGCAGCGTTTCCAAAGCGCGTCGAGCGGATCGCCAAAGGCCGCCATTTCTCGCTCGAATGCCGTATTGCTGGTGTTCAAAATCAGCGCGGTTTCGGCGCGAAGCACGCCTTCCGGCACACCTTCGCCGCTATCGCCATCCAGAAAGCGATACGCGACGCCGGGGCGAATGACGCGATCAATCCACCCTTTCAAGATCGCGGGCGGCTGTCCCCACCAATTCGGATGCGCGATAACGATGCCGTCCGACGCGGCGAGTTCATCGCAATAACGCTGAATTTCAGGGGGAACATCGGCAGCTTTGTCGAATTCCTCATAGGGCAGCAGCGGCGGAAATTGCTCAGCATAGAGATCATGAAAATAGACGTTCCAACCGCGCTGAATCAGGGTGTCACGCGCAACGGCGGCTATCGCATGATTAAAACTTTTCGGATTCGGATGCGCGAGAATCAACGAGATATTCATCGTTTCAGCCTCGTTTCAAAGGCAAGTTTGAATTGATGGTGGAACAGGCATTTCTGCCTGTTTATGGGATAGACAAGAATGTCTGTCCCACCATGATCACCACAATTTTACTACGACCGATCTTTGCAAGAAGTCTATTGTTCCAAACCGTTTTCAGCGAGCGTGATGGCGGCGCGGATCGCGTTCGATTTATGGACGGATTCTTCGAATTCCCGCTCCGGGACGGAATCGGCGACAATGCCCGCGCCCGCCTGAAAATAGGCGA
>CAZCGG010000257.1:0-4143 GCA_964498135.1 uncultured Candidatus Moduliflexus sp.
GATGCTTGATCTGCTGCTGCGCCTTGATACGCAGGTGTTTTATTTTTTCAACAAAACGACCGCGAACGCCCTCTTTGACGTGGTTATGCCGTTCGTCACGAATGGCCGGAATTGGGCGCTGCCGACGCTGCTTCTCGTCGCGGGGATGCTCTATTTCGGCAAAAAACGGGAGCGCATGGCCGTGTTGTTGATTATTCTGTCGGTCGCATTGACGGATTTGGTCTGCGCGCAAATCCTGAAACCCGCCTTTAACCGGACGCGGCCGTCGCGCGCGCTGCCGGACGCGCAGGTGCGTGCGAAAACGGGCGGGCGCAGAAGTTTTCCGTCAAATCACGCCGCCAACATCACGGCCGCGATGACCATTCTCGCCTATTTTTACCGGCGGCGACGGCATGCGTTTTATTCGGTCGCCGCGCTGGTGTCATTCAGCCGCGTGTATGTCGGCGTGCATTATCCGCTCGATGTCGTCGCAGGCGCATGGCTCGGCTTCGCGCTCAGTCGCGGCTGGGTCAGGGCGTTTGAGGCGTTTTCGGCGCAAGAAGGTATGAAAATAGATGTGATTCGCAAGATTGACGTATGGGCTGGCGTTCCGCTCTGCTGGCTTTTCACGAGGGTTGAGCGGCTTCGGCAGATGTTCCGGCCTGCGCCGCCCGCCGCCGCGCCGCAGAATATCCTGTTCATCGAACTCTCCGAAATGGGATCGGCGATTATCGCCTGCGCCGCGCTGCAAAAAACGCGGGAACTTTATCCGAACGCCCGCCTTTTTTTCCTGATTTTCGACGAAAATAAGGAGAGCGTGTATTTAACGAACCTGATTCCCCGCGAACAGGTCTTGACGATTCGCCATAAATCGCTTGTCGCGTTTGCCGCCGACACGCTCGCCGCGCTGCGGAAAATGCGCGAATTGCGGATTGACACGGCGATTGACATGGAACTGTTTTCGCGGGCAACCGCGCTGCTGTCGTATTTGAGCGGCGCAACGCGGCGCGCCGGGTTCTTCAAATACCGCATGGAAGGCTTGTATCGGGGCAATCTGCTGACGCGCGCCGTGCAGTACAATCCGTATCAGCACATGGCGTTCAATTTCCTGAATTTAGTGTACGCGCTGCAAGCCCCGGCGGGCGAGATCCCGAAACTGAAGCGGCGCTTGACCGATGCGCCGCCCGCGCCGCGCCTCGAATCCACCGAAGTTGAACGCGCGGCAATGTTCGCCAAATTGCAGGCATTGCAGCCGAAATTGACGCCCGCCGACACGCTGATCGTCTTTAATCCGAACGCGGGCTTGCTGCCGATTCGGGCGTGGCCGTTGCAAAAATATATCGAATTAGCGCGGCGGCTGACGGCGCGCAACGGCGTCTATATCGTCGTGATGGGCGTGAAAGAGGCGGCGAGCGACGCGGCGGCGATTGCGGCGGCGATTGGCGAGCGGTGCATTGATTTGACGAATAAAACCACGCTGCGCGAGGTGATTGACCTGTTCAACGTCGCGCACGTTTTTGTGACGAACGACTCCGGCCCCGCGCATTTCGCGTCGCTGACGCCGATTAAAAATTTCATCTTCTTCGGCCCGGAAACGCCCGCATTATACGCGCCGCTCGGCGAAACGTCGTTCCCGATTTTCGCCAATTACAGTTGCAGCCCGTGTTTGAATGCGTATAATCATCGCAACACGCCCTGCGCCGACGCCCAATGCGTCACGCAGATTCCGGTTGATGATGTGTATGAAAAAATTCTCGCGGTATTATAAAGCCAGACTTCCGAGGTCTCGCAGACCTCGGAAGTCTCCTATGTAGTTTATTATGGAAAAACAAGACATCTACGAATCCCGCACATTCATGTTTCTCATGATCATCACGGTATTCCGCTTAGTGTACGGCGTTGGCTTGAACGCAATGCCGGACGAAGCCGATTATTTTGTCTGGAGCGAGCGGCTCGATTTATCGTATTATTGCCATCCACCGATGTTGATGTATTTTCTCGCCGCCGCGCATCAGTTCGTTCACAGTAAAACGCTGGTGTTGCGCTTGGTGACGGTGGGCTTGACGGCAGGAGCGTCCATTTATATCTTTCATTTGGCGGTCGCGCTGTTCAATGACGCCCGCCGCGCCTTTCATTGCGTCGCGCTGGCGAATCTGACGCTACTGTTCATGGCCGGATCGCTGCTTGCCACGCCGGATTCGACCATGATTTTTTTTCTCTGCGGCGCAATGTATCATTTCTACCTTGCGGTCAAATTCGGCGAAAAGAAGCACTGGCTGCTGGCCGGGATGATGACCGGCTTCGCGCTGCTCTCAAAGTTTGTCGCGTTCCTCGTGTATCCGTCGTTTTTGCTCTACCTGCTGCTCAAAGAACACCGCAAATGGCTGGCAAGCGCCATGCCCTATCTCGCGTTTGCCGTCTCGCTGCTGATGTTTTCGCCTGTGATGTATTGGAATTCGCAGCACGGCTGGACAAACTTCGCGTTTCAGTTGCAGCACGGATTCAGCCAAAGCGATCCGAGCAAGCGGTTTCCGCGCTGGAATAAATTCTTTGAGTTTCTCGGCGCGCAGGCCGGGCTGATTGGGCCGATCTTATTCGTGATGTTCGCCGCCGCGCTGATCGCGGTCGCGCTGCGTTGGAAAAAAACGCCGATGGAAGAAAAATTCCTCGCCTGTTTTGCGAGCGTGCCGCTGCTCTTTTTTCTCGGCGCGTCGCTGCAAAAGAAAATGGAGGCGAATTGGGCGTGTTTCACCTACGCGCCCGGCATTTTGCTGGCGCTCGCATTTTATGAGCGCGTCTTGCGGCCGAAACGCTGGGCGCGCGTTCTCTGGAAAATTCATTGGGGCTATTCCGTCATCGTTCTCGCGCTGCTGTTTGCCCATATTTACGCGCCGTTCCTGCCGATCCGCAAAGACCGGACGAACGAATTTTTCGGCTGGAAGGCGTTTGGCGAGGAGGCGCGGGCATTGGCGGCGCGGCATCCCGGCTTCGAGTTGGCCGCGAACCGCTACCAAATCGCCAGCGAACTGATTTTTTACTCGAATATGTGGGCGACCTGTTTCAATATCGAAGGCCGCCCGAATCAGTATGATATTTGGCAAGAACAGGCGACGCTGCGTGGCAAAAATTACCTCTTTTTCGATGACGGCAGCGCGCCAAAAGACGCGGTAAAAAATGCGTTTGAGCGGTTTGAATGGTTGGCGACAATCCCGCTCAAGCGCGGCGAGCGCACAGTCAGGGAGATTCGAGTGTATCAGGCGTATAATTTCCGGCGCAACTGGTAGCCCCGCGCTCCGTCGCAGGGTGTTAAAATCATCTGCCGCGACGGAGCGCGGGGCTGTCAAATAAAGGAGGTTGCTATGTCATTTCGAAGAACGAGAATATTGTCTTCTATTTGGCGGAGGCTGACGCAGACTTTTCGCATTCTGCATCGCGTGCTGCTTGCGGTTTGGCTGCTGCTGATGTTGGCGTTCATGATCGCCGCCGTCTGGCTGCATCACGAATTCACCAGCGTTCCCAACGTCAAGGCGAATTCGCTCCTCTCCATTTCGCTGAAAGGCGCGGTGCTGGAAGGGCCGGCGTTTGATGCGGTGTCGCAGCGCATTCTCGGCGAAGACGTGCAGACGATGCGCGGCATGGTGAATAACCTTCGCAAAGCCGCGAAAGACCCGCGCATTACCGGCATTGTCTTGAATATGAAAGACGGCTATGCCATGAGCTACGGCGCGGCGCAGGAAATCCGCGAAGAGCTTGCCCGCTTCAAAGAATCGGGCAAAAAGCTGTTTGCCTACGTGGATTCGCTTTATCCGGGCAATTATTTGTTCGCCGGATTAGCGGATAAAATTTTCATGTCGCCGTCCGGCATAGTCTATTTCGCCGCGTTCAGCGCAGAAGTGCCGTATTATCGCGCCCTGCTCGAGAAGATCGGCGTGACGCCGGAGCATACGTATATCGGCAAATACAAGACCGGCCCCCAGCCCGAAATGTTCGAGCAGATGCCGGAGGCGCACCGCGAAGTGCTGGACAGCCTGCTTGACGGCTATTACGAGAATTTTATCGAGCAGACGGCGACGAATCGCAAGGTGACGCCGGAGGTCGTGAAAGGTTGGGTTGACGGCGGATTGTACACGGCGGAAGACGCCTTTGATGCGGGGATTGTTGACC
>CAZCGG010000257.1:4243-6091 GCA_964498135.1 uncultured Candidatus Moduliflexus sp.
AAAAAGACGACGAGCCGGAATTGCCGATGGTCAATAATTCGCAATACGCCCGCGTCAAGGTCAAAACGCCGGGGTTATATCGTTCCGGCGAAAAGATTGCGGTGATCTATGCGAGCGGCATGATTACGTCCGGCCAAAGCTCGCCAATCGGCTCGGAAACGGCGATTATCGGCTCGGATTCGTTGAGCGAATTGCTGAAAACGCTGCAAGAAGACGAGGACATCAAAGGCGTGATTCTCCGGCTCAACAGCGGCGGCGGCGGCGTGGGCGCGTCAGACATCATCCGCCACGCGCTGGAGCAGTTGCGCGAGAAAAAGCCGCTTTATGTTTCCATGTCCGATCTGGCGGCTTCCGGCGGCTATATGATTTCCGCGCCGGCGGATAAAATTTTCGCCTATCCGTTGACGATTACCGGTTCAATCGGAATTTACAGCACGAAATATCATTTTCAGCGTTTGTTCGAATGGCTCGGTATTCATTTTACAATTTTTGAGCGCGGCAAAAATTCCGGCATATTTTTCGGATCAAGGCCGCGCGCGCCGGAAGAACAGGAGCGCATGGAGCATTTTCTGCGGCGGCATTATGACAAATTCGTCGCGGGCGTGGCGCAACGGCGCGGCAAGACCGTCGCAGAAATTGACGCCGTCGCGCAAGGCCGCGTCTGGTTTGGGCGGCAGGCGCTTGAAAACGGCCTTGTGGACGAATTGGGCGGCTTAGACGAAGCGGTCGCGGCGATGAAAAAGCAACTCAAGATCGCGGACGCGGATGACGTGGAACTCGTCGAATATCCCGAAACCGAAGAGCCGTTCGCGCTGCTGTGGGAGCGGTTCATCAACACGCAGATGCGCGCGAGCCTGCCGGACGCGCTTGTGGATGCGCAGGCTGAAATTGAACTGTTCGAGCGGCTTGCCCGCGAGCGCGAACTCGCGTGGTTTCCGTTTCGCGTCCGCATGGATGCGGATGCGTTTTGAGCGCAACTCCGCCCATGTTCTGCGTGGAACGAGAATGCAAACATATTCCCCTCTTGGGAGGGGCTGGGGTGGGTAAACCTGAAAAGATAGCGATATGATTTGACCCACCCCCCTGCCCCTCCCAAGAGGGGAATGACCTTCAGCCCCGTTGTCGAGACGCTATGACGCCAACCGAAGAACAATCCGCCATCCGCGACGCGAAGGGGCGGATCGTGCGCATCAACGCCCGCGCCGGAACCGGCAAAACCACCACGTTGCAACTTGTCGCGGCCGCCTATCCGCGGCAGCGCATCCTCTATCTCGTCTTTAACCGGCAGGCGCGGGAAGAGGCGCGACGCACATTTCCGCGCCACGTGGACGCGCAGACCGTTCACGCCCTCGCGTTTCGCCACGAAGGCCATCGCTGGAAAGACTCGCTCGGCCATTTCAGCCCCGCCGATCTGCTGTTCGCGTTTCGGCAGAACGAGCAGACGTTGGCGGTCTTGAGCCACGATTTTCTCGTCTATTTCCTAAATTCGCCGTTTGACCGCTTGGAACAGGCGACGCGCGCCTTTTGCCGCTATCTGCCGGAGCGGACGAAAGACCTGTTTTCGCACGAAGAAGCCCGCATTCTCGCGGCATGCCGGACGCTGGCGACGGCGTGGAACACCGGCCAAAAACGCTGCCCGCATGATTTTTATCTGAAAATCTGCCAGAAATCCGGCAAATTTCAGGCCGCGCTCGCCCGTTATGACCTGATTCTCGTGGACGAGGCGCAGGATTTGTCGCCGATTATGTCGGATGCGCTGACGCAATGCCGCCAGCGCGTCTTTTTGGTCGGCGATTCGCACCAGCAGATTTACAGCTTTCGCTACGCGATTGACGCCATGCAGACGAT
>CAZCGG010000258.1:0-6081 GCA_964498135.1 uncultured Candidatus Moduliflexus sp.
ATTCGGCCATTTTTTTCTTTACATTTTATGAAATATTTTTGTAATTCGCATGGTAGCAAGAACATGCGCGCTGACCGCATGTTTCGCGCCGCGAGCTTCGCGTCGTTGCGCCGTAGCGCGAGCAGAAAAAATTGTGGAGCCCACCCAGAACCTCACGCAAGGAGGGCTGCATTCGCCTGATATGAGCGCGGAACAGAGAAAAGATATTCTCATCGTTGATGACATGCCGGATAATTTGCGCGTATTGATTGAAATTTTAGGAGCGCGTCACTACAATGTCCGCCCCGCTTTAAATGGGCAGCAAGCCCTAACTTCCGCCCAAGCCACTCCGCCGGATTTGATTTTGCTGGACATTATGATGCCCGGCATAGACGGCTATGAGGTGTGCAAACGCTTAAAAGCGGATGCCCGCACGCGCGATATTCCGGTCATTTTCATCAGCGCGTTAGAGCAGACTTCCGATAAAGTGCGCGGGTTTGCGGCCGGCGGAGTGGATTTCATCACCAAGCCGTTTCATTCCGAAGAGGCGCTGGCTCGCGTGGAACTGCACCTCAGCAAGCGCGAACTCGAGCGGCGGCTGGAAGAAGAACTTGCGCGGCGCAAAGAATCGGAAGAACGGCTTCAGCAGGTGAATCTGGAATTGCAAGAGGCGATTGCCTGCAAAGACAAGTTTTTTTCGATTATCGCGCACGATTTGCGCAATCCGCTCGGCTCATTCCGCGACCTCTCCGAGATGATTCTTGAAAAAAGCGACAGCCTCTCCAAAAGCGACATTCTGCGCCTCGTCAAAATGGAATTCGATTCGACGAAACGGATGTTTGCCTTGTTGGATGATCTCCTCATGTGGGCGAAAAGCCAGCAAAACAAGATCGAATTTTACCCGCAGAATACCGATCTTGCGGAAATCATCGCTTACGATGTCGGCTTGCTGACGCTGCATGCGCAAGAAAAGCAGATTACGCTGAAAAATTCCGTCGCCGCGCCGCTCTGGGGGCATGTTGACGCGCAGATGATGCAGACGACGATTTTGAACGTGTTGTCCAATGCCGTGAAATTTACGGAAACCGGCGGGACGGTTGAGATTTCCGCCCGCGCCGATGAACGCGCCATCGAAATCACGGTGTCGGATACCGGCGTCGGCATTCCGCCGAATTATTTGGAGCGGCTGTTTCGGCTTGACGCCCGCAGCAAGCGGCGCGGCACGAATAATGAAACCGGCACGGGCTTGGGCTTGATTTTGTGCAAAGAATTTATCGAACGGCACGGCGGAAGCATTGGCGTGGAAAGCGAAGCAGGGAACGGCACGACCGTGCGCATGACGCTGCCGGTCAAAAAGCTGTCAGACGCCTTGAAGGCGTCTGACAGCTTTTCTTGACCGCAGCGTTCGCTTACGCGGCCGCGCCAGAATCCCACGTAATGAGCGGGGCTTTCCGCATCGGAATGCGATGATAATTCATTTGCGGATAGCCAATCATCATGACGCCGTGGCTGACGTGATTCTCCGGCAGCCTGAACGTCTGCGCGACGCCGGGCGACATGGAGGACGCAATCTGCGCGAACCCCGCCCAGCACGTTCCCAACCCAAGCGGCAGCGCGGCTAATTCGAGATACGTCAAGGCAATCGTCGCCGACGAAGACGCGATCCGATCTTCTTTCGGCGCATGGGCGATTACCAGATGCGGCGCGTTCCGGCAAATCGGGTCATATCCCATCTCACGCGCGTTCACCAGCCCCGCCATGTTGAATGCCCCGGCCATTGGCGATTGCTGCTGAATCATTGAGCGCATCCAATCAATGGTTGCGCTGGCAATTTCCTGCACGCGCTGCCGATCATAAATCACGCGCCATTGCACGCTCTGCGTATTATGGCCGGTCGGCTCATACCGCGCGATGTCAATCGCTTTCGCAAGCAAATCGCGCTCGACGTCTTGCTGTTTATAAAGGCGAATCGAGCGGCGGCCTTTCAAAAAATGTTCGACCTGCTCTGGCGTTAACTTCCAATTCTCGCGCAGCACCGGACTCTCCTCAAGCGGCATCGTTTGCAGCGAGAGCGCGTCATGCGGGCAGACCGCCACGCAATGTCCGCAATGAAAACAGGCTTGTTCAATATACTCAACCGGCGTCGGCCGCCCGTCTTGCATTGTAATCAGCCCGGCCGGGCATTCGGCGGCGCAAAATCCGTCGCGTTTGCATTTCGTTTCGTTAATTTGGAGATACATCATGAAATTTCCAGAAGGAAAGCTGTCAGACACCTTCAAGGTGTCTGACAGCTTTCCTTCTGCGCAATTGGTGAAATCTGTGGTGATTCTCTTCAATTGTAAATGATGCGCGCCTATAAGGCTTGCGTTAAAATTTCTCGCATTTCGTCGAGCGTTAAAATAATGGGATTGCCTTTCATGCTGCTGGCTTGCGCGGATTGCTCCGCGATGCCCGGGATGTCCGCCGGAGTCATGCCATAGGCGGAGAGCGGCGGCACGGCAAGCGTTTCGCACAATTCTTGCAGCCACGCGACGCCATCACTGATCGTCGCCGCCGGGCTGCCCGTCAGAATGCGGGCGACTTCGGCGTAGCGCAGCAACGCCGGATGTTCCGGCGCGCGCGCCTGCAACGCCCGGACGTTCGCGGCCATCACGAGCGGCAGCAGCCGAGCGCAAACCGCGCCATGCGGGGCGGGAAACATGCCGCCCGTCGGCCCGGCGAAGCCATGCGCCGCGCCGAGTTTCGCGTTGGCAAGGGCTAAACCGCCGAACAGACTCGCCACCGCCATATCTTCCCGCGCCGCCGCATCGCCGCCATTCGCCCATGCGCGGCGCAATGACCGCGCCGCCCGCGCCATTCCTTCCCGGCAAATCGCGTCGGTCAACGGATTCGGCGCGTTCGAAACAAACGGCTCAATCACCTGCGTCAGCGCGTCAAGGCCGGTCGCGGCGGTCACGTCCGGCGGCAGCGCATACGTCAATTCAGGGTCAATCAACGCGATTTTCGGCAGCATGAGCGGGCTTCGCATACTGACTTTTACGCGATGTTCCGGCGATTTCAAGACCGCGTTGCGCGTGACTTCCGTTCCCGGCCCGGCGGTCGTCGGAATGGCGAAATACGGCGCGGGCGGCTGGCTGACCGGCTTTCCCTTGCCGATCACTTCAAGATAATCGAGCGGATCGCCGCCGTTCGTCAGCAACGCGGCAATCGCTTTTCCGGCGTCAAGCGCGCTGCCGCCGCCCATGCCAATCACCATGTCGCAGCCGCTTTTTCGCGCCATGTCCGCGCCGTCGCGCGCCGTGTCCGTCGTCGGCTCGCCCGCCACCGGCATAAGTTCATGCGCGATGCCTTGCGCATTCAATGCGGCCACAAGCGGCGCGGCGCGTTCCGGCGTCCGCCCGGTCACGACGAACGCCCGCTTGCCCATGCTGGCGGCAAGCGTTCCCGCCTGCCGCACCGCGCCCGCGCCGAAAATAATCCGGCCTGCCGTCGCAAATTCGAATGTCATCATTGCACTTTCCAGCCGTCATCATACGGAAACACGCTGTCCATCTTCACGCTCGCGCGCGGCTCCGCCATCATCGGCTCAACCGCCGCTTTCCACGCTTGATAATGCGATGTTTCCTTATGTTTGGCCGGATCGTCTTCGGTGTAATAAACCTCCGACAGCACGAAGCGCGTCGGGTCGTCTTTCTGCTGCGTCACGTCGAACCGGGCGATGCCATGCTCTTGCAGGCTGTTGCTCGCGTTCTCAATCGTGGCCTCGATAAAATCTTGCACACATTCGGGTTTGACGTGAACGTGGACATGCACGACGATCATAATCGTTCCCTCCTATGAAGGTGAAAAAAATTACAGCATGATTATCAACATTCAGGAGTGTCCCCCCTTGATTTGACGGCGAAAACACTCCTTGAGCAATCCTGTTCAGATGCGTCTGCAAGGGTTGTCAAGGAAAAAAGAGGGTTACGCGGCTTTCTTCTTGACATTTCCGCGTACGATTTTTGAAACCGATTCATGCAACACATCTCGCGCATTCAAGTGTATGTGAAATTGGTCTTGACGGCCATCTTTTGGGGCGGAACGTTCATCGCCGGGCGCGTGGTTTCGCAGCAAGTCAGCCCGTTTTCCGCCGCATTTTTCCGCTTTATCATGGCGTCGCTCTGCCTGCTGCTCGTGATTCGGCTCAAAGAAGGCCGCTTCCCGATTCCGGCAAAACAGCAGCTTTTTCCCCTGTTTCTGCTCGGCTTGACGGGCATTTTCGCCTATAATTATTTCTTTTTCAAAGGACTGAAACTGGTTGAAGCGGGGCGAGCGTCGGTGATTGTGACGCAAAACCCCATCGTCATTGCGCTGCTGTCGGCCTATTTTTTCAAGGAGCGCCTGACGCCGCTGCGCGTGGCGGCGATTCTGCTGTCGGTCAGCGGCGCGGCGTTAGCGATTACGCGGGGGAATCCAGCAAGCGTGTTTCAAGGCGGCATCGGCGTCGGCGAACTTTACATTTTCGGCTGCGTGGCGACATGGGCGGCCTATTCGCTGCTTGGAAAAGCCGTGATGCGCAATTTGTCGCCGCTGCATTCCGTGACGCATTCGGTGCTGATCGGCACGGGGCTGCTGCTGCCGTTCGCCCTGATTGAAGGCGGAATTCAGGCCGCGCCGTCGTATGATTGGCGGGTGTGGACGGGAATCGCCTATCTCGCCGTGTTCGGCATGGTAGTAGGCTTTTTCTGGTTTTATGAAGGCATTCAGCAGATTGGGGCGATGAAGGCAGGCTTGTTCATCAACTTTGTGCCGATCAGCGCGATTATCATGGCGGTCTTGCTGCTTGGCGAGCCGATGACGTGGTCGCTGCTGGTTGGGGGCGTTCTCGTCATTTCCGGCGTCGTGCTGATGAATTGGAGCAGCGCGGCGGACGCCCGCCCGAAAAGCGGAGGGCGCGTTTAGGCGGGCGTTTCGGCGCGAGAACGATAGAAATACATCAGGTTCGCGCTGCCCCGCCAAAGCTCATCAATCAGCACGGCAATCATAATGCCGGTCAGCCCCCACTTTAGCCCGAACAAGAACGCAGCGCCGAGCGCGGCAATGATGATCGTGCCAAGCAGTTGCGTCACCATCAGCCACGTCGTCTTGCCCATGCCGCGAATGGAATTCCCGCCGACGATGTTGATCGCCTTCGGAAAGATAATCACGGCGAGCAATGGGGCTAATGCGGCCAATTTGACCTGCAAATCGGCTTCCTTGACGAAAATGGACATCAAGCTGACCGGAAACAGCAGGAAAATCGCGCCGATCACGACGCATAAGGCCATCGTGAAGAGCAGCGAATACTTCGTCGCTTTCAGCATTTCTTTGGGCTGCTTCGCGCCGACCGCCTTGCCGACGAGCATCATGTTCGCGGTTCCAATGCCGATGTAAATATGGACGGAGAGGTTGAGCAGCGTGTTCACGACCCCGAAATAGCCGCTGACCATGTTATCCACCCGGTTCATCATGGCGATCAGAATGGTTTGGCCGAGCATCCATAAAATGTATTCCATGCCTAACGGCAGGCCGATCCGCCCGATGCGCCGCAGATGCGCGACGTTATTGGCAAACACCCCTTTCAGGCGAATGCGCAGCAGCGAATGGTTGCTCAGCAGCAGAGAAACAATCGCCAAGTCGCCGACGATGGATGAGATGGACGTTGCCAGCGCAGAACCGGCAACGCCCATTTCAGGAAACCCGCATTTGCCGAAAATCATGGCCCAATCCAAAAAGATATTGAGCAGCGTTTTGCCGATCACGACCGCGCTCACTAACGCAAAACGATTCTGCGCTTGCAGCACCGAGCCTGCCGCGAAGCCGAGTCCGAGCGTGACAAATTGGATCGCTAAACAGGCCAGATATTGCGCGCCAAGCTCAAGGACTTCGCCTTTCGCACCGACAAGCTCCAAAATTTTCCGGCCTGCCAGATACCAAAACACGCCGTACAGCAGGGCAAGCAGCGTGTTATAAAAAAACGCCGTTTCCGCGATCCGCCGCGCGTGAGATTCTTTTTTTCCGCCGAGCCGCTGCGTCATCAAAATCGTCGCGCCCTGCGCAATGGCGAAATAGAGCGACATC
>CAZCGG010000259.1:0-4103 GCA_964498135.1 uncultured Candidatus Moduliflexus sp.
AAATCGCCGCCGACTTCCTTCGCGGGCAGCGACATCGCCGCGATGTCCGCGCCCGCGAAATCCGGCGTGCTGTTCGGCAGCAGCGATTGCTGGATGTTGCGGGCGATTTCCAATTCTTTGACCAGCCGTTCCCGCTCTAACTGCTCTGCGTGCAGCCGGGCGTTCTCAATCGAAACGGCGGCCTGCATGGAAAGCGCGGTCGCCAATTTCAAGTCTCCGGCGGTGTATTGCACCGGCGTGTCGTTGCTGATGTTCATGACGCCGAACGTGTGGTTTTCAACTTGCAGCGGCGTGCAAATCAGCGAGGCGACTTCGTTGCCGCCTTCAACGAATTCAGGCGCGGCGCGGACATCGTTGAGAATGACGCCTTTGCCGCTTAGCGCGACGTTTCCGGCCACGCCTTCGCCGACTCTCAGGGCGACTTTCGGCTGGCTGGCCGTGCCGAACGCGGCGAGAATGTCAAGCGTTCCCGTTTGCGGATTGACTAACATGACCGACGCGCTGGAGGCGGCGATCAATTTGCGGGCTTCCTCGATAACCAACGCCGCGACATCACGCGGATTCAGGCAGGAGGCCATTTTCTGCGAAATGTTATACAGCAGATTGATTTCCTTGTAGCGTTCCAGCGTTTCCGCGCTCAACGCCCGTTTTTCGTATTCCCGGCTGGCGAACTGAGTGAGCAGATCGGCGATGGCCGAGGCGGATTGGGCGTCGCCGCAGACCCAGCCCAACACCTCTTCTTCCAGCGTGATGGGAAATTTCGGCAGCGCGTCGGCGACGGCGTTTTCCGTCGCCAATAAGACCGCCTCGCGTTCGTCCAGCACGACTATCGGCGCGCGCGCCGCCTGCGCGAGCCGTTCGACTAAGGCGGACACATCGCCTTTCCATAATTTTTTCAAACGGATAGGTGACATTGGTTTTCTCCCATTTTTCACTTTTTATCGGGCGCATCGCATGATCGCGTTGCCGCGCCCGCGATATTTCTCGGCCAATATGCCAGAATATGCCGAATCCCGGTAAACCTGTCAATAGAAAAAACAGGTTTGCGCTGAAACCTCCATGAACAACGATTCGCTATGGCGTCTGCTCTAAGCGCGCTTTCAGCGTCGGCAGGTCAATCTTCCCCTCGAAAAAGGCGATGAACTCCTGCGCGGCCTTCCGCGTCGCGGGGTCATACCGTTCTACAAGACGTGAGGTTGTTGAAAACTCCCAACCGGTAAATTTAGCGGTTGGGGCTAATTGAGTGATTGCGGTCAACACGTTTTCCCAACCGGTTGAGGGATTCGATAGCCATTCATAGAACTTGAAGGCGGCAAAGTATTCGCTGTCTGGGGCGACTAATGGCATAGCAACCCGAATGTGATCCTGACATCGAGCCACGTCATTTTGTATGAGTGCCAATTCAGTATCATTTAACAATAAACTCAGATGCTTCGGATTCACCTTCAAGCCTTCAGCATGAGCGTTCGCCGCCTCTTCCAATTTTCCATCTTTCCAAAGCGCATAGCCATACATCATCCATGAAGATTCATCATTTGGCGTGAATGCCAATTGTTTTTTATACGCCGAGATCGCTTTCTCCCATTGCTGTTGGCTAAAGAACGCATTCCCTAACTTGAACCAGCCATGCTCATAATCAGGTTTCATTTCCACAACCTTTTGGAACGCGCTAATCGCCTCATCCGATTTGCCGGAAGCATCCAACACCGAACCTAACAAGAACCAGGCGTGGGGCTGATTGGCATTTCCTTCAAGCAATTTCTGACAGAACAATGGCAAGTCAATTTTCCCTTCGAACAGCGCGATAAACGGCTGCGCGATTTGGCGCGTCGAGGCATCCAGCCGGTCAAGCGCGGGCGTCATCAAGGAGAAATCCTGCGTAAATTTGACCGTCGGCTGCATGCCGTTCAATGCGGTCAGCGCCGGATCATATCCTTGCGCCGGATTGAGCAGATAGGCGTAAAACGGAATAATCGCAAACCACTGATTGTCGGGTTTCACCAACGTCAAGGCTTTGTCAATGCGTTCTTGAGCATGCGTCAGATCGCCTTGCACAAAGGCCAACTTCGCATCACTGCTTAATAAATCTACGCTATCCGGTTCCAATTTCAATCCATCAGCAAAGGCGGCGGCCGCTTCATCCAATTTCCCTTGTTTCCAGAGTGCGATACCCATCCATTGCCATGCCCACGACGCGGGCGCGGTTTCTATTTGCTTTTTGTATGCCGCAATTGCGTCGTCATACTTGCCTTGTTTTACAAGAATTTGTCCCATTTGGAATCTGGCATATACATGGTCGGGCTTGGCTTCCGCTTGCTTGCGATACATGGCAACCGCGTCATCTAATTTGCCCTGGTTTTCGAGAATCATCCCCATGTTTCCCCATGCCCATTGATGCGTCGGATTGACTGTCACTTGCTGTTGATATGCCGCTAACGCCTCTTCCTTTTTTCCGTGCATCTGGTAAGTAAATCCTAACTGATACCAGGCGTCCTGATGCTCAGGCGTCACTTCCACTTGCTTGCGATACGCGGCGATGGCTTCGTCCGTTTTGCCGCGTTCCTCGAAGGCGTTGCCCAATTTTTTCCAGACATCCTGATAATCCGGCTTCATCTCCGCGAGCGATTGATACGCGGCGATAGCGTCATCTAATTTCTCCGCCTGAAAACAGGTATCGCCCAATACATTCCACAGTTCGAACTCTCTGGGATTCATTGCCAGCAGCGTTCGAAACACGCTGATTGCCGAATCGAACTGTTTTTTATCGCCCATCATCCCTTGCATGGAGAGCGATAACGCGATCATTTTCATCTCTTGGAAAACCATCGCGTGGGACGGATTAACGGCAAGCTGCTGTTGAAACGCCGCCAATGCCTCCTTGACTTTTCCCTGTTTCCAGAGCGTATCGCCTAAGTTGAACCAGGCGTCGGCATGGTGAGGTTTGACTTCGACCTGCTTTTGGAAGGCGGCCAGCGCGTCAGTCAATTTGCCTTGCTGCTTCAACGCCAGCCCCAAATTATTCCAAGCGTCCGCATGGTCGGGCGTCGCCTCAGTCTGCTTTTTGAAAGCGGCCAGCGCCTCATCCAATTTACTCTGTTTCTGAAACGCCCGCCCTAACTCATTCCAGGCGTTCGGATAGGCCGGATTCACCTTCAGCAGCGCTTGGAACGCGGGAATCGCATCGTCCAATTTGCCCTGTTTCTGGAACGCCCGCGCCATCTGATATAACGCCGCTTCATCCGCCGGATTCACTTCAAGCAGTGTTTGATACGCGGCAATGGCATTATCCAATTCGCCGTTGGCCTGTAAAATCTCGGCATGTTTTTGGAACGCGGCGAGCGCGTTGTCTTGCTTGCCTTGTCGTTGGAACGCCAACCCTAAATTGCGCCATGCCTTTTCATGATTAGGCATGACCGCGACTTGCTGCTGATAGGCGCGGATCGCTTCCTCCAAGTTGCCTTGCGCTTGCCAAACCTCGCCTAAATGATCCCATGCGTCGGCGTGCGTCGGATTGACTTCGACCTGTTTTTGAAACGCCGCCCGCGCGTCATCAAGCTTGCCCTGCGCTTGTAAGATCACGCCCAAGTTATTCCAGGCGTCCGCATGCTGCGGGTTGTTTTGGACTTGCTGACGAGACGCGGCAAGCTCTTCCTCCTCGCACCACAGGCGATCCGCGTCGCGGAGCGCGAGGTTGGCGCGCAGATAATTACGCAGCCACGCGCAACTGCGCGCCGCCACGCCGGTCTGCGTCACCGGCCAGAATTTAATCGTATTATCCGCGCTGCCTGAGGCTAACAGCGTTCCGTCCGGGCTGAAACTGACGCTGTTCACCCAACCCGCATGACCGCGCAGCGTCTGAAATTCGCTGCCGTCCGCCACCTTCCAGAGTTTAATCGTCTGATCGTCGCTGCCGGACGCGAGCAGCGTCCCGTCTGGACTGAAACTCACGCTTTTGACCGTGCCGGTATGACCGCGCAACGTGCGGAGTTCCGCGCCGTCAGCAGCCTGCCACAGTTTAATCGTTTGATCGTCGCTGCCAGACGCGAGCAGCGTCCCGTCCGGGCTGAAACTCACGCTTTGCACCCAGCCGGTATGACCGCGCA
>CAZCGG010000259.1:4203-6070 GCA_964498135.1 uncultured Candidatus Moduliflexus sp.
GTGCGGCGTTCATCCCCTTCCGCCGCCTGCCAAATCCGGATCGTCTTGTCTTTGCTGGCAGACGCTAACAACGCGCCATCAGGACTGAATTTCACGCTGAAGATCGTATTGCCGTGTCCCGCGAAGGTCTTGAGTTCCGCGCCGTCCGCGACGTTCCACAGTTTGACGGTCGCGTCTTCGCTGCCGGAAGCCAGCCGCGTCCCGTCCGGGCTGAACGCGAGGCTGCGCGCCAGGCGGGTATGCCCCTGAAATGTTCTGACTTTCGCGCCGTCGCTGACCTTCCACAGCCGAACCATCTTATCTTTGCCGCTCGAAGCCAGCAACGTCCCGTCTGGGCTGAAACTGACGCCAAACACCTCTTTATTATGGCCTGATATTGTCCGAATCTCCTTGCCATCAGCCACCTGCCAGAGTTTGACGGTTTTATCCTCGCTGCATGACGCTAACAGCGTCCCGTCCGGGCTGAAGCCGACGCTGTTAATCGCGCCGGTATGCCCTTCGAATGTCCGCAATTCCAGCCCGTTGCTCACTTGCCAAAGTTTCATTGTATAATCGAGGCTTCCTGATGCCAACAGGCTGCCGTCTGGACTGAAACTGAGGCTTGCGACGCTCCCGCTATGGCCGTAAAGCGTCTTGATTTCGCTGCCATCCGCGCTATTCCAAAGTTTAATAGTCTTATCCGCGCCGCCGGAAGCGAGCAACACGCCATCCGGGCTGAAATTGACGCTGACGACCCAGCCCGCATGACCGTAGAGCGTCCGAATGAGCTTGCCGTCAGCGGCATTCCAGAGTTTAAGCGTCCCGTCGGCGCTGGATGACGCGAGCCGCGTCCCGTCCGGGCTGAAGGCGACGCCGGTCACGAAATCCGCATGGCCTTCGAGCCGGTTGCGTTCGGCGATTCCATCCGCAATGTCGCGCATGGCGGCGTCGATCTGCTCGTGAAGCTCTGGCGACGCCTTCGCGGTTTGCGCCTGTTTGTTCGCTTTCACGCTCGTCAGCAACGCGCCTAACTCATCGTGCGAGAGAAACAGGGCTTTGGTGGTTTGAAGCAAGGCTTCGGCTTCATTGATTTGCGCCTGCTGGAGATTGGTTTGCGCGAGTTTTGTCTGCCGTTTCGCTTTTTGTTCCTCAGTCAAGGCGCGGTCGCGCTGCGCCTGCGTTTCTTCATACGATCTGAACAGCCGATAGCCAAACCCGCCGCCCACCGCCAGCGCCACCGCCATCAACGCCGCCGCGATGTTCAGCCAGAGACCGCGCCGCTGCTTTCGGGTTTCGGTTTTGGAGCGGTCGAGAAACGCCTGTTTCTCCGGCGGCAGCGCGATGTGCGCTTCGAACGGCTTGAGCGCCTGCAACGCGCTCCGTTCGAGCAAAACGCGAGTCGCCTGATAGGTTTCATACGCGCGGTCAATCAGTTCTAAGGCTTTCGTGAGTTCGCGCTCGCTCTCTTCAATCCAGGCCTCAACGTGCCGGGCAAGATAGTCATGGCTGAGTTCGTACCGCGCCGCGCCTTCGACCTCATCCACGCGCACCAAGCGGTAGGAAACGAATTTCTTCAAATACTCCTCTTGCAGTTCATGTTCCGTCATGCTCACGCCCGCGCTCGTGATGCGCGAGCAGAGTTCGGGAACAAAGGATGCCCGTTTCGTCCCTTCCGCCGTGACCAGCGCTTTCAGCGCGGCGCGGGCGGCAGGCTGACTCTTTCCGAATTGGCGCAGTTTCTCGTTGAGATAGTTCCCCAACGCGCCGGTCACGTCGCCGACCGCCTCGTAATCCCGCATATCCACGACGCTGCGCCCGTCGCGCTGCGCGTGCTGATAGAGGGCGTCGCAGACGATTTGCAGCAGCGGCGGCTCGATGCCGCCATCTT